>CAYUHJ010000262.1:0-1640 GCA_964444365.1 uncultured Alcaligenaceae bacterium | reverse complement strand
ACTGGGGGATGCGGCTCGGGGAGGGGACCGGGGCGCTTCTGCTGATGCCGCTCCTCGATGCCGCCGCGGCCGTCGTCACTCGCATGGCCACCCTCGACCAGGCCGGGGTCCGCGCCGATGGGCCTTAGCCGCCAGCTGCACGCCGCGATCACCGCCGTCCAGTTCCTGACCCGCGTGCCGCTGCCCGGCGGGATGAACCGGCCCGACCCGGACCGCACCCTGTTGCGGGCGGCAGTCGTGTACTTCCCGCTCGTCGGCGGGCTGGTCGGGACGTTCACCGGCGGGGTGGTCTGGGCGGCCCTCTTGCTCTGGCCGCCGGTCGTCGCCGTGGCCCTCGGCCTGATCGCCGAGGCACTGCTGACGGGCGGGTTCCACGAAGACGCGGTGGCCGACTGCTGCGACGCGTTCGGCGGCGGGTGGACCCGCGAGGACGTCCTGCGGATCATGAAGGACAGCCGGGTCGGCAGCTTCGGCGCGCTCGGGCTGACGCTGGCGGTGCTGCTGCGGGGCGGGTGCGTCGCGTCCCTGCCCGCCGGAGAGGTGATTGCGACCATCGCCGCGTCAGGCGCGGTCGGGCGGTGGGCGATCCTTCTGCTGATGGCCGCGTCCCCGCCGGTTGCGAACCGCGAGAGCCTGGCGAAGGACGTGGGCGAGCGGATCGGGTGGCGGGAACTGGCGGTCGGCACCCTGCTGGCCGTGCCGGGCGTCGCGGCGTGCGGGTGGGCGGCCCCGCTCCGCACCGGGGTCGGGGTGGTGGCCGCCGCGGTCGTCACCGTCGTGTGGGCCGAGTACGTCCGCCGGCGGCTCGGCGGGGTGACCGGGGACTGCCTGGGGTGCGGGTGCTACTTCGGCCAGTGCGCCTTCCTGCTGGCCGCCGTCACCGGGTACGGGCGATGAGCCGATCCGTCCTGCTCGTCCGCCACCCGCCCGTCGCGGACGCCTTCCGAGGTGTCTGCTACGGGAGCAGTGACGTGCCGTTGGGCGACGACGGCCCGATCCGCAGTCGGGAGGTCGTCGCCGCCCTGATGACACACGGCCCGATCACCCACCTGTTCCACAGCGGCCTGGCCCGGTGTGCCGCCCTCGCCGAGGCGGTCGCGGCTGTGGCCGGCGTCGCCCCGGTGGCCGACGCCCGGTTGCGGGAGCGGTGCTTCGGGGCGTGGGAGTTGCGCCGCTGGGACGACATATACGCCGAGACGGGAAACGCCATGATGGGCCTGGTGACCGACCCCGGAACGTGGCGACCGCACGGCGGGGAGACGACGTTCGGGCTGCGCGACCGCGTCCTCGCGTGGTACGCCGACCTCCCGGCGGACGGGCGGGTTGTCGGGGTGACGCACGGCGGTCCCATCGCGGCCCTATTGGGTACGCTGGCCGGGCTGCCGGTGGATCGCTGGTCCCAACTCGTTCCCGCGTGCGGCGAAATCATTCAGACGCCCGCCCGCTGATAGGCTGATAGAACGCCGTAATCGGCCGACTCGGACCCGGCCCGCACGTTCTTGAACATCTCCCGACGACCCTGCCGAAGATGAGGGAATTCGCCCACCGGGGGGGCGGACCGGGTCGAGAACGTAATCAGGCGGTTTAGCAGACCGGCCACCACCGTAGTCCGCTTCCCCAACTTTCGTATAGCGATTAGC
>CAYUHJ010000261.1:0-8218 GCA_964444365.1 uncultured Alcaligenaceae bacterium | reverse complement strand
CCTCGCCCGCGAGCTCGGGTTCAAGTGCCCCGTGGCCTTGACCACCGCCGCCTGGCACGACTGCGTCACACTCCCCCCAGGTGCCACCGGTCAGGACGAGCGGGGGCGGCTCTGGGACGTGCTCTGGCCGATGCACCTCGCCGTCCGCCGCGCGGCGAAGCCCGCGACCGAGGTCCGGTTCGACGTCGTCGTTCGGACGGGCGAGCGGCGGGTCAGGAAGACGCTCCGCGCCGTCTGCGGCCCCGCGGACGACGGCTCGCCGTGCGTCACCGTGATGCTGTCCGAGGAGGATTAGCACGCGCGCCCCGAAAACAACTTCCCCGCCGGGCGGCGGCCCCGCCCGGTATTTATTTCGAGACAGCGCCCATGACGATCGCAAAACACACCCCCGGACCCTGGGATTTCGACTTCCCGTACGTCGTCGCCCCCGACCCGATAGGGAAACACCCCGACCTCTACATCGCCGAGCTCGCACATGAGGACGAAGACGGCCGCCTCCCGCCGGAGGACGAGCGGGACGCGAACGGGAGGCTCATCGCGGCCGCACCCGAGCTCTTCTCCGCGCTCGAAAACCTCCTCCGCGAGATCGACCCGTCAATCCCGTTCGAGCGGCGGGCGGAGGCCGTCCGCCGCGCCCGGGCGGTCGTTTCCGCGGTCCTCGCCGCGTGAGGGGTGCCGGGCTGTCATGACAGAGCCCGACTCCCCGCCGGGCGGCCGGCCTCGACCGCGGTGAGTTGCCTCCGCGCCCGGCGGGTGCGAGGCTTGACTTCGGTGCCCGCGGCCCACCGCCCTGCGGTTTTATGGACTGACTTCGACTCGACAGAGGATTATGAAGCGACAGCTCCTCGGCATGTTCGCCGTCGATGCCGGCCTCATCTTGATCGGGGCGCCTGAGGCGTTCCGGGACGACGCGGAGATCGGCCAGAAAAACCCCTTGGCCGACTGGGACGCGGTCTCTCGGCCGCTCGCGGGCGGGGCGAAGTGCCACATGGTCGGCGCTTCGGGGCTCGTCTACCAGGCAAGCGGGGACGGAGGGTTATTCACCGTCCTGACCGAGCACGACGAGACCGGCCGACCGGTGCGGCTCGTCATCGAACTCGTCTGACCGGCGAAGGACCTGGATTCATCGAGCAGGTGCGGGCGTTGCCCTCCGGGCCCGGGCTTCTCCGGGCTCCGCTCCCGCTCGGTCCGGCCTAAAGGCCGGACGGCCCTTCCGGGCCCCCTCCGCATCCCTAACGCGGGGAAGGGGGCGTGCCGCCCCCCGCCGTCAAGGGGGTCCGGGGGTGTCCCCGGGCTTCCGCGCCTTCGGCTTGTGCAGCCCGGGCGATCCCCCTCCCCCGTCCCCCCTTGACCGCTCACCCCGGCCGAACGCCCGGCCCGAATCGGCCCGCCGGGCCGATCCCTGTTCTTTCTCCCACAAGGCGGTCGCGGCCCCTCCGGGCCGCGGCAGCTCTTTCCTTTTCCCCGGGGCGGGGGGCGGCCTGGTTCGCCCGCGGAGCGACTGTGAAACCAGGCCGCCCCCCACCGCCGGGGAAAATCGTTCTCGGGGGGAGGTGGCGGCAGAAAAGTTTGGGGCCGCCGCGCCGGAACGCGGTGGCCCCCGAAAAGGATGGAACAGATGAATGGAAGCATGACTACTACCAGCCCCGACACGGCCCCGTCAACGGCCCCCCTCCCGGCCGACTGGGTTACCCTCCGTGAGCCGGTGTCCCTCACCGCCGCCGCGTGGCGCGCGTGCGTCCGGACGGCGGAGGGTGCCCCGGAAACCGCCGGGGCGGAAAACCTCCGCTACGCCCTCTTCCGGTTTTCCCTCGCCCGACGAGCGGTCCGCTCGGACGCGCTCGAAATCCCCTTCCGGGTGCCGGTCGAAATCCGCCCCGGGGTGTGGAAGCGGGTGCCGCTCGTCGCCCACCGGGAATCCGCCCGGGACGGGTGGGAAATCACCCTCGTGAATTAGCCGGTAGCCCCGCCGGAAACCCGGCGGGGCCGCCCCCGAGCACAAACTGATTCGAGACCCCTTACGGAGGACTATGACCAATGTCGCTTCCACCCTCGGCGGCCGAAAGCCGTCGGTCGAGTGGGAAACCCCCCAGGAGCTGTTCGACCTCTTGCACGCCGAGTTCCGCTTCACGCTCGACCCGTGTGCTACGCCCGAGAACGCGAAATGCCCGCGCTATTTCACCCGGGCCGAGGACGGCCTCGCCCAGAGCTGGGCGGGCGAGCGGGTGTTTCTAAATCCGCCATACGGGGCAGAAGCCCCGCGGTGGGTCGAGAAGGCGGTGACCGAGTGCCGGACCGCAGGTGCCTTCGTCGCGTGCCTGATCGTGCCCCGGACGGACACCCGCTGGTGGCACGAGCACTGCGCCCACGCTTCCGAAATCCGGCTCTTGAAAGGCCGGGTGCGGTTTAGAAACCCCGGGAACCCGGCCGACCGGCCGCAGGACCCGTCGGCCGTCGTCGTGTTCGACCCGGACTCGGCCCCCGGCCGCCCGACGAAACTCACCTTTTGGGACTGGCAGGCGGAATTGCGGAGGGGGCGGTGAGCACGTACACGGTTCACCTCTACCGCGAGATGCGCCTCACCTTCACCGGCATCACGGCGGACACGCCGGAGGGGGCGGCCGCGGCCGCCTGCAACGCGGCGAGCGAGGCAGCCACGTGCTGGGAGGACTGCGAGGGCGAAACCTTTTCGGCCCTCGTCGACCTGGACGGCGATGAAGAGTTCGAGCACTCGCGGGTCATCGACTTCCCCGAGGGGCAGCTCCGACGGTCCGCCCCGAAGTTGGCCGACGCCCTCGACTGCCTCCTCCGGGAAACCGTGGACAAGGACCTCGAGCACGGCGTCGGGCTGACCGAGGGGCAGACAGCCGCCAGGGAACAGGCGCTTGCCGCCCTCGCCGAGGCCCGCGGCGACGCGGGGGCCGCCGAACCCCTGCCGTAGCCCGACGGACCGTAATGTCAGTGAAAGACCCCGGACCCGAATTAGCACTCCCCGCCGGGACGGCTCGGCGGGGATTTCGAGCAGGACGTTTTTATGATTCGCCTCACGACTTTTGACCGCTGCCCGAGGCTCGCCGAGCTCAAGGTGAGCTACCGCCGCGCCCGCCGGGTGAGCACCCAGCAGGAAACCCTCCCCTTCGTCGTCGCAGACCGCATGCGCGCCGAGGACTATTTCCGCCGGGTGTGGAACCCGGACACGATCGACTACCTGGAGGAGGTGTACCTCGCGTGCGTGGACACCCGCCTGCAACCGCTCGGCTGGGTGAAGCTCGCGACCGGCGGGTTCGACTCCGTCCCCATCGACCCCCGGGTCGTGTTCGGCATCGCGCTCCAAACCGCGAGCGCCGGTATTCTCCTCGCCCACAACCACCCGAGCGGGGACCTGTCCCCGTCGCTGAAGGACCTCGAAACCACGGCCCGGGTGAAGGCCGCGGGCGAGACGCTCGGGGTGAAACTCCACGACCACCTGATTCTCGGCCGCGAGGGGGCCGTGAGCCTGGCCGAGCGCGGGCACCTCTGACCGGACACAGGTTCCCCCGGTGTTCCGGAACCCCGGGCTACCGGGATTTCGGGCACGCCGGGTTTTCGGCCCGTCCCGTTTCCCCCGTGGTGATTTGTCCGCGCCCGGCACGTCAGGCACCGTCCGGTGCCGGCTGCGGCGAAATGATGCGCCGGCTCCGGGCCGAGGAAGGGGGCGTGCCGCCCCCTCGCCGTCAAGGTCGTGCCGGGGGTGTCCCCGGGCTTCCGCGCTCCGCTTGTGCAGCCCGGGCGATCCCCCTCCCCCGGCCTCCACCTTGACCGCTCACCCCCGGCCGAACGCCCGAGCCGAATCGGCCCGGCCGGGCCGATCCCTCCCCTCCCTGCCACAAGGCGGACGCGGCCCCGGGGCCGCGGCAGCGGTTTCGTTTCCCCGGGGGCGGGGGCCGTCCTGGTCCCAGCCGGGGCGTAGACCAGGCCGACCCCCACCCCTCCGGGGAAAACATTGCTGGGAGGAGGGGCGCGGCCGTAACGACTGGCGGAGGAGTATGCCGAACTGGTGCGAGAACGATTTACACGTGAGCGGGGAAGACGAGCGGGTCCGGGAGTTCCTCGAGCTCGCCGGGTCGGAGGGGAGGGTAATCGACTTTAACCGATTCGTCCCCTACCCGGCCGAGTTCGCCGAGCGCGACCGGGTGGCCGAGGAGTGGCGGGACGCGCACCCCACGACCGGGTGGTTTTCCGCCCCGACCGACGGGTTCAACTCGGGCGGGTACGAGTGGTGCGTCGAGCACTGGGGGACCAAGTGGAACGCCCGTCGGGCGGTCTTGGGGAGGGCGACCGTCCGGGGGGCGGTCGTCGCGGCCGTGGTGCACTTCGACACGGCCTGGGGCCCGCCGCTTCCTGTCGTGTTCGATGCCTCCCGGCGGTTCCCGGCCCTCGCGTTCGATCTTCGGTGGTTCGAGCGCGGGATGGCCTTGCAGGGCCGCTACCGGTGCCGGGGCGGGGAGGTCATCTGCGACCTCGTGTGGGAGTATTCCGGCCCTCGGGGCGGCTGATCTAACCCCTGCGAGGCGGCGGGCCGGTTTTGACCCGCTCGCCGCCCTACGCCCCGCACCTCGGTACGTTCGGACCCCTGACCCGCCCGCCGTGTTCCCGCCCTCGATCGGTAAACCGGCGGAACGTCGTACCCGGTCCCGAGCCCAACACATCATGCACCCTGCGGGTGCACCCGGTGTTCCGGTTCGGTGGCGGTAAACCGGCCTGTTTCGGTGTACCGGCCCGGATCGGGGAAGAACGGCCGGTGTTCGAGCGCTCAACCCTCAACCCGCGGCGGCGTCCGGCCGACCGCTCCCTGAAAGGGCCGCCATCGGCCCGCCATCCAAGGAGAGAGCATGAGCACGCCGAACAAGCCGGTCCACGAAATCCGCCTGGGACGCATCCGGGCCAGCGTCTGGGCAAACCCGACCGAGGCCGGGGTGAGCCACTCGGTCACCATCACCCGCCTGTACAAACCGTCGGAGGCCGAGAAGTGGGCGAGTACCGACGGCTTCTACCGGGACGACCTCCTGGTCGTCGCCAAGGTGGCCGACCTGGCGAACACCTGGATTTACGAACAAGGCGGTCGGGATAAGACCGACGAGGAGCCCGCCGCCTAGAGGCGGCATTGCCCCCTCCCCGGCGGGGGTTCAGAACCCGAGCCCCCCGTCGTCCTCCCCGGTCGGGGGGTCGAATGGACCCACCACCCGCCGCCGGAACCGGAGGCAGGTGCGGGGGACCTCCGGCAAACCGGCGACGACGCGGGCCCGGTTCACCGCCCGGAGCACGGCCATGCACTGGCTGCGGATCGGGGCGTACGGCTCGAAGCGGAGTTCGGCCCGGATCACCCGAGCCATCTCCTCGGCCGTCAGGCGGGTGGCGAACTGGCAGAGGTGGGCCTTCAGACCCAAATACCGCTCCCGCTCGATTCGGACCTGGACGTGTCCGCCGGAATACCCGACCGCGTACCCCCCGTACTTGATCGGCACCCGGCGGACATCCCGCACGGCATCCCCCTCCTCGGCGAAGAACGTCCCCTCACCGTGGGTAGCCAACAGCACGAAGAACCGGCCGTGGCGGAGGTACTGGGTGTTCGACACCCCCGCCCCCTTCCTCCGGCCCCTGGCCCACTTCGAGAGACCGGCCCCGTACCGTCCGACCAATTTGGCATCGACAGCCGCCGGGTCCTTGTGCGCGGGGATCAGCCCGGTGACGTAGAAGAAATACCCGTTCCGCACATACCCCACCGCGAGTTGCTGGATGAACCCCGCGACGGTGGTGGCTTCGGTGCGGTACGTCATACGTTCCTCACCCGGGTTGTCGGCCACCCCGGTGGGAACCTCAATAATTCGCTCCATCTTCCCCCTTCCAAATGGAAGGGAGGGTTGTTTCTGGGCACAACCCTCCCGGAAAGCCGCACGAGAAATCCTCAAACCGTCGCCCGTAATCCTTCGAGCCGCCGGCCTGCCGCTGACAAACCAGTCGGCAGCCGGCTGACCGCAACCTCCGGCGGGGCGGGTTCGTCGTGAACCGCCCGGCCCCGTGTGCGTAACGGCGCCACGGAACCTCCTGCACGGAAAACCCGGCCGGTATCCTGTCCCGGCTTCTTTCCGCGGTTGCGGCTCCCCAATGTATGGTGGTAGCGCCCCGCGAACCTCCGACGGACTCCGATCAAACCTCCTTTGTGTGTCCGCCGTCGGGTCGCCGACTCCTCGCCCGGGTACCGTTCTCCCGAACGGCTCCGGTGCGGCGGATAGGCGCACTCCCCCCTTACCCAGGGTCGGGCGGGGCGTCAGCGGCGTGAGCCGCTACGCCCGCCCGACGGGTCATCGAGACCGGTAAAACTCGTCGGTGCTTTCGTCGCTGTATGTCCCCGGCACCACCCGTTGGGACCAGACGGCCGCGCCACTGCCTTGCAGCGCCTCCGCTCGGCCGAAGCCGACTCCTACTCGCACCCCGCTCCCATCGTGCGGCGTTTGGACCACCCGGACGACTGTTCCGGGCACCGGGCACCACCCCGGCGGCCACACGACTTCCCCAGTTAGCAGCGACCTCCGTCCCGAGGCTCACGTCGCTAGGAGGCGTTACCCCCCGGATCCGCACGGCGTGCGCCCGGCTCCCGCCGGGTCACGATTTCGGCAGACGGCGTCTGCCATTTCGGGGACCAGAAAGAAGAAGCTGTCCCCTACCAATTCCGTGTCGGATGTTTCGCGGTTCGGCCCCGTCTTCCCCGGGACTCACTGGCAAGCCCTTTCGGGCCTCTCGTGGTTGAGCTGTTCGCGGTCGTCTTTTGTCGGACGATCCCCGGCCGCGGTCGGCGGCCGGCCCCCCTGGTCGCCCAGGCGGGGGCTCCCCACGCCAGCCGGGTTGCGCGGGCCTTAACGGGACTTGCACCCGAATTGCTCGATCGAGCTGTGGCCCTCGCCCCCCGGGCGGGATTTGCACCCGTTTCGATTCGCTGCGGCCCGACCCGCGGTCGCGGGTCGGGTCGGTCCTGGTCGCCCCCGTTCCGGGGGCTCTGATGAGCATTGAGTAGAACGTCCCGATTGGACCTCCTCTGCCATACGAGGGCACAGGGAGGGATTACTGGGACGAGCCCTCATCGCACTGGGCGAGCGCCTCTCGGCGCACCCAGCGCTACGAGTCAGTGCCAAGAACGCGGCGGCTGGTGAGGCCGCCGAAACCCTTTCGGCCCGTTGGTGGCGGGCCTACTCCGGGCGGCACTGCCGGTCTACTTCGATGACGCCGGCGGAGCGCGTCGTGCGCCCCACGGCGGCAGAACAGGGTTCTGCGGCGGGCAGGCCTAACACAGGTGCGGGGCGGGTGTCACCAGCTCGGTCCTAGTTTTTTACCTGCGGCCGATGAGGCGCTACGCCGCGCCGTTCACCGGGTAGCGGAGCCCGGTCGGGTTGTCAGACACCCCGACGTACTTCCGGAGGATGGCCCTGAGGAAGGCGTTGGCCAGCTCCCGGGGGTACGCCCGGGCGGTCGGCGTCCCCCACTGCCCCCGCTTCGGGATGGTGTGAGTATCGACCTCGCCGCGGGCCTCGTACGCGAGCAGCACAAGGGCATGAAACAGCTCGTTGGCCTTGGTGTCCCGCTGGCCCGACCCGCTCCGGACGAGGTCCAAAAGCTCGTCGCTCATGCGGAGGGTGTCCGGGGTCATGCTCATCTCTCGCCGCGGGGCCTTGGGCCGGGCCGGGCCGGTTGGCGGTCTCATCCCGTCCTCGACCACAGGGCGCCGGAGATCGCCACTGGGCCCGACCGGTGGAACGGCTGGCACCGGAACCGGGGCGACGGGTGGGGCGGGCGGCCGGTCGAGCACCGCGATTTGGGCCGGGGCGGGTGAAGCCAGCCCCTCCTGGGAAGGCCCGGCCGTAATCTCACGCTGCGGTTTCGGCGGGGCGGGGATCGGGCCGGGCTCGTCCAGGTAGTCGCCGAGGTCGCGGACGGGTTTGACGTCGAGGGTGAAGCCGGTGGGGATGCCGGGCTTGAACTTAGCCATTGGCCACCTCCCCGGCGTCTTCGCCGATCACCCGCCCGACGGCCGCGGCGTCAGGGAGCGGGTTCAAGGTCGCCCCGAACGCCCCCTTCGCCCCGCGGTTGATCATCTCCTTGACGAGCGCCACGTACTGGTCGGCCTGCTCGCGCCCCTCCGGGTGCTCGAAGATGGTGATCCGCCCCATCGTCGCCTCCCGGTAGC
>CAYUHJ010000260.1:0-8240 GCA_964444365.1 uncultured Alcaligenaceae bacterium | reverse complement strand
CATCGCACCCGGCCGCCGCGTTCGCTACCGCGTCCGGGTCGGCCAGATCGCCGAGGCACTGCTCGACGCCGTGTTCGTCGAGCCACGGGTAGCGCGTGCGGGTGAACGACCGCACGGAATCGCCACGGGCACGGAGCAACCGCACGACCTGCCCGCCGAGGAACCCGCCGCCGCCGGTGACGAGGGCTGTCATGGGGTGGTTCCCGTCTGATTTCGCCCGGCCAGATAGTCCGCGGCTGAAACGATCGGGATACCCGCATGGCTCCCCAACGGCAACACATGGCGACGGTCGCCGCTGACGATGTGCGTAGCCCCGGCGACGACAGCGCATTCCAGAATCTTGTCGTCGTCCGGGTCGGCGGCGATCACTTTCGACGTTCCGGGAATCGGCACCACGCGAATGAAAGTGAGTAAGTCGGCGAGTGTATCCTGGATGAGTTGGGGGTCGAGGCCGAGTTTGCGTGCGAGTATTTCCGCGAGTTCGTCGAGAATCTCCCGGCAGGAAACGGCCTCGATCTGCCCCGTTCGGGCAAGCTCGACACAAAGGAACGGCGTGCCTTTCCACCCGATCGACGAGAAGAGAATGTTCGTGTCGAATACGACAACGTCTCGCACAATTACTCCTCGTGCAAGAAGTCATCGACGAACACTTCCCGTTCGATTTCCGTCATGGATGCCCAATCCCGTCCGCGCTGGCGTGCCGCTTCGATCAATCGCGATTCGGCCAGGGCCATGCGGTCTTCGCGGCGTGACGCCCCTTCCGCCAGGGCGTAGAGCGCCTGCCGTTGCTCCTGCGGCGACATCTGGCGGACCAGTTCGGCCACCTGCTTGGGTTCCAGTTGTAGCACCGGCATTATTATGAACCTCCGTTCGGGCTAACCGATTCTATCAGGTTCGTCGGTGGACTTTACGGGGTTCCACTTCTGGCCGAGTTGCTTGTCCGCCCACACGGCGAGCTTCTCGCGGAAGATCTTCGAGTTGTGGCGGATGTCCACGGGGAACTTTTCGTGTGGGAGGAAGGTCTCGATCATTCGCGTGTGGTCGTGCTTTGCCGCCAACTCCCGTAACTGTTCTTCAATGACGCCCCACCATGCGGGTTTGACCTCCCACACAACACCCGGAGGAGCCAGCCAGGGCATGACCCGTTCGACACAAAGTACGGGGAAAGTCCGTTTGTTCCGAGTGACGCCTACCAACGCAGTCCGGTGAACACCCCCTACCGTGTTGAACACCCCCTCCACCATCTCCGTGTACAGCGTCCCGTTCGGCGTGACGACGCGGTGGCTCTTTCGCCCGCAGTACCACAGTCGGCCGCGGTCGTCGAGGTAGCCGACGTCGCCCATGCGGTGGAGGGTTTCGCCGGTGCGGGGGTCGCGGATCTTGGCGAGTCGCGTCTGCTCCGGGCGGCGAAAGTACGCCTTCGTGACGATCGGCCCGCGAACGACGAACTCGCCGATTTCCCCCGGCGGCAGGCACGTCGACTCTTCCCATTCCGGGATCGCGTCGTCGGTGATCGGCACGACGTAGACCGTCACGCCCGCCACCGGCTTGCCGACGCAGACGCCCTTGCCCTGGTCCGTGAGGAACCGCGTTTCTTCGAGGATTTCCCGGCTGCCGATGCTGGCGACGGGGAGAGCTTCGGTCGCGCCGTAGGGGGTGAAGATTTCCGCGAACGCGGGCAACTTCTCGGCGAAACGCGTCAGCGCGTCTGCGGGCACCGGGGCACCCGCGGACAGAGCACGCTTCACCGTGCTGAGTGACACCGGGTTGACACTGGAATCCGCGAACCGCCGCACGACCGCAGGGGAGCCGAAGAAGTTCGTCACGCCGAACCGCTGGATCGTCTTCGCCGCCCGCTCCGGGTCGATCGTGATCGGCCGGGAAAAGTCCATCTCCGGGACGACGCACGTCATGCCCAGGGCCGGGCCGAACAGCGCGAACAGCGGGAACGTGCAGAAGTCGACCTCTCCGGGCTCGATGCCGTAGGTGGTTCGCAGCATCTCGACCTGGGCCGCGAAGATGCCGTGGGTGTACTCCGCCCCCTTCGCAATGCCGGTGCTGCCGCTGGTGAACAGAATCGCGGCGGGGTCGTCCGCGGTCACAGGCGGGGTCGGGTACTCGCCGAGTGACGCCCCGGTGTCACTCAGTTCGCGCGTGCTGCGGGTGCAGAAGAACCGCCGACGACCGACGTTGACCGTGGTGCGAATCGAACGCTTCGCCCACCCCAGGATTCGCCGGGCGAGGTGCGCCTTCGCCACGCCGACGAACGCCTCGGGTTCCGCCTCGCCGAGGCACTTGCCGAGGTTCTTGACGCCCATACCGGGGTCGATCAGCACCGGAACCGCGGCAAGTTTGAACAGCGCGAACGTCAGCGCGAAGAACTCCGGCGACGGCGGAACCATCAACGCCGTGCGCGTGCCGCGAACGACCCCCACGGACGCGAGGCCGTGCGCGAGGCGGTCGGAGTAGGCGTTCAATTCGCGGAACGTGAGGGTGGCGTAGTCGCCGCGGTGCGGGTAGTGGATCGCCGGGCGGTCGGGTTCGGCCGCCGCCATCCGGGACAGGTGGGCCGCGACGTTGACGGGAGAGGTCATTCGACTTCGGCGATGATGGTGTTCGGGTCGCGCGGCAGTAGCTTTTGTGCGGGGCAATCGACGATCAGGTCCAGCACCTCCAGCACGATCGCACCGAGCAGTGCGACGTTGCGGTTCGGTTCGACGATCGCGTCGAACACTCCGCCTCGGCCCGCGTATTCAACGTATGCATTCCTTGCCATGTCTCGCTCGGCGCGGCGGTGGTCGGCGAATCGCACCGTGGCATGACCACGAATCGGCAGGTCGAGTTGCTTCACGACGCTTTTCGGCAACACCAGTCGAGCGGCCCCGGTGTCCACGACCCCCTGCACAACAACGCGACGAATCTTGTCGGGCGTGAGTCGACCTTGCTCGAACTCCATGATGTCGATGTAGTTCGACAGCGTGAAGTCAACGATGACCCGGCCCATGACGCACCTCAGATCGGATGCCGTTCCAGAAATTCCCTCATTAGCATGATAGCCTCGTCCCCCGCGTCTTCGAGCAGGTAGTGGCCGCAGTCGGGCCAGACGTGGGTTTCCGCGTGGGGGAAGTAGCGCTGCCAGTCGCGCAGGAAGTGCTCGTCGAAGACGAAGTCCTTCATCCCCCACAGCAGCAGCGTCGGCACGGTCGCGAACTTGTGCAGTGACAACGCGGTGTCGCGGACGATGTCGTAGCCGGGGTCCTCGGGGCGGAGCGGGATCGTCTGGACGAACTTCAGCACCGCGATGCGGTTCGCCGGGGAGTCGTAGGGCTTCAGGTACATCTTCCGCACGTCGGCCGGCAGCTTCTTGCGGGTCACGCACCAGCTCGCGGCCGCCCGGCAGAACGTGTTCAGGTGCAGGATCATCCACGCCCCGGACTTCGTCCCCCAGCCCAGCCACAGCGGCCACGGGAACGGTTTTGCCTCCGGCAACGGGAACGCCCCGGTGTTCGTCGCGATGATGCGTTTGATGCGTTCCGGGTGTCGGGCGGCGAACGCCATCCCGATCATCCCGCCCCAGTCCTGCACGACCAGCGTGATCCTTTCCCGGATTCCCAGGTGGTCGAGCAGCGCTTCCACGTCGTCGACGCGGGACTTCAGGGCGTAGTCGTACTGCGTTTCTGGCGGCTTGTCGGAGAGCCCGCAGCCGACGTGGTCCGGCACGACGCAGCGGTACTCGTCCCGCAGTGCGAGCACGACGTTCCGCCAGTAGAAGCTCCACGTCGGGTTGCCGTGCAGCATCACGACGGGGTCGCCGGCCCCCTCGTCGAGGTAGCTCTGCGTCAGGCCGTTGCGCCGGAATTGGCGCGGCGTGAAGGGGTAGAGCGAATGCGGAACGGCCGATCCGGGACAGTCTTCGTGTTGCCGCATTCCAGGTCTGTGTCAGGTGGACCCACGGTCACAAGCTGCCGTGGAGGAACAGGAAGCGGAGGGCGATGCCGACGATCAAGACGATCCCGCCGCCGATCGCACCCAGCATCCAGCGCATGATCCGCATCTCGGCTTTGAGCTCCGCGATCGAGCTCTTCATCTCGGCGCGGACATCCTTGATCTCGGCGCGGACGGACTTGAACTCGGCTTGCATCTCGGTTCGGAGGTCTTTGAGCTCGGTTCGGAGGTCTTTGACCTCGGCTTTGAGTTCATCCTTCGTCGCGAGGTCTTTCAAATTCAGCTGAATCACTTCGGCGAACGCCACGGCCAACGCCTCGGCTTGCTTCGGGGGCAAGTCGGCGGCCTTCAGCGTGTTCGCGAACTTCAGCGTGTCGAAGGTGGCGATGGACATCGCAACTCCCCCGCGGTCGGACTCCTCACTGCCATTCTACCACTCGACGCCCAGCATGAGGCAGTTCAGCCCGCTGCCGATGCCGAGGAAGCCGACGCGGTCGCCGGGTTGGAGGAACTCGCGCTCCTCGGCGATGGCGGCGGTGATCGGCAGGCTGACGGTGCCGATGTTGCCGAGGAACGGGAAGGTCGAAAAATCCTTGTCTTCGGAGATGCCGAAGCCGCGGAGCACCGCCTCGCGGTGGCCGGCCCCGACCTGGTGGCAGATGACGCGGTCGATCCGCTCCTTCGCCCAGCCGACCTTCGTCAGGAAGGCCCCCCACGTCTTCGTGCCGAGGTCGACGCCGTGCTTCAGCACGTCGCCGGCGTGGGTCTCCATGAACGGCAACATCACGTGCTTGAATCCGAGGTCGAACCCGCGTTGCAGCAGCGCCCCGGCCTGCGAGTCGAGCGCCCGCTGCATCGCGACGGTCAGGTTGTCTTCCACCGCCCGGCCGACGCTCGACGCCAGCAGCGTTTGCACGCCCCACCGGCACAGGTTGTGGTGTTCCGGCGCGTTCTTCGCGGCCCCGCCGACGAGCCGGCGGCGCTTCAACTTCGACACGTCCGCCCCGGTGACGAGCACGCCGACCGCCCCGGACCCGCCGGTGAACGTGGCGAGCGACTGGCGGAACACGTCGACGGACTTCGACCGGACGACGCGGTCGATCGCCGTCTCGTTGATCTCGCGGGCGGACTCGCACGACACGACGAGCCCGGCCCGGCACTGCCCGAGTTCGATACGGTTCGCCACCTCGACGACGCCGTTCAGCACCCCGAGGCAGGCGTTCGACAGGTCGTACATCATCGCGTCGGAACTGATCCCGAGGTTGGCAGCCACGGCACACGCGGTGGCCGGCTCGTATTGCTCCCGGCAAACACCCGCGTAGATCAGAATGTCCACGTCCTTCGGCGAGAAGTTGGCGGCCGCCAGCGCCTTCCGCCCCGCCGCGGTCGCCCCCGTGGACAGCCGATAGTTCGGCTCCCACCACCGCCGTTCGGAGATGCCCGTGAGCAGTTCGAGTTGCCCGCTCGGGAGCTTGTGCGCGTCGTACATCGGCTTCAGCCGCGCCTCCAGGTCGGCCGTCGAAACGACGACCGGCGGCAGTTCGTACCCGATGGACTCGATGTAGACGCGGTTGTAGTTCATGGTTTCCTGAAAAATTAGCGGCTTACTGCCGTCACGGGTTCCGCCACACCGCGAATCACGTGCCCTTCCACAAGTGTGGGAATCTCGGCCGGGTTCCCGGCGCGGACCCACTGTAACGCGGCGGCGGCGGCACAATCGAAGTCATCGACCCAGAACGCGAACACCCGCGCGGACTGGTCGTGCAGCCCGAGTTCCCACCGCCGCGGGCCGTCGCGCCGGGTGTGGCCGCGGTAGAGGATCAAAGCAATTTGCCCGGCTGGGGATTCGAGCATGTACTCGTAAATGAGGAACTGACTGGGTCGAAACCCTTCCGCGAAGGCGGCTTCCAGGAAGCAAATGTGTTTCCGGTCCTCTTCCGATAATTGGTCGAGCGGCGGGACCGGGAACGGCCAGTAGAGGGGTGTCGTACCGTCCATCACGCGGGCCTCCCGTCGCGAACAATCTCGACGAAATACAGGGTCGTCAAACGTTGAACCTTTCGCTTCGTGGTCAACCGCCAGTCGCCGCCAAGTGTGGTCCGAAATCGACGCAGCAGTCGGTCCGGTTGGAACACCCCGTTCTCGATCCAGTCCCCCAAGAGTGACCGGTCGTCGGAGGACGCCACGGCGGCCGTGCCGTGAATTTGGGAGATCGTCCGACCGCTCAACCGCTCCGCCTCCCGGATGAATTGCGGCAAGTCCGCAAGCCGCTCGGTGAACGCGATTCCCAGGTGGTCCGGATACAAGACGCCACTGATCCACTCGCTCTCGCCGTCGACGAACAGCCGGTCGTCAAACTCTACCGTCTCGGCGACAAGCTGAACGAACTCGAAGTACTGACCCCGAATCATCCCGACTAACTGGACCGGCCCGAGCCGCGGTACCTCCGTGATCGTGTGAACCCCGGCCGCGACCCTCACCACGTCCGCTTCCATGCCGCGGGCGTACTCGACCCCCGTCTCGCGGTCGAGGAGCAGGTACACCCCGCCAGAATCGACCCTGACGACACATTCCGCCAAGGCAGAGTCCCTCCGGAACTACTCCAATTCTAGGGTGAACCCGATTCGCTGGTAGGTCACTGCCAGTCCTCAAGCTGCAGTCCCGGTATCCGGCCGAACTCGCCCGTGTTGTGGGTCACGAGTGTCAACCCGTGGGCCAACGCGGTGGCGGCGATCATCATGTCGTTCCCACCGATCAAGATCCCGCGGTTCGTGAGGTCCGCTCGAACTTTGGCATAAACCGCTGCGACGTCGTCATCGAACGGAAGCGAAGGAAACAAATCCCGAAACTCTTCCATGTTGACAGCCGCCTGCGCGCGGCGAGACGGGTCGGAACGTTCCACACCGAACAACAACTCTCCGATCACGACGGAGCACAGCACGATGTCCGTCGGTGGTGTCGCTCTGATCCGCTGGACGATCCGCGGCTGGTTTTTGCGAAGCCAGCCGATACACGTGTTGGAATCGAGGAGGTATTTCACAACGGATCCCGTTCTTCCAACGGAAGTTGCGGCGGCCGTTCAAATGCGGGGTCCGTGATGCTGCCCGCGAGTGCATCCACTTTCGCGGCCCATTCTTCTTGCGTCATCGGCCGTCGCGTCGATTCGATCACGACACGCACCGGCTGATTCGCCCGGTCCGGGCCGAGCGGCACGTCCAGGTGCAAGGTCCCGTCCGGGCCGGTCCGCGATTCCACCACGATGCTGCTCATGTCGGTTCTCCTTGCCGCCATTTTACCGCGTTGCGACATCCAGCGTGAACCCGATCATCTGGTAGATCACCCGGCCGTCGACCGTGAGGAAGCCGTCGGCCGTGAGACGCTTTGCCGACTCGTCGACGGCGGTCACTTCCAGGACGACGATCACCTCCCTGTCCCGCGGTACGACTTGCCCACGGTACACCCATTCGTGCGCGACGTTCAAGCCGACTGTCTGCCATTCGGCGTCGCCCCACCGCTTCCGGGCGGCGAACTTCAGCAGTTGCAGGAACGACTCCAGCCCCAGCGAGCCGGGCCAGACGGGGTCCTGGTAGAAGTGGGCGGCGAAGAACCAGAACGACGGGTCGACGGTGACGGAGCCCTGCACCAGCCCGAGCCCGGCCCGGCCGCCGGTGGGGAGGTAGCCGTCGATGCGGTCGACCATCCGCATCCGCGGGCCGGGGAACGGCGGGTCGTGCGGGAGTCGTCCGGACTCCGCAATCGCCTTCTGCTCGGCCGACAGGTACGGCACCTTCGCCGTCGGCATCCCGATCTGGTTCACGAGCGCCTCCTTGCCGAAAAACCCGAAGTACGTCGTGCCTTCGTACACCTTCCCCTGCTCGCATTCGACCAACATCGTGAAGTTCTGGATGATCATGCCCGCGGACTGGGACACGTTCGTCATCGTCACGTTGATCGTGAGCGTGCCGATATCCGGCGTCACGGGAAGGAACTGCTTCGCCTTCCCGCCGAGGTTGCGGAATGACAGGTCGGTGTCACTGGTGAGCGCCGACCCGCAGTACGCCGCCAGCCAGCCGCACGGCTGCAGGGCGATTTCCAGCAACACGCTAAACGGCATCAGCGGCGACCGGTTCTCGGCGAAGTACCACGCATCCGGCGGCACGTCGTACTGCGCCTCGCACGCGGCCCCGGCCTTGAGGACGAACGGCTCGCCCTTGACCGTCGTGATGCGGTCGAGGAACTGGAACGGCGGACCGGGCAGCCGGGCGATGACGCGGTCGCGGTCGAAGACGCGGTAC
>CAYUHJ010000259.1:0-8265 GCA_964444365.1 uncultured Alcaligenaceae bacterium | reverse complement strand
CCGATGGCCGGGCCGCACGCGACATTCAAGCAACCACACCGCAGGCGACCGTTCGCCTCGGCACCTCGTCGCGGTGTGTCGTCGACACGGTCAAGAAGTTCGCCGTTTTGAATGAAGGGAGCAAGAACAAGCGGTTCACCCCCGCGGCGTTCGCTCTCGACCGGGTTGCACTCGCCGGCGTGCTGCGCGGGTTGTTCACCGCGGACGGCAGCGTTGCCCACTACAGCGATAAGTCCCAGTACGTTGCCCTCGACAGCACCTCTTCCGAACTGCTTTCGCAAGTGCAGGTGATGCTGCTGTCGTTCGGGATCAAGTCCAAGCTGTACCGCAATCGCCGTGTCGCCGGGACGACAACGGCCGTGCTTCCGGACGGCAAAGGCGGGGTCAAGGAGTACGCCGTCGAGCAAGTTCACAGCTTGCGGATCAGTCGGTCGTCCCGAGTCGTTTTCGAGCAAGAGATCGGGTTCATCCCCGGCAGCCCGAAGTGCGCTCAACTGGCGAAGCTGAACCGTGAAGTGACGACTTACGCTGACAAGATGGAAGACAAGGTCGCCTCGCTCGACTACATCGGCGTCGAGCCGGTCTACGACCTGACCGAGCCCGTCACGCACCACTTCGTCGCGAACGGCATCGTCGTCCACAACTGCTCGGAGTACGCCTTCCTCGACGACACGGCGTGCAACCTTGCATCCGTCAACATGCTGAAGTTCTACGACACGAAGGCCAGCACCTTTGACGTGGACGCCTACAAGCACGCGATCCGGCTGTGGACGGTCATCCTCGAAATCAGCGTCTACATGGCGCAGTTCCCGAGCATTCCCGTGGCCCGGAAGTCTTACGACTTCCGCACGCTCGGCCTCGGGTATGCGAACATCGGGGCACTGTTGATGGTGCAGGGCATCCCGTACGACTCGCCGGAAGGGCGGGCGCAGTGCGGGGCGTTCACGGCCATCATGCACGCCGGGGCGTACGCGGCGTCCGCGGAGATGGCGGCGGAACTCGGGGCGTTCCCGCGCTACGAGCCCAACCGCGAGGCGATGCTGCGGGTCGTGCGGAACCACCGCCGGGCGGCCTACAACGCGCCCGCGAGTGAGTACGAAGGCCTCACCGTCTTCCCCGTCGGCATCGACCCGAAGCACTGCCCGGCGAACCTGCTCGAAGCGGCGAAGGCCGAGTCCGACCGGATGCTGGACCTCGGCGAGAAGCACGGCTTCCGCAACGCACAGGTCACGGTCATCGCCCCGACGGGGACCATCGGCCTGGTCATGGACTGCGACACGACCGGCATCGAGCCGGACTTCGCGCTCGTGAAGTTCAAGAAGCTCGCCGGCGGCGGGTACTTCAAGATCATCAACCAGAGCGTGCCGCCGGCGCTGGCGAAGCTCGGCTACACCCCCTGGCAGATCGACGACATCGTGAAGTACTCCCGCGGGGCCGGGTCGCTGACCGGGTGCCCGCACGTCAACCCGGCGAGCCTGAAGGCCCGCGGGTTCACGGACGCGGTGCTGGCCAAGATCGAATCGCAACTGCCCGGCACCTTCGAGTTGCCGTTCGTGTTCAACCGGTGGACGCTCGGCGAGGAGTTCATCCGCGACACGCTGCACGTCGCGGAAGCGGTCTCCAGCGCGCCGGGGTTCGACCTGCTCGCGCACCTCGGCTTCACGAAGCAACAGGTGGACGAGGCCAACACCTACGTTTGCGGCACGATGACCATCGAGGGTGCCCCGCACCTGAAGGCGGAGCACTACGCGATCTTCGACTGTGCCAACAAGTGCGGCAAGCTCGGCAAGCGGTTCCTCTCCGCGGAGAGCCACATCCGCATGATGGCGGCCGCCCAGCCGTTCATCAGCGGGGCGATCTCGAAGACGATCAACATGCCGAACGACGCGACGCTCGAAGACGTGAAGAAGGCGTACTGGCTGAGCTGGCAACTCATGACCAAGGCGAACGCCCTCTACCGCGACGGGTCGAAGCTGAGCCAGCCGTTGAACTCCGTCGCGGACTCGGCAGAAGCCGCGGTGCTGGCGGGGATCGTCGCGGACGAACCCGCCGCGGAGCCGAAGCCGGAGGCGTTGCGCATTGCCGAGAAGATCACGGAGAAGGTGATTCACCGGTACATCGCCCGCCGTCGTCGACTGCCGGATCGCCGGGCGGGGTACACGCAGAAGTCCCGCATCGGCAACCACAAGATTTACCTCCGCACCGGCGAGTACGAGGACGGCTCGCTCGGCGAAATCTTCATCGACATGCACAAGGAAGGGGCCGCGTTCCGGAGCATGACGAACTGCTTCGCCATCGCGGTTTCGCTGGGGTTGCAGCACGGGGTGCCGCTGGAAGAGTACATCGACGCCTTCCTGTTCACGCGGTTCGAGCCGAACGGCGTGGTGCAGGGGAACCCGTACATCAAGATGAGCACGTCGCTCATCGACTACATCTTCCGGGAACTGGCGATCACGTACCTCGGCCGGCACGACCTCGCGCACGTCATCCCGGAAGACCTCCGCGGGGACACGCTGCACGACGAGCAGGACGACCCGGACTTCGACGGCGAGGAACTGGTGTCCGAGCGGGAGGTGGACCCGACGAGCGACCGGCCGTCGTTCGCCCCGCCGCGGTCGACGCACATCCGACCGGTGGCGGAACGGCCGGCCGAGAAGCCGGCCGACAAGCCGGCGGTGAAGCCGATCTCGCGCGGGACGTACCTCCCCGCCAAGAAGCGGACGGGCACGGCGGTGGCCTCCACCCGAGACGAGAAGATCCGCGAGGCCCGTCAGAAGGGGTACGAAGGCGACATGTGCCACAAGTGCAACAACTTCACCCTGGTGCGCAGCGGAGCCTGCACCAAGTGCGACACCTGCGGCGAAACGAGCGGGTGCGGGTGAGTGTTGATCCGTGCAAGTCCGTCATGGTACAAGCGGTTGGGAGAGAGGAAAATTCGTGACCCCGACCGCTTCCGTTCCCGCGAACTACCTTCACTCGGCCGGCTTTCGCCGGCTGAGCGTGCGAGAATATCACGACATCATCAAGGCCGGGATTATCACCGACGGTGAGCCGATCGAACTTCTCGAAGGCTACATGGTGCGGAAGATGGCCCGCGGCACCTCGCACGACAGCGTGATGGACACCCTCGACGGGCTGTGGCCCCGCGTCGTTACCTCGGAGTGGTTCGTTCGCAGCCAGCGGGCGATCACTCTAGCGGACAGCGAACCGGAACCCGACTATGCGATCGTCCGGGGGCCGCGATCCCGATACCGCACGAGCCACCCGACGCCCGCGGACATTGGGCTGGTCGTCGAAATCTCCGCCTCGTCGTTGCTCATCGACACGTCCGACAAGGCCCGCATCTACGCTGCCGCCGGGGTGCCGGTGTACTGGGTTGTGAACATCCCGGATCGTAAGGTCGTGGTGTTCGGCGACCCCGATCCCACCGGCGGCGGCTTCCGGACGCGCGACGAATTCCAGACGGGCAATGCCGTCCCCGTCGTCCTCGACGGCACCGCGGTCGGGTCGATCCTCGTGGCGGACATCCTCCCGTAACCGCCGTTTCCCTCCGACAAGCCCCTGTCACATCCGGCCGCGGACGCGGTAGAATAAGCACCACCGTCCGCCCGACCCCCGGAGCCGTTCCATGCTTGCCCGTTTGCTGCTCGCCGCGATGGCTGTCACTGTCGTCGCCCACCCCGCCCCTGCCGTGGACCCCGAAGACCTGACGAAGTACCTGCCGGACCCGTTCAACACGGTCGCGGTGCTGAACGTGTCGAACATCCTGAAGAGCCCGCGGGCCGAGAAGGAAGGGTGGGCGAAGCTCGACCACGTCGAGTTCCTCGCCGGCGCGATCCCGGTCAGCCCGAGCATCGAGCGGATCCTGCTCGCCACGGAGATCGTCCCGACCCGGCCCGGTTCGGGGCAGACGTACGCGGTCATCCCGCTGACCAAGCCGGTGGACCTCGACCGGCTCGCGAAGATGCGGGGCGGCACCGTCACCACCGTCGGCGGCGAGCAGTGCGTCGTCTGCCCGAACGAGACGAACTACCTCGTCCCGCTCGGGCCGCAGATCGTCGGGGCGCTGAAGACCGACCACAAGCCGCAGGTCAGCAGCTGGATGAAAGAGGCGAAGGAGTCGAAGAAGTCGCCGCTGTCGCAGTACCTGAACGCCTCCATCTACAACTCCGGGCGGACGAACCACATCTTCGTGGGCATGGACTTCGAAGACCTCCTCGGGCCGAAGCGGGCGAAGGCGCTCGTGGACATCAGCCAGACGCTCAAGGGGAGCCAGGAGGTTCCGCACGTCGAGGCGTTCATGCACGCCCTCAAGGGGATGCGGTTCACGGCGAACATCCGGCCGGACGGCATCCAGGCCCGCATCCTGATCGACTCCGGCGTCGAGCCGAAGTTCAAGCCGGAGACGATGAAGTCGTTCTTGCTCGAAATCCTGGACCGCAACGGCGCGATGCTCGAAGACCTGATCGGCTCCGTGCCGACCAACGAGGGCAAATCGACGATCCTGACGTTCAAGATGACGGACGCGGAACTGGCGAAGCTGATGTCGATCTTCTCCGTGCCGGCCCACAACGTCGGCGACGACATCCCGGTCGCGAACGGCCAGGTCAGCCCGGACGCGACCCGGCGGTACTTCAAGGCGGTGAACGCGATCGAGGAGGAACTCCGCAAGAAGGGCGTGAACCTGGACGACCTCGCGAAGACGGCCCTGTGGCACGAGACCGCCGCGAACAAGATCGAGTCGATGTCGGTGATCGGCGTCGACCCGGCGGTCGTGGACTACGGACGGGGGACGGCCGGCCGACTGCACATGATGGCCGCGTCCCTCTCGGGCTTGCCCATCAAGGGGCAGGAACTCGACGACCAGGTGTACGCGATCGTCAGCCCGCACATGTACGGCTGGGGGTTCGGCGGCGGCCAGATGGTGACGCAGTCCAACTACCCGGAAATCATGCAGAAGAAGCAGAAGCTGCTGAAGGAGGACACGGAGGCCCGCAACAAGATCTGGAAGCAGGTCGACGAGGCCAAGGCGAAGACCCGCGAGGCGATGAAGGCGACGTACTCCGGGGACTTCTGACGCCCACAAGGCGCTTGCCTCGCGGGGGTCCATCGCGTAGCGTGCAGGGCGGGTCCGGTTCACGACCCGCCCGAGGCCCCCGCCGTGACCTCCGCCCCCTCGCCCCCCGTCTCCCGTGAACTGCCGGCCGGCGACCTCGCCGCGGCGATCCTGCGCTGGCTCGTCGGGGCCGGCGCGATCCCCCCGGACGCCTGGGACTCGGTCGCGACCGGCGACCGCGAGACCCTGGCGGCCTGCCCCACCCTTCCCGCCCTGGCCGAAGCCCTGCTCGCGCACCGGCTCGTCACGCCGTTCCAGGCCGGCCGCGTCCGGGCGGGGGCGGTGGCCGGGCTCGTCCTCGGGAACTACCGACTGCTGGAGAAGGTCGGGTCCGGGGGGATGGGGGCGGTCTTCCGGGGGGAGCACACGAAGCTCCGCACCCCGGTCGCCGTCAAGACCCTGCTCGCGGACGCCCCGCGCGGGGCACGGGTGGTCGACCGGTTCTTCCAGGAAGTCCGGGCCGTCGCCAGCCTGCGGCACCCGAACATCGTCGGGGCGATCGACGCCGGCGAGGAGCCGCACGCCGGGCCGGACGGCGAGACGGTCCCGTACCTCGTGATGGAGTACGTGTCCGGCCGGGATCTGGACGACCTCGTCACGCGGGAGGGGCCGCTCGGCGTCGCCCGCGCCTGTCAACTGGGAAGCCAGATCGCGGACGCCCTGACCGAAGCCCACCGGCACGGGCTCGTTCACCGGGACATCAAGCCGTCGAACATCCTGGTCACGCACGACGGGCAGGGGAAGCTGCTCGACTTCGGCGTCGCCCGGCTGCCGACGGCCGAGGAGCGCCTGACGGCGGACGGGGCGCGGATCGGCACGGCGGCGTACATGCCCCCCGAACAGGCGGTCGACCCCCGCGGGGCGGACGCCCGGGCGGACGTGTTCGGCCTCGCCGCGACGCTGTTCTTCGCGCTGACCGGCCACGACCCGTTCGCCCCGCCGGGGTGGGCCGCGGGCGCGGCCGGCCCGCCGCGGCTGACCGACCTCCGCCCGGACGCGCCGCCCGCCCTGGCCGAGGCGCTCGCCCGGATGATGGCGTTCGACCGCGACCGCCGCACGCCCACCGCCGCCGCCGCCGTGCGGGAACTGGCCCCGTTCCTGGGCTGGACGCCCGCCGGCCGCGGCGACCCGGCCCCGTCACCCGGCGGGGCGTCGCGGACGGGAACGCAGGTCACGCACGTCAGCGGCCGGCGGCCCCACCGCGTGCTCATCGTGGACGACGAGGACGCCGTCCGCCGGGTGTGCCGGCTCGCACTCGGGACGGAACGGCTCGACTGCGACGAGGTGACGACCGGCCTCGACGCCGTCGCCCACGCCGCGACCACCCCGTATGACCTGATCCTGCTCGACGTCGACTTGCCCGGTTGCAGCGGGGACGAGGTGCTCAGTCGGGTCCGGGCCGCGCCGAAGGTGCCGCACGTCAAGATCATCATGATGTCCGGCCGCGCGTCAGGCGATGACCTGTCCCGCATCCTGATCGCCGGTGCGGACGACTTCCTGACCAAGCCGTTCAGCGTGATCCAGCTCCGCGCCCGGGTGCAGGCCGCCCTGCGGTTGAAGGACGCCCAGGACCGCTCGGACACGCTCGCCCGGCAGCTCGCGGGGTCGAACGCGGACCTGGAACGCGCGCTCGGGTCGCGGGACGCGGAACTCGTCCACGCGCGTAGCGCGATGGTGCTCGCGCTGGCGAAGCTCGTCGGGCAGCGGTCGACGGAAACGGGCGGGCACCTGCTCCGCCTGCAGCGGTACTGCCGGGTGCTCGGGGAGGCGGCCGCGGCGACGCCGGCGTTCTTCGGCCGGCTCGACCCGGACGTGGTCCAGGCGATCGAGTCCGCCGCCCCGCTGCACGACATCGGCAAGGTCGCGGTCCCGGACCACATCCTGAACAAGCCTGGGCCGCTCACCGCGGACGAGCGCCTGCTGATGCAATCGCACACCACGATCGGGGCGGAGACCCTGGCGGAAGTCGCGTCGCGGTATCCGTTCGCCACCGCTTTCTTCGCCACCGCCGTCGAACTGACCCGCCACCACCACGAACGCTGGGACGGCGACGGCTACCCCGACCGCCTCGCCGGGGAAGCGATCCCCCTCAGCGCCCGGCTGCTGGCCGTCGCGGACGTCTACGACGCCCTCCGCAGCCGCCGCGTGTACAAGCCGACGATCAGCCACCCCGCCGCCGTCGACCAGATGCTGACCCGGTCCCCCGGCCACTTCGACCCGGCTCTGTTGGAGGTCTTCGGCCGGATCGCGCCCCAGTTCGACCGGGTCTACCGGGAAACGGCGGACTGATCCTGACTGGTTTCGATTCGCGATTTTTGCCCCCCTTTCCCCGGCGGGGAGAGGGGCTGGGGGTGAGGGGTGAACCTCTGACCCAAAACAGTGATTGCACTGGGTTGAGGTCATGCCCCTCACCCCCAACCCCTCTCCCCAACGGGGAGAGGGGAGACAGAATCAAGCATCCACGCGATGGGGTACGACCCCGAACGAGCGCGATCGCGGGGCTACGCCACGGGTCCGGGCAGGACGACCGGCGGCAGGAAGATCGTATCGTCCAGCAACTGCGAGTTCAGCCCGTTGCCGGTCGTCGCACGGACGGTGCCGGCCGAGTTCGCCGTCAGGTAAATGCCGCCCTGTTCGCCGTCCCCGAACGGGCGGACGTTCCTCAGGCCCGTGCCCCAGGTGTTGAACCGGCTGATTTCCGGGGTGGACCCCTGACCGCTGGCGGCCAGCACCTCGAACACGCCGTCGTTGTCCGCGTCCACGACGCCGACCCGGACGCCGCCCGTCACGTTGGGCGGGAAGGCGTAAAAGCTGCTGATCTCGTCCGCGCCGTTGGAGAACACCTTCACGTGCGACCCGACCGACGGCACGGGCACGTCCACCGACCGGAGCCGCTGCATGTCCAGGTAGCGGGTCGGCTTCGGCAACCCGTCCAGGCCCGGACCGCGCTCGAACCCGCCGGACCCGGTAACGATGTCCGCGAGGCCGTCGCCGGTCGTGTCCCCGGCCGCGACCCAGACCCCGCCGCCGAACGCCGGGTCGTAGGCGAAGAAGCTGCGGATGACCTCGCCGGTCTTGCCGGCGAACGCCTCGACGTGTTTTTTAATGATACGGCGACCACCGAGATCTACACGCTGATCGTCGTCGGC
>CAYUHJ010000258.1:0-8271 GCA_964444365.1 uncultured Alcaligenaceae bacterium | reverse complement strand
CGACAGCGGCGCACCGCGGCGACGACGGCGGCCCGGAGGTCGGCGAGGCGTCGGGACTCGTGGTCGCTCTGTCGAAGCCTGGTGGCGGTCTTCATGGTCGGCTCCCTGAACAGTGGGACTGGACTTCGGTATCAATCCTGGCCGCTCTCGCGGGTCCGGGACGGGAACAGTGGGACTGAGACAGTGGGAATCCCGCCATTCCCGGTGTTCACTTGTCACCTGATAAAACTGGCCGTCGGAACCCGGCGACCGAGACCTTCGCGCCGTTGCCTTGCGGCTTCTCGTACTCGACCTCTTCGAGCTGCCCGTCCTCGATCAGCCGCCCGACGACTTCCTTCGCTTTGGCATGGCTGAACGTTGGGCAGTGGTCGCGGATCTGGCGAATGGTGATAGCCGGATGGCCGCCCTCGACGGCCTTGTCGACGGCATTGAGGACGGAAGTTTCTTCCGATCGCATCCGCTGGCGTGCCTCGTCCTTCTTCTTCGTCTCCCGCTCGGCAACGCGGTCGGCCTTCGCTTCGTCCGGGCTCGTCACCGTGACTTCCCACTTCCGGCCGCCGGGGTCGGTCGTCCGGCCCTCTTCGACGCGGACGGCCCAGCGACCGGAATGCCCGGCGGACCCGCCGGCGCGGAGGATCATCTCGTGGTTGCCGTCGTCTTGGTACGCTTCCGCACGGGCGATCAACAGCCATTGCCGGACGTACTGTTCCAGGCCGGTGAACGCGAGGTGGCGAAGGTCCATCGCCTCCCCGGGGGCGAGCTGGCGGTTGGCGTGGTGGCAGATGACTACGGTCGCGCCGCCGGCCCCGAGGATCTCCGAGGCGACCCGCAGCGCGTTGCCCATCTCGAACAGGTTCCGCGGGTCGGTGCTCCCCAGGCTCAAGTACAGCGGGTCGAGGAAGACCACGTCCGGCCGTGTGGCGGACAGCCCTTCGGCGAAGTCGGCCATGATTGCCGGGTCGGAAAGCGTCGGCAGGTCGAAGCACAGGTTCAGCCGGTCTTCCAGGGACGCCAGCGTGAAGCCCTTGGACCGGCAGACGCGACGGGCAAGCGATTGGAGCGACGGCCGGCCCGACTCGCCGGACACGAACGCGACGCGGACCCGGTTGGGCACGCGAAACTGTCCGAGGAACGGCTTCCCGCTTGCCAGCGAAACCGCGGCATCCATCGAGAACGACGTCTTCAGCGACTTCGACGGGCCGGCGACGGCCGCGGGTTCGCCTTGGGCGAGAACGCCTTCGATCAGTTCGACCGTCTCGTAGACGGCGGCGTCGACCTCCGCCGCCGTCATGAACTGGAACCGCTTCGGCTTTTCCGTCCCCTGGAACGCGGCGACAAGCTCCTTCCCGATCGCGGTGTAGTCGACGGCGTCCCCGCAGTCGGCGAGCCGCTCAGCGACCCACGCGCGGACGTCCTTGAAGCCGGCCGGCGGGTACAAAATCTTCACCTGCCGGTTGAGCCGCTTCGACAACTCGCCCGCGGTCCGCTCGGCCCCTTCCTTGCCCGGCCAACTGCCGTCGGGTTTCCGGTCGTTTTCGCCGAGGACGTAGACGGCCCGCTCCTTCGGGAAGTCGCGAAGCAGGTCGGCCAGGTCGCCGATCCCGCCCGTGTTGCTCGGCCGGCCGACCATCGACAGCCCGCACAGCGTTCCGGCGGCGGGGCACGTCGCGCCCTCGGCGAGGAAGACCGGCCCGGCCCCCGCGTCCCACCCCTTCGGCACGGTGAGCCCGCGGCGCGAGCCGGTCATCATCTTCTTGCTGCCGTCGCCGTACCGCAGGCTGATCCCGACGACACGGCCGCGGCCGTCGCACTCGGGGAACGAGAATATCGGCCCGGCATCCTCCTGTCCGGCGTACCCGACGAGCGGGAACCTCTCGAACGAGTCGACGGGCAACCCGAGCTTCCCGGCCAGGGCGGCGCGCAGGTCCGGGGTGAGGGCCTTCGCGAACCGGGAGGCGATCCCCTGCCAGTCCTTTTGCGGCGGCGGGGCCGGCTCGGGCTTGTGGCGGCCGTTGCGATCCGGCGGCGGGTCGTCCTCGGCGCGGTAGTGCTCGAACCCGGCGGCGTCGGCCGTCCGGGTGATCCGTCGCCATCCCTGGCGGGCTTCGCCGCGGCACATGTGCAGACCGTCTTCCGTCCGGCTGCACCCCTTGGAGGGCGAGCCGCAAACGGGGCACGGGGCGGCGCGGGTCGCGCGGGAGACGACGGGGGAACCCATCAGCGGTTGCCCTCCGCCGGGAGGAAGATCGCGGTCAGCCGGTCGAGCTCGGCCCGGCTCGTGTACCAGACCTTGCCCTCGCGGATTCTGGCAACGCTCAAACGCCAGTTCATTAGTTTCGCGACCGGCAACCGGAGCTGCCGCGCCGCGGTCGCGAGCGGGACGAGCTGTTCGAACCGGTTGGCCTTGAGCAGCGATAAGACGTGGAACGTTCGGGCCAGGTGGCTCGCGTCCGGCGGCGGCGGTGACAGGCCATTGTCGCTCTGTCGGGAGTCGTGTATCATGATGCTGTACCTCGTTGATCGCCCCGGTTGCGTGTCCAGCGCGCCGGGGCTTTTTGTTTGAGTTCAGCAACCCATCCGCTCCAGCTCACTCGCCGCCCTCTCCGACGCCCGGCTACGCGCGGCCGGACTCCGCGGCGTCGCGTCCTCGGGGGACGCGGCCGGGGGGTTGTTCTGTGCGGCGATGAATCGTCGCAACGCTTGCTTGGAAGTTAGAAGACGGCCGCCGTGCTTGATCGCTTCAAGTCGGAGGCGTGAGCCGTTCGGAAGGAGCAGCCCTTGCGTGGCCTGCCGTTGCAGGCTGGCCGAGTGCTGCCCGACCATCCGCGCGGCCGCACGCATCCCGATCGGCGTCTCGCCGAGGATGCGGTCGATGAGTTCCTCGATCGTGCTGAACGGGAGCGGGTAGACGACCCGCTCGGACCCGACGGGGGCAAACGAAAGACCCGCGCTCATGCTCGACACCCTCAGTGGTGAGGATCACGTCGAGCATCATCGCGGGCAACGGCTCGAAGGTCTGTCGAAGGACCTACTACAAACTGGCTACAACCTTCAACATTCGAGGAGGAATCTGCAGCTTTGGGGCCTTCGATCGCTCCCGCAGGATGAGCCTCTCTAACTCGCTCGGCATCTTGAGCTTGAGCCTATCAGAAGAGGAGTCGTTGAAGGTATGCTTGTTCTTCATTCGACTCCATGATAACCCGTTCGGGTATTCGCTAACGAGAAGGCGAAAGTAGTGAAAGGCATCAGCGGGAACGTTCTTGGCGATCAACTGCCCGTCGAGGGATACCGAAAACGAATCCTCATCGAACCTGAAGCGGTCGGCCGTCTTCGGTGATTGAATGACACCAGTCGTCGAGTGCTTCGCAAGCGTCGCTGCGAGTTCCTGCTCCACATCTCGCTGGAGCGTCAGGTACACCTGACCTTCTTCCAAGGCACTCGCCTGCTCGAAAAGAACAGCCTCGCTCGCGGCGGCGACGGCGGCTTCGTGCGCGGACGGCCAGATTCGGTTCATGTATGCATCGGTTCCCCGATAGACGGCCACCCCGCGGAGCCAGGCGGCCAAAGGTTCTACCGCGGTCTTCGCAGCTGCAATCGAGTCGTGCAGTTTCGCACGACGGTCCATGATCGACATGCCGCGGGTGAACTTGTCGCGGAAAGGCAGGTGCATTCTGTAGGCCCGCGCGGACCGCAGGGCGTTGAGCGCAACGGCCGATGCCGATTCAAAATCTTCTCGTGACGGGGTTCCGGAAATGCTCATGCCTTGCACTCCAAGATCCCGGAACGGGCCGGGGCCGGTGGGCTGAGGGAGTGCGTCCCCAGCGTTCCGGCCCCGGCTTGCGGCGGGTAGCTACTCCCGCCGGTTCCGGTTCGATGATGTTACCAGATCATCCCACCTCCGCGGCCACGCGTTCGGCGAGGCCCTGGTCGCGTTCCGCGTACACCTGAGTCACGTCCGCCCGCGAGTGCCCGAGGGAAATCTGCGCGGCCTCGATGCCGTACTTCTTCCTGATCTCGGTCGCGTGGGCGTGGCGGAGCTGGTTCGGCTTCCACTTCTGCACCGCCGGCAGGTTCGGGCCGCAGTCGGCGAGGTGCCAGGCTCGCGCGGCGTTCGCCTTGTCGATCCCTTCCGCCACCGCCTTGGAGTAGGACATCGGATCGTAGTGGGCGGCCGGCGAGCGGAGCGGCTGCTTCTTCCGCTTCGCGGCATTCCTCGCCATGTGCGACGGCCAGCGTGGGGTCTTCCGCGCCGCGGCCCTTGCCGCCCTCGCCGCGGCCATCGTGTCCGCCGGGGAGAAGTAGTAGCCGCCCGGGTCGGCGGGCGTGAACCGCTGGAGTACGGCTTGCCCCCGCGGGCCGATCGCCACGGTGCGGCTCAGGCCCCGCCAGTCGGTCTTGTGCCGGGCCGGGCGGTAGACCCACACGCCCCCGGACCTGTCCACGTCGCGGGGGTTGATCCGGCAATCCTCGCCCGGCCGCATCCCGCTGAGCCGCTGGAGTTCGACCATCCCCGCGACGGCCGCCGGCAAGAAGGGCAGCGTCGCGACGACATCGGCATCCGAAGCGGGGCGAACTGGCTCGGGTTCCGGTGCCGGCGTCCGGCCCTTCTGCAACCCCGAGACGGTGGCGAGGGCCTGGTACGTCGTCGCCGGGACGAGCTCCTCGGAGGCCAGCCACTTGAACAGCCGCTTCCCCCGCCCGACCCGCCGGTTCACGAGCGGCCGGCAGAGCCCGGACTCGACGAGCCGCTGGCGGACGGCCTTGAGTGCCAGCGGGCCGAACGAAGCGGCCGGGGTGTGGCCGTAGAGTTCGCGGAGCAGGCGCACGAGGGCGCGGTACTCGCCCAGTTCCCGAGTCGGCTTGCCGTCCGGTCCCTTGTAGTGGACGGCGGCATGGCGGATGAAGGCGACGAGGCACTCGTTTACCGTCGCGCCACCAGTCCGAGCGGTGATCGGGACGGAAGGGGTGGTTCGGATCTCCGTCAGCAGCCGCTCGTACTCGGCCTTGCTTTCGGGCGTCCCGTACTTGCCGAGGTAGATGTCTCGACGGGTGCCGTCGGTGTTCTTCACCGTCATCACCGCTTGCCCGGTGACGCGGTGGAGTCGGTACGTCGGAACGGGGTTAGAACGGCGTGGCATGGCCATACCCTCTCGTTCTGCGGTAGTGCTACCGCAGAATCTGGGGTCCTCGGCCGCTCGCCTCCGACCGCCGGAGGGTAAGCAAACGCTTCGGCATTAAGGACTTGCGAAAGTGGGGCCTCCGGGATTCGAACCCGGAACCAAGCGATTATGAGTCGCCTGCTCTGACCGTTGAGCTAAGGCCCCGTTGTGCTTGTCCTTCGACTTCCAGGGTATTCGCTTTCCGTCTGTTCCGCGGCACTCTGGCTGTTTGGGGACGATCAGGCGGTCGCCAAAGTTGTGAGAGCTTACGTAGAGTATCCTACTGGGTGTGATGATTCTTGGCGGCCCAATGCTCCGCTCTCGGCAAAGGAATCGTGCCCAGCCCATGTGACGGAGCGGAGGAGTTCATGGCCGACGTTTTCGCCGACTAGCTCGCGGCCCTCGGTTTCTCGTTGCCCTCCGGCGACCGAGCACCGACCGAGGCACTCGTCCGCCGGTTCGAGAGGCGGTTCCGCCTCGATCTGCCCGCCGATTTTCGATCCTTCCTGACTCGTCACGGCGGAAAAGTTGGGACCGCGGCGTGCCCGATGAGCGAGCCGACGCCGGCTTTCAGGACGACGAGATCGGCCGCACGACCGACCTGATCGAAGGCGCACCCGAGATCATTGCACTGGGGCCGGAATGTCTGAGCCGGATGTTTTGGCTCCACTGCACCGCACCCTTCGCCGGGCACGTCTTCGTCTACGACCACTACCACCGGTCGTCGTGGTCGGACGAGGAGTTCTTCAAATGGCCCCACCTTGCGCCGGAGATCCGCCACTACCTGGACTTGCGCCGCGCGGGGAAACTCCCCAGAAAGCCGAAGGGATATGAGCACGTCTATCTGGTAGCCGGCAGTTTCACGGCCTTCATGGCAAGCCTGCAGCCTGTGAGTGCAGAGATGTAAAGGATTCTGTTGTCCGTCGAGCGGGAGAACAGGATACCCCAGATCACGACGCCCGCGGGAGGGTCAGGTACGGCCCCGTCTGGCGGGCCATCCACGCGGTGACGGCGGCCCAGTTCCGCTCGTCGCCGGGGACGATGCGGCCGACGAGTCGGCCGCCGGCCGCGCCGGTGAGGACCGGCATGTTGCCGGCGACGCCGTCGAGCGTCAGCCCGGCGAGGACGGCCGCCGCGGCGGCGTTGCGACCGGCCGCGGGGACGCCGGCCGCGTCGAGCCGGGAGACCGTCAGGCCCTCGAATTGCCGTTCCAGCAGCTTCCACAGGAAGCCGTTGCGGACGCCGCCGCCGCTGACGAACACCCGGCGGGGAACGTCCGGTTTGGCGGGCAGCCACTTCGCCACCCCGTCCCCGACGCACCGGGCGACGAAGTGCGTCGCCGTGCAGAGCAGGTCGTGGAGCGTCGCGCCGCAGGCCCGGGCGGACTCGAAGGATTCCGTCAGAAACGTCGTGCCGAACGCGGACCGCGGCAGCGCCTTCGGGGGCCGCCGCGCCAGGTGCGGGTGCGACATCCACCGCGCCAGCAAGTCGTCCAGGCACTTCCCCTGCACCGCTTTTTTCCCGCCGGAATCGCACGGCTCGCGGCCGCGGGTGCCGAGGTGCGTCACGTCGTCGAGCAGCCGGTTCCCCGGCCCCGCCTCGAACCCCGACACGGCCGCGAGCTTTCCCCCCGCGGGAATCAGCACCACCGACGTGACCGCTCCGAGGTGGACGAGGACCCGTTCCTCATTCAGTTCGCGGTAGAGAAGGTAATCCGCGGCCGGGGTGATGAGGTGCCCGGTGCCGCCGGCGGCCGCGTCCCGACCGCGGAACCCGGTGACGACCGTCAGCCCGGCGTGCTCGGCCACCCAGTCCGCGGGCGTGGCCGGCGAGTCCGCGGTCGACAACCGGTGCGGGAACGGGGACAGCAGCCCGGCGACCTGGGCGGACCGGAAGTCGAGGTTCGCGACGAACGCGGCTTGCCGGGCGGCTTGAACGAGGGCGTCGCCGACCCGCCGGGTGGCGTCCGCGGTCCCGCCGGGCACGGGCACCCGGGCGGACCCGACGCACTTCGCCGTCATTCCCAACCCGACCCCGTCCGCGCGCAGGGCGACCGCGTCCGCGGCTTCGAGCCCGGACCCGATCGCCAGCCCGATGAGGGTGCGGGGGGTCATGTGGTGACGGGGTGAGAGGGTGACGGGGTGAAGAGGCTAACCCCTCCCCCCAACCCCCTCCCCGAAGCGGAGAGGGGGAGCCAAAACCTCTTCTCTTCCTCCCCTCTCCGTTTCGGGGAGGGGCCGGGGGGAGGGGTTGCTTTCTCCTCCCACTGGACGCATCAGACCTCGGCCATCGCCGGTTCCGCGTATTTCGTCGCGGATTGCACGAAGCAGTCGAACATTTGCCGGTCGAGCGCGGACGCGGTGTCGCACTCGGGGTGCCACTGGACGCCGACGCAGAACCACGTGTCGTCGGTCGATTCCACCGCCTCGATGACGCCGTCTGGGGCCTTCGCCGCGACGCGGAGCCGCTTGCCGACCTGGTTCACGGCCTGGTGGTGGGTGCTGTTCACCCGCAGTTCGCCGGCCCCGAACATCTCTTCCAGGTAGCTGTTCGGCTCGACGTTGACCATGTGCCGGTGCGGGCCGCCGGTCGGGTCGAAGTGCGGCATCGCCTTCGGGTTGTCCGTCGGCAGGTGGAGGAACAGCGTGCCGCCGAAGTAGATGTTGATGAGTTGCATCCCGACGCCGATGCCGAACACGGGCATCTTCCGCTCGACGATCTTGGACAGGACGTACCGGTCGGACTCTTCCCGCCGGGGGGCCATCAGCTGGACGGCGTTGGTCAGCGGCTGGCTGTACTTCCGCGGGTCGAGGTCGAGGCCGCCGGTGATGACGACGCCGGAGACGAGGTCGAGCAGCGCGTCGAGTTCGGCGAAGTTGTCCTTCTTCATCGGCGGGATCAGGATCGGGAGCCCGCCGGCCGCCAGGATCGCGTCGAAGTACCCGGCCGGCACCTTGGCCAGCGGGGCCTTGTTCTTCGGCGTGACGTAGTCGGCGAGAATGCCAATGAGCGGGCGCGGCGTGGCGGCCATGCGTGATCCCTTCCGTAGGAGCCGTCGGCCGGGGCATCATGCCCCGGGTCGGGGAGGTGGGGAAGTGTAACGGAACGAAAC
>CAYUHJ010000257.1:0-8304 GCA_964444365.1 uncultured Alcaligenaceae bacterium | reverse complement strand
TCACCCGCCTCACGGTGGTCGACGTCCAGGGCTTCGGCCGTCAGAAGGGTCAAACGGAGGTCTACCGCGGGCACGAACTCACCGTCAACATGCTCCGCAAAGTCCAGCTCCAAATCGCGGTGAACGAGGACTTCGTCGAGCCCACCGTGAACGCGATCGTTGAAGCGGCGCGCACGGGGAAAGAGGGCCGCATCGGCGACGGAAAAATCTTCATCTTGCCGCTGGAAGACTGCCTCCGCATCCGCACGGGTGAGCGCGGGCCGGAGGCGATTTGACGTCGGTTGTGCGCACTTCGATGGGGAACCGCACGCTTCGGCCAAGACCCGCCCCCGCCGCCCGGCTACCATTTCGATACCTGACCTGACCCTCGTTTCCCAGGTGAAGCCATGCCCAAACCGTGGTCCGGAGTCTTCCCGGCCGTCACCACCCAGTTCCGCGAGGACCAGTCGCTGGACCTTCCGGGGACGGCCCGACACATCGAAAAATTGCTGGAATCCGGCGTTCACGGGCTCATCATGTGCGGCTCGCTCGGCGAGAACCAGTCACTCGACCCGGACGAGAAACGGCAGGTCGTCGAACTCGCGGTGAAGACCGCCGGCGGCCGCGTTCCCGTCCTGTCCGGGGTCGCGGAAACGTCCACGATCGCGGCGAAGCGGTACGTCCGCGACTGTGCGCGTCTCGGCGCGGCGGGCTTCATGATCATGCCCGCGATGGTCTACAAGTCCGACCCCACGGAGGCCGCCGCGTACTTCCGGGCCGTCGGCTCCGCGACGGACTTGCCCTGGATGCTTTACAACAACCCGATCGGCTACCCGGTCGACGTGACGCCCACGCTCCTCGCCGAGTACGCGGACATCCGCAACCTCGTCGCCGTGAAGGAGTCGTCCGGCGACCCGCGCCGCATGACCGAAATCCGCCTCATCGTCGGCGACCGGTTCGCCCTCTTCGCCGGGGTCGACGACCTGATTCTCGAGTCCAGCATCCTCGGCATCGACGGCTGGGTCGCCGGCTCGGGCATCGCGTTCCCGAAGGAAAACCAGCACCTCTGGAACCTGATGCAAGCCGGCAAGTGGGACGAGGCCCGGAAGCTTTACCGGTGGTTCAGCCCGCTGTTGAAGCTCGACGTGAACGTCAAGTTCGTGCAGTACATCAAGCTCATGGTGCAGGAAGCCGGGCTCGGGAAGGAGTACGTCCGCGAGCCGCGGCTGCCGCTCTCTGGGGCGGAACGCGAGCGGGTGCTGGCGATCATCCGCAAAGGGATCGAGACGCGGCCGGGCGTGTAAGGGGGCTTTCATGCGTCGTGTCTCAGTCGTCGATTCCCACACCGGCGGCGAGCCGACGCGGGTCGTGATCGCGGGCGGGCCGGACCTGGGAACGGGTCCGCTCGCCGACCGCCGCGAGCGATTTCGCCGGGAATTCGACGCGTTTCGGTCCGGCATCGTGTGCGAACCGCGCGGCTCGGACGTGCTCGTCGGCGCGATGCTGTGCGAGCCGCACGAACCCGGGTGCGTCACCGGCGTCGTCTACTTCACCACCGTCGGCCCGCTCGGGATGTGCGGCCACGCGACGATCGGGCTCGCCGTCACGCTCGCGCACCTCGGCCGCATTTCAGCGGGGAAGCACCGCTTCGACACGCCCGTCGGCGTCGTCGAAGTGGACTATCGGGGCGGCTCCAGGGTCGCGTTCGAGAACGTGCCGAGCGACCGCCACGCGACCGGGGTCGCGGTGAAGCTGGACGACGGCTCCACCGTCGTGGGTGATGTCGCCTGGGGCGGGAACTGGTTCTTCCTCTGCCCCGCGCCGCGTGACATCCCCCTGTCACCGGCCGGCGTGCCGGCCTTGCTCGGATACACCGGCCGCGTCCGGGACGCCCTTCGCCGGGCCGGAATCACCGGGGACCGCGGCGAAGAAATCGACCACGTCGAGCTGATCGGCCCGCCGCACGACCCGCGAAATCACGCCCGGAACTTCGTACTGTGCCCCGGCGGGTCCTACGACCGGTCCCCGTGCGGCACCGGCACCAGTGCGAAACTCGCGTGCCTCGCCGCGGACGGCCGGCTCGCCCCCGGCGAAGTCTGGCGGCAGGAAAGCGTCCTCGGCAGCGTCTTCGAGGCGACCTATCGCCGCGACGGCGACCGCGTCCGGCCCACGATTTCCGGCGAAGCGTTCGTCACCGGCGAAGCGACGTTGTTGTTCGACCCCGCCGACCCCTTCCGGGAGGGCATCCGGTCATGAGCCGAGTCACGGTCGTCGGCGGCGGGGTCGTCGGGGCGTGTTGCGCGTACTACCTGGCGAAAGCCGGGTGCCGGGTGACGGTCCTCGACCGCGGCCGGTTCGGGGCGGGGTGTTCGCACGCGAACTGCGGCTACGTCTGCCCCAGCCACGTCTTGCCGCTGGCGGTGCCGGGGGCGATCTGGGACACGCTGCGGACGCTGCTCCGCCGCAACTCCCCGTTGAAGGTGAAGCCCGGCGTCGTGCTCCGCGACCCGGGCTGGTTCCTGCGGTTCGCCCGAAAGTGCAACCCCCGCGACATGACAACCGCTGCCGGGGGGATTCGCGCGCTGCTCGATTCGTCCCGCACGCTGTTCGACGACTTGATCCGCACCGAATCCCTCGATTGCGAGTGGGTCACGCGCGGGCTCTTGTTCGTCTTCCAGACGGCGGCCGCGATGGAGCACTACGCCGACGTCGACCGCCTGTTGCGCGAGCAGTTCCAGACCGCCGCCGAGCCGTTCGACAGTCGGCAACTCGAAAAGCTGGAACCCGCCCTGAAGCCCGGACTCGGCGGCGGCTGGCTGTACCGGTCGGACGCCCACTTGCGGCCGGACCGGTTGATGAGCGAACTTCGCCGGGTACTCGTGGGGCTGGGCGTCGACATTCACGAGAATTCGCCGGTGTCTCGCATCGTATCGGAAGGCCGGCAGGTGCGAGCGGTGGCCACGCCGGCGGGGGAACACGACGCCGACCACGTCGTCCTCGCCACGGGGGCGTGGACGCCGGAGTTCGCGAAGGCGGTCGGGTGCCGGGTGCCGGTGCAGCCGGGGAAGGGGTACTCGGTCACGTTCCCGGCGTCGGCGACCGACCCGACCTACCCGATGATTTTTGAGGAACACCGGGTCGCCGTGACGCCCTTCCGCAGCGGCTTCCGGGTCGGCTCGACGATGGAGTTCGGCGGGTACGACGCGACGTTGAACCGCGACCGGCTGCGACTGCTCACCGAGGGGGCATCGCTCTACCTGCGGAACCCGCCGACCGGAGAGCCGACCGAGGAGTGGTGGGGCTGGCGGCCGATGACGCCGGACGGGTTGCCGCTCTTGGGCCTCGCCCCCGCCGCGGACAACCTCTGGGTCGCGGCCGGGCACAACATGCTGGGGCTGTCGATGGCCCCGGCCACGGGCAAGCTCGTCGCGGAACTCGTCGCGGGGGAAAAACCCCACGTCGATCCGGCGGCGTACTCGCCGGGGCGGTTCGGCTAGAACGGTCGCGGGTTCACTCGGGTGCTCGGCGGTCGCTGGCTTCGTACAGCACGTTCACGCATTCGAACTCCGCGTCGGGCCGGCGCAGCATCGACTCGGCCGAGTCGGGGTCGGTGCGGGAATCGAACAGCCGTTGGGCCGACCGCGGGAGGTGGGGGTAGACGTCCCTTCGCAGGAAGTCGAAGTGCCGACGGAGAAAGTCGGACGTCTGCCCGTCGAACGGGGCCGACCGTTCCATGACCACCGTCCGCCGGCGGATGGACCGGAAGCCGGACTCGCGCAGGAGGCGGCGCAACCGCCGGGCGGGGGACAGCTTGATGGCGTCGCCGTAGCGGGTCGCACTCGCTTGCAGCACGGCCGCCGGCAGTGCCGCCTCCAATTCGGCGGGCCAGGAAAGCAGGACGTGCCGGATCTCGTCCCCCTCCAGAATGGCCAGGGTGCCCGTCGGCTTGACGACGTTCGCCATGGCCGAGACGGCCCGCGCCGGGTCGAGACTGACCAGGCTTTGGGCGCACCAGACCACGTCGAACGAGCGGTCCCGAAACGGGAGGCGGTAGGCATCGGCCTTGACCACCTCCCCCACCCGACCGGCCCGGCCGAGGCGACCGCGGGCCTCGGCAAGGTACTCGTCGCAGGCGTCGACGGCGACCAACCGACCGGACGGGGACAGCCGGCTGGCGAGCATTTCCGTGTAGAACCCGTTGCCGCACGGCACGTCCAACACCCGGTCGTCGGGTCGCACGGGCAAGTCGTCGACCAACCCCCGCAGGTCGGGGGCGAACGCCGCGTGGAAGGCGGTCTGGTACTCGTCGTAATCGGGGGTGGAACCGGCCACGGCGTCTCTCCGGTTCACGACTCGGCGGGGAGTGGGGACGGAAGGGCTGCGGCGTGGAGTTCGTTGTTCCTCGCCGCCGCCCGGTCGGCCAGGGTGGTGACCCACGTCGGCAACGCCGAGTAATTGTCCCGGCCTCGGTTCGCGTCCCGCCCCGTTCCACCGGGTTCGGGCAGGACCCAGCGGTTCAGACACGCCAGCGCGTCCGCGGTCAAATTGGGACACAGCGCGTAGGCGAGGACGGCTGTCTTCGCCGGCAGGCCGATCACCACCTCGGCATCCCCGCGGGAACACGCCGCGAGAATGGATCGAGCGGCAGACTCCGCGGAAGTCGACCAACCGGGGGCGGCGCTGTTGGCCGCGAACCACCGGTACTCCTCCCGGGTACGGCCCTTGAATTCCGCGTTCAGGTGGCACCCGGTCCGCAGCGGGCCGGGGCACACGGTCGTCACCACGACGCCGTGCCGGGCCACCTCGGCCCGGAGTCCGGTGGAGAAGCCGACGAGCGCGAACTTTCCGGTCGAATACGGGAGGAGGTGAGGGAAGGCCAGTTTCCCGCCGACCGAGGCGACGTTGACGATGCGTCCCGCCCGTCGGGCCGTCATCTCGGGCAGGACCTCCAGCGTCGTGTAAAGGGGTGCCCAGAAGTGCGTCCGGAGCGACTGCTCGAAGTCGGCCGGGGTCATCTCCTCCGCCGGGCCGACGCAGATCGCGCCGGCGTTGTTGACCAGCACGTCGACCGGACCGTTCGCCCGGCGCGCGACGGCCAGGAATTCCCGTACCCGTTCGCGGTCGGTCACGTCGCATTCGATCGCGACGACCGGGCTCCCGAACTCCCGTAGGTCCGCCTCGGCCCGCGCCAGCTCGTTAGCGTCGCGGCTGCAAATCGTCAGCCGGGCTCCGAGCCGCGCCAGACGTCTCGCGAGGACGAGGCCGAGTCCCCGCGACCCCCCGGTCACGACCACGTGTCGGTCCCGGAATCGATACCGGGACTGTACGCTCCGGTACGCGAGGTAGCCGCCGATCCCAATGGCGGCAGCGGCAAGCAAGGTGCGGCTCATCGTCGTCCTCGAAGCGGGTTCGCCGAAGCCCGCAGTCAAGTTCGGCAAATCTGGTGCCGGCGACTCGAAGACTCGTCTCATCCCCAAGAGGGTCGCGTTGCGGCCGGGGGCGCAGGCGGGATCGGGGATCGGTCCCTGGCCGCCCGCCGGATTGCGTCTGGGGACTACGAGTCCTATCTCGCCGCGGTTCCGCGCACCCCTTCGCGCATCCCCGGTATCGCGGGCCGCGGAGAGACTTCCGGACATCGAACCGGACGCGGGAAAGCGGTCCAGGAAACAGAACACACCCTCTATTCCAAGGGTGTGAGTGGGGGCCGAGATTGTCGGCGGTCGTGGGAAACGCCGAGGCCGAACCGAGTGGCAGGTTTAACTGGGAAGCGACCCGAAGTGTCCCGGGCTAGTCAGTGTTCGCGGTCGAGCGTCGGGAAGGGGACTCGGGACGATCACCGAGTCCCCTCACCTCTGCCCTGGTCCTCACGTCCGGCTCTTCGCGTGGCCGAACGGCAGCCAGGCCCCGTCTTGCTTCGACGATTCCACGCACTGCTGGATGAACAGCATCCCCTCGACGCCGTCGTAGACGTTCGGGTAAACGGTGTCGACCGTCTCGATCTTTTCGCCGGCGGCCTTCTTCACGATGGCGTCGTAGGTCGCGCCGTAGACGTTCGCGAACGCCTCGAAGAACGCCTCCGGGTGGCCGCTGGGCAGGCGGCTCGCGCCGCCGGCGGCGGCCCCGAGGTACGGCCCGCCGTTGCGGGTGTAGACCTTGTGCGGCTGGCCGTTCTCGCGGACGATCAGCTTGTTCGGCTCCTCCTGGTGCCATTCCAGGGCCTTCTTCGTGCCGTCGATTTCGATGAACAGGTCGTTCTCCCGGCCGTGCGAAATCTGCGACGCGGTGACGGTGCCGAGGGCCCCGTTCTCGAACCGCACCGCGGCAACGCCGTAGTCGTCGAGCGCCCGGCCGGGCTCGAACACCTTCAGCAGGCACGAAATCTGCTTCGGCTTGAGCCCGGTCATGAACCGGGCGAGGTTGTAGGCGTGCGTCGCGATGTCGCCGAAGCACCCGGCCGCGCCGCTCTGCTTCGGGTCGGTCCGCCACTTGGCTTGCTTCTGGTCGCTGCTTTCGAGCCGGGTGCGGAGCCAGCCCTGGATGTAGTTCGAGCGGATGGCGTTGATCTCGCCGAGTTCGCCGGACAGGGCCATCTCGCGGGCCTGCCGGACGAGCGGGTAGCCGGTGTAGTTGTGCGTCACCGCGAAGACGACGCCGGACTTCTCGACGACCTTGAGAAGTTCCTCGGCTTGCGCGAGGTCGAAGGTCATCGGCTTGTCGCAGATGACGTTGAACCCGGCTTCCGCAAACGTCTTCGCGATCTCGAAGTGCGTGTGGTTCGGCGTGGCGACGGAGACGAAGTCCACCCTGTCCGGCCGCTTCGCCTCGGCGGCAGCCATCTCTTTGAAGGACGTGTAGGCCCGGTCCTCCGGGATGTCGTAGTCCGGGGCGGACGCCTTCGCCTTGGCGGGGTCGGACGACAGCGCCCCGGCGACGAGGGCGGCGCGGTTGTCGAGCACGGCGGCGGTGGCGTGGACGCGGCCGATGAAGGCCCCTTGCCCGCCGCCGATCAGGCCCATGCGCAGTTTGCGGTTCAGCGGTGCGTTGGTCGGCATGACGAAATCTCTGGGGAGGGGGAATGTCCGGAGATTGTAGGCCGGGGCGAAGCGCGGGAAAGAACCGCGTGCGGACGATCGCCCGACGCCGTAAAATCCCCTCACCCCCTGTCAGGATTCGCGGCCCGCACCGTTATCCGTTTCCCGCCTCTGCCTCCGCGATGGGACACCCCATGCCTCGCCCCTTGCTCCTCGCCCTCGCCGGGTCGCTGATCGCACCGCTGACCGGGATCGCCGCCGACCCCGTTTGGCAGCCGGACGCGGCCGGGTACGACCGGACCGTCGCCCCGTTCCTGAAACAGCACTGCGTGAAGTGCCACGGCGCGGAGAAGCCGAAGGGCGAGTTCCGCGTCGACGCCGCGAAGTTGCCGAACGACTTCCTCGACGTCGTTGCGGCCGGGAAGTGGCGGGAAGTTGTGAACGTCCTGAACTCCCACGAGATGCCGCCGAAGAAAGAAGCACAACCCCCGGCCGCGGACGTGTCCAAGGTCGTCGACTGGATCACCGCCCAGGTCGTGCGGGCGGAGCAGACCAGGCGGGACCGCGGCGTCGTGCTGCGGCGCATCAACCGCGACGAATACCGGAACACGATCCGCGACCTGATCGGCGTCGACTTCGACGTGTCCGGCTTCCCGCAAGACCCGCCCGCCGGGGGCTTCGACAACAACGGCAAGGCGCTCTCCGTGTCGCCGCTGCACGTCGAACTCTACCTCAACGCCGCCCGGCAGATCCTCGACCGGGCCCTCGTGGACGGCCCGCAGCCCGCGAAAATCCTGTGGAAGTTCGACCCGCAGGTCGGCCCCGCGGACCGCCGCCGGATTCGGCTCGACAAGACCAACAACCCGATCGTCAACGGCGGGAACAACAAGCAGGAAGGCGAGTTCGTGATGGTCCACCACGACTCGTGGGACAGGGCCGTCGGGGCCCGCGGCTTCAGCGTCCCCGTTGCGGGGGAGTACGTCGTCCGCTTCCGCGCCGCCGGCCGCACCCCGACCCGCGAGAAGGTCATCGCGTCCGCCACCGAGATCCTGCAGGCCCGCAAGGCCGACCAGGACAAGCAGAACCCCAAGGGCGCGAAGTACCACCAGGAGCACTTCGACAACGACCTGAAACACTTCGCCACGGACCGCATCTACGACTACGGCCCGCCGCGGGTGAAGGTCACGCTCCAGCTCGGGCCGCTGCCGAAGACCATCGCGGAACTGGACGTCGACGCGCCGGCGGACAAGCCGAAGACTTACGAGGTCCGCGCCCGGTTCACGACCGAGTCCGC
>CAYUHJ010000256.1:0-8354 GCA_964444365.1 uncultured Alcaligenaceae bacterium | reverse complement strand
GGCTTCGACCAGCCGCACGTCCCCGGTCGCGGTTTGGGTCCGCAAGTCCCCCGCCCAGGCCCCGTCGCGGCGGACCGCCTCGGCCGCCCGTGCGAACTCGATCAGCCCGTCGTGCGGCACGAACAGCAGCACCGACTGCCCGACGGCGTGCTCGGCCGGCAGCCCGAACACCCGCTCGGCGGCGCGGTTCCACCCGACGACCCGGTCCCGCTCGTCGAACACCCAGAGCGGGTCCGGGAGCGCGTCCGGGATCGCAGGCAGCCGGGCCGGCAGGGCGGGCAGGTGATCGTCCACAAGGGTTTCGGCCGGGTCAGACCGCATGGCGGCTCCTCCGCGACAGGGGGCATCACCACCACGGGGCCGCCGCCGTGAACGGGTGTGACGGGGTGAACGGAAGATTCCGGCCCCTTTTTCGGGGGACCGCCCCGCATAATAGAAGTCGCGACCCTGTCCCCGAGGTGGTGCCGTGACCCCGATCCTCGCCCTCGCCCTGGCCGCCGGCCCCGCCGCCCCGCCGCTCTTCGTGGCGCACGCCTCCGGGAGCGAACCGCAACCCGGCCGGCTCGTCGCGGTCGCGGACTTCGGGGCGACCCTGGCCGACCCCGACGCGAAGATCGCCGCCGGCCGGCTCGTGTCCCTGCGGCGGGCCGACACGCCGCTCCCGCCCTGGCCGCGCGACCGGCACGTCGTGCTGGCCAACGGCGACCGCCTCGCCGGGACCGTGACGGCCGGGGACGGGCTGCGGGTCACCTTCAGCCCGGCCGAGAAGTACGCGGACAGGTGGGCGATTCCCCTCACCGCCCTCGCCGCGTGGTGGGCGACCGCCCCGCCCGCGGACACCCCGGCCGACCCGGCGAAGTACCCCTGGGCCGCCGCCCGGACGGACGCCGTCCGGCTCCGGAATGGCGACACCCTCGCCGGCAGCGTCGAGTCCGTGTCCGCCGACGGCAGCCTGCTCCGGCTCGTCGTCGACCCCGGCCAGCCGCCGCGGGCGATCGAACTGGCGGACGTGGCCGCCGTCGCGTTCGACCCGGCGCTCGCACGCATGCGCAAGCCGAAAGGCGCGTACTACCGCGTCGTCACCGCCGGCGGCTCGCGGATCACCCTGACGTCCGCGAGTTCCGACGGCACCACCCTGACCGGCACCACGCCCTTCGGCGGCAAGCTGAGCCTGCCCGTGCCCGACGTCGTCGCCATCGACGTGTTCCAGGGGAAGGCGGCCTACCTGTCGGACCTGAAGCCGAAGCGGTCCGAGGTCGAAGGCTTCAACGGCCTCGGCTGGCCGGTGGTAGCCGACCGCTCCGCGAAGGGGAACCCGCTCCGGTTGCCGGGTCCGGCCGGGGTGTCGTGGTGCGACAAGGGCCTCGGCACCCACCCGAAGACGACCCTGACGTACGACCTGGCCGGGAAGCACCGGCACTTCGAGGCGGCGGTCGGCCTGGACGCGGTCTCCGGCCGCCGCGGCACCGCCGACGTACGGATTCTCGTCGACGGCAAGGACCGCCCGATCCCCGGACTGAAGACGCTGACGGCCGCCGCGTCGCCCGTCAGTGTCCGGCTCGACATCGCCGGGGCGAAGGAACTGACACTGGTCGTCGACTTCGGCCCCGGCGGCGACGTGCAGGCGGACGTGAACTGGGCGGACGCCCGGCTGGTGGAGTGAGACGAAAAGCGCAAGGGTTAGTCGATATCGGCGTTTGTTCCCCTCCCCCCTTGAGCGGTGAGGGAAACTGAGCAAAACCGAAACCAAACAGCGCGATTCGGTAAGGAAGCGTCCAATCAAACCGTCGTGTTGTGGCAATCTGACCGAGAGCCGCGACCGCAAGGGAGCGGCCGCCCCAACGGTGACATCCCTTCCCTTAACAGATGGGACTTCCCCCCAACAAATGATGCGATTCGACCCAGGAAGCGGCCGCTCCCTGGCGGTCGCGGCTCTCGTGGCGGGTGGCGGTTCGACACAGAGTTGGTGGTGGACGCTTCCTAACGCTACTTCGCCGCGAGCGCCAGCGGTTCCCCGATCGGGCCGACGGTCCGCAGGAACGCGAGGAACTGGTCCAGCAACCCCGCCGAGTTCCCCGCCCGCCCCCGCACCACGACGGACGTGCGGTCGACCGTGACCCGGCCCGCGAACCCGGCCAGCGTCAGGTCGCACGACTTGCCGTCGCTGGACACCGCGACCTTCACCCCGGCGGCGGGTCGGTCTTCCAAGCGATCCACCAGCGCGGGCACGTCCACCGGCACGGCGAACTCGAACGCGAGCTGGTCGAAGAGCTTGCCGAAGACGGCGTCGAACCCCGGCGACCGCACGAACTCCGGGTCGGAGAACGCCCCGATCTCGCGCCGCCACAGCACTTCCGACGGCTCGGCCGGGTCGAGGCTGGCGGACACGGTGTACTCGAAGTCCGGCCCGCGGACGAACCCGTAGCCGTCCTGCCCGGCGGTGACTTCGATGTCCTTCCGCTTGTACCCGAGGTGCTCGCGGGCGGCCTCGAAGACGGCGTCCACGTCCGCCCGGATGTCCGCGTGGGCCGTCTTCGCGACGAACCGCTTCGCGGACGGCCCGGCGTTGTCCGGGATCTGGTACGACTTCCGGTACGCCGTCAGGTCTTTGAACCGCCCCGAAGAGTCCGCCCGAAACGCGACGCGCTTCATGCGGGCGGGGTCGAGCAGCAGCGAGCCGAGGTCCGCCGCGGGCTTGCCGAGTTCCGCCAGCACGAAGCCCGCGTTCGCCTCGCCGAGCAGTTTCGGGGACTGTTCCGCCCCGGCTTCCAGGTGCTTTCGCAGCACCCGCGGCAACTCGTCGGCCGCGAACCGGTGCAGTGACAGTGCGGTGACACGGCCGTCCGCCCCGACCGCCTTCACCCCCCGCCCGGCGAACGCCTCCGCGATCAGGTGGCACCACGCCGTCGCCTTCAACCCGCCCGCGGAGTGGGACCGCTCGTCCGCGTCGCAGCTTCGCACGCCGACGAGTTTGGGCGAATCCGCGAAGAGCCGGTCGAGTTCGTCCGGGTCGAGGAACGCCTCCCACCCGTCCCCGGCCGACTCGGGGGCGTCGGCACCCGCCCCGACGTCGAGCAGAACCGCGACCTGGGATGCCTTCGTGCCCGCCAGCGTTTCGACGAGTTCCTTCACCGAAAGCGACGTGTCCGCGAGGTCGTCCGGCAGCGTGTCCCAGCACGGCAGGACGCCCGTTCCCGGCTGCGCGAACCCCCGGCCGACCCAGACCGCGAGGAGTTCGTCCCCCTTCTTGACGAGCCGTTTCAGCTTCCGCAAGCGGGACTCGACGGCCGTCCGTGTGGCGTGGGAGCCCGTCAGCACGACCTGATGCGACCGCCGATACCCGCTCGATGCGAGGGCGTCGGCGAGAGCCTTGGCGCAGCCGTCCGCGTAGGGAACGCCGCCGAGGGCGGGGTCCGCGAACTTCTCGATCGCGACGAGGAACGCCCACCGGTCGGCCACGACGACACCCCCTGGGAAAAGGGTAATTCTACCGAACGCGGCGAGCCGTCGGCGATGTCGGTGAGCCGGGAAGCCGACCCGGGGTGGTCGGCCGTCGTGCGTGTGGCACCGGCCTCTGGCCGGTGCAGGTCCACACCGGCCAGAGGCCGGTGCCACAAGACAGGGGCCGGGGTGCCGCTCCGCCGCTTGCCGCCGGACTTGCCGCCGAACGCGACGACGAGCCCGATCACGACGGCGACTGCGAGCAGGATCGCCAGCACCAGCGCGACGATCTTCGCCGTGCTCCACGGCCGGTAGCCCGTCACCTTGCCGGTGCGGCCGTTGACGAGGATCTGAAACGTCTTCTCGTGGTAGCGGTACACGGCCACCCACGTCGGCAGCAGCAGGTGCTTGAACGTGACGCCGGAGTAGCGGGTCCGCTTGTTGTCGATCCGCTGGTGGTCGCCGCCGATGTCGGACCGGATGAGCCCGTCGATCGTGGGCTCCATCCGGTGCTTCGCCTCGGCGAGCCCTTCCTTCAGGCCGACGGCGTAGCGTTCCGTCTTGAACCCGCTCAGGTAGCTCGGGTTGAACGCTTCCAGCTTGTGCAGTTCCCACGGGTGCAGGTCGTTGATGAGGTCGTCCGGGATGCTCTTCGACGCGGGCACCAGTACGTCGTCGAAGAAGTGGTCCACCCGGCCGGAGACGTAGGTCCAGTTCGTGTGCGTGACCGTGCGGGACTTCGTGACCTGCTTGCCGTCCGAGTCGGTCTCGGTGTAGTACTCGGTGGTCGTGTAGTCGTCGCCGCGCTGCCCCTCGTAGGACGTGTACGTCATCGCGTCGTAGGTCCAGTGCGGCAGGTACACGCCCGAAAGCTGCCCGAGGTTCGCGACCTTCTTCAGTTCCGTCGGCGCGAACCACAGCGAGCCGAGCCACGTGTCGAAGTGGTCCCGCGCCTTGCGCAGGTCGACCGCGAACGGCAGCAGCGATTCCGGCTGGATCATCCCCTGGGCGGCGTGCGGCGTGCTCTCCAGGTGCGTGCCGCAGAACGGGCACTTCTCGGTCGCGACCTTGTCTTCGAGCAGCACGACCGCGCCGCACCCGGTACACTTCGTCTCGGTCGACCGGCCGGGGATGGCGACGCCCTTCGATTCCTCTTTCGCCAGGTATTCGAGGTAATCCCGCTCGACGACCTCGGCGGCGTCGGTGGTGTCGATTTTCTGCTCGTAGCCGCAGTACGGGCACTTCAGCCCCGCGACGGCCGGGTCGAAGTCGAGCTTCGCCCCGCACGACGGGCACGGGAACTTCCGCCCCGCCGGGGGTGCCTTCGTGACGGTCGGGGCCTTCGGCCCTTCCTGCGAAATCGGAGGCGGTCCCGACGCGGGCAACGGTGGCGGAACGCCGGGAATCGGAGGCGGACTGGAACCGGGCAGGGGCGGCGGGCTGGACATCGGAATGTCTCACGCAAAGTCGCAAACTGTGACTAGCAGGTGAACTTATTCGTAGAGTACAGTTGCAATCGCTAGTCGATCTTTCTGATCAAACGGTCCTCGCCATCGTATTTGCACCTTGTTGCTTTCCTCAACGAAACCACTAATCCACTCTTCTGAACCCTTTTGATCGATCCCTGGTTCATTGACGACGCTTACATGAACCTTATGGATTAGCTTGCCGAATGTGAGGCCGACTACTCTCATATTCGACTGCGGATCTTTACTGACTGCGGCTAAGCCCATTGATGCCTCAGTTTTGCCGGCCTGTGCCAAGCTGAGCCGTGCAAGTTCAAAATGAATGTATGGGCTCACTGCACCTAAGATGTACACATCGAATAGCCCTTGATCCTTATTCCAGTCTGTGGGCATAGGCCTAAGAACAAAGATGACAGTCCGTTGCTTGTGGTTCGCGATTTGCTGTTCGTGTCGTGATATTGATAGCAAACTCGCAGCAGCTTTGGCCTCAATATTTGCTATCCTCTGCGCACTGCTGGAGACCTCTGATTGCTTATTATTGATTTCTTGGATAGTTGCTGCCACTCCTTTGTCTTCTAATGCCCCTTTTGCAGCAGACTGAGCGATTTCAGACACCCCTTTATTGACGCCCAATATTCCGAGGATGACAGCGGCGACTGCTAGAATCTTCGCTACCGGTCCTTTGAATGTTCCTCCTATCCAAGCAGCCCATGCGGCACTAGCTTGTTCGGACTTCAGCTTCTCAATTTCCGCCTTCAAGTCGTTGGTGGCTGATTTTGCTGCGTCAGCTTCGCGTTTTGCCGCATCTATACTCTTCGAAATTTCATTCAGCCCATGCTGTTCCAGAGGATTCATCTTGTTCTCGTCCTGGCTATGTGACTGATGGGTTCAACCGGTTTTATATGGCCATTTCACTGATTGCAATTAGCATTCTAATCACATCTGAGGTAGCGGCGGCGGCACGGCGGCGAACGCGGAGGCGAGTTCCCCCACTGTCCCGGCGGCGGCCCAGTTCGCCATGCCCGCCCGCCAGACGAGCGTGTCGCGCGTCAGCTGCCCGGCGCGGGCCATCTCCCCGAGGCGGCTCAGGTCGAACGGCCCGGCCTGCGCCCCGTTGATCGCGGCGAAGAACGTCACCGCGGTCGGCAACGGCGGCGGCATCGCCGGACTCGGGGCGGGTGCGGCTTGCGGTTGCATCGCGTTCGCCATCGCCCCGCCGACCGCGAACCCGGCCCCGACGCCGGCCCCGACGCCCGCGATTCCGCCCGGATTCTGGGCCGCGTCCCGGATCGCCTCGGCCGTCTGGAACTTCGTGTACTGGTCGAGGTTCCCGAGCACGCTCATCTGCGTCCGCTTGTCGAGGGCCGCTTCCACTTCCGGCGGCAGGGAAATGTTCTCGATGTAGAACTGCGTCAGCGAGATGCCCATCTTCTGGATTTCCGGCGAAATCCGGTCGAGGGCCAGCTTCCCGCACCGCTCGTAGTTCCCGGCCAGGTCCAGCACGGGAATCTTCGCCGAGCCGACGACGTCGACGAACCGCGACACGATCGTGTTCCGGAACTGGGCGGAAATTTCATACGCCTCGAAGCTGGGGTCGGTGGCGACGAGTTCCTTCAGGAAGGTGCCGGGGTCCGTGACCTTGAAGGCGTAGCTGCCGAAGGCGCGGACGCGGACGGGGCCGAACTCGGGGTCGCGGACCATGAACGGGTTCTGCGTGCCCCACTTCTGGTCGGTCCACTGCCGGGTGGAGATGAAGTACACCTCCGCCTTGAACGGCGACTCGAACCCGTACTTCCACCCGAGGATGGTGGACAGGATCGGCATGTTCTTCGTGTCGAGCGTGTACGTCCCCGGCGTCTTCACGTCGGCGAGCTGGCCCTCCCGCACGAACGCGGCGGCCTGCCCTTCCCGGACGATGAGTTTCGCCCCGTTCTTGATCTCGTTCTTGTAGCGCGTGAATCGGTGGGCGAGGATCTCGTTCTGCGTGGGCTCCGTCCACTCGATGATGTCGATGAACTCGCCGGTAATGCGGTCCCAGAGCGCCATCGGAAAGCCCCTGTGGTGGGAATGCGGTGCCGGCATTTTGGCCCGGCCGCCGGCGGGCGGCAAGGAAAATGGCGGCCGGAAGGGGATTCGCGGCGGGCGGGCGGGGATTTCGGCGGGCGGCTTTTCACCCAACCTTCACACGCCCCGCGTTGTCCCGGTGGCGGTCGGTCGTAGGATTGCGGTGCTGCCGACTGCCCGCCGAACTCGCCCCGGAGCCTGTCATGTTCTCCCGTTTGTCCGTGATTCCCGCGTTCGCCGTCGTCGCAGCCCTCGTCGGGACCGTCGTTCTCACCGGCTGCAACCGCGGCGGCGGCGCTGGCGCACCTCCCCGGATCAGCGGCGGCGGGGCCACGTTCGTCGACCCCATCATGCAGAAGTGGTCGACCGAGTACCGGGCCGCCAAGCAGACGGAAATCGACTACGTCAAGAGCGGGTCCGGCCAGGGGATCAGCAAGCTCACCGCGAAGGAGATCGACTTCGGGTGTTCCGACGCCCCGATGAACCAGACGGAAGCCGACGCCGCGGTCAAGGCCGGGGGCGAGGTGTTCCACATCCCCGTCACGATGGGGGCCGTCGCCGTCGCGTTCAACGTCCCCGGCGTCGACAAGTTGACCCTGTCCGGCAAGGTCGTTGCCGACATCTACCTGAAGAAGGTCACCGCCTGGAACGACCCCGCGATCAAGGAACTGAACAAGGACGTCGCGGACAAACTCCCGGCGGACAAGATCATCCCGATCCAGCGGGCGGAGGCGTCCGGGACGACCAGCATCTTCACGGACTACCTGTCCAAGGTCAGCCCGGAGTTCAAGTCCGCGGTCGGGCCGACGAAGCAGATGACGGCGCTGAAGGAGGTCACCGGGCAGTCCGGCAACGACGGCATCGCCGGGTTCGTGAAGAACAACAAAGGCGCGATCGGGTACGTCGAACTATCGTTCGCCAAGAAGAACGGGATCGGGTACGCCGCCGTCGTGAACAAGGCGGGCAAGGCGGTCGCCCCGGACACGGACACGGTGACGGCGGCGGCCGAGGCCGCGATGAAGGTGAAGCAGACCGAAGCCCCGTTCAGCCTGCACGACCTGACGTACTCGCTGACGGACGCGGACGGCGAGAAGTGCTACCCGATCGTCGGGATGAGCTACGCCCTGGTGTACAAGGCCCAGCCGAAGGACAAGGGCCCGGTGCTGGTCGAGTTCCTGAAGTGGGTCGTCGGCGACGGGCAGAAGTACGCGGCCGAGTTGCATTACGCCCCGCTGCCGGCGGAACTGTCGAAGCGGTGCGCGGACAAGCTCGCGACCGCGACGTTCCAGTAATTCGTGCGAGGTTTTGTAGGTCGGGTCGAGTCTTCGAGGCCCGACGGGAAGCGCAACGTCGGGCCTCGAAGACTCGACCCGACCTACAAGA
>CAYUHJ010000255.1:0-8389 GCA_964444365.1 uncultured Alcaligenaceae bacterium | reverse complement strand
GCCGTGCGCGTTCCTGACGGGAATCGTCGGCTCGTTCTTCCGGCAGTTCGCGCTGACCATCGCGATCTCGGCGGTCATCTCGACGTTCAACTCGCTGACGCTCAGCCCGGCGCTGGCGGCGCTACTGCTGAAGCCTGCGACGCGAACCCCCTCGAATCGGCGGTTCGCCCCGCTGTCGTTCGCCGGCCGGTGGTTCAACCGGTCGTTCGATTTCGCGAGCGGGGCGTACGTCCGGGTCGTCGGCGTCGCGATCCGCGTGCCCCTGCTCGTCCTGGTCGGCTATGCCGGCATTCTCGGGTTCACCTATTGGGGTTACTTGAAGCTGCCGACCGGGTTCATCCCGTCGCAAGACAAGGGCTTCATGATCGCCAGCGTCCAGCTCCCGGACGCGGCCTCGGCGGAGCGGACCCGGGACGTCGTGGAGCAGGTGTCGCGGATCGCCCTGGAAACGCCGGGGGTGAAGCACGTCAACGCGGTGGCCGGGAATTCGTTCGTGCTCAGCGCCTACGGCTCGAACTTCGGGTCGATGTTCATCATCCTGGACGACTTCGAGGCGCGTAAGGGCCACCCGGAACTCGGGGCCGAGCGGGTCATGGCAAAGATCCGGGCGCGGGTCGCCGCCGAAGTGCCGGGGGCGCAGGTGAACATCTTTGGAGCGCCACCCGTACCGGGGCTCGGGCGGTCCGGCGGCATCAAGCTGATGGTCGAGGACCGTGGCGAACTCGGCCCGCGGTTCCTCCAGGGGCAGACCGAGAACCTGGTCGAGCGCGGCAACGCGCAGAAGGCGCACCTGTCCGGCCTGTTCACCGCGTTCCGCACGAACGCCCCGCAACTCTACGTCGACGTGGACCCGGCGGCGTGCGCCGCCGAGGGGGTGCGCGTGACGGACGTGTACGCCACCATGCAGGCGACGCTCGGCTCGCGGTACGTCAACGACTTCAACCGGTTCGGCCGCACCTGGCAGGTCAACGTGCAGGCGGACGCGCGGTTCCGGCTGACGCCGTCGGACATCCGCCGCCTGAAGATCAAGAGCGCCCGCGGCACGCTCGTCCCGCTCGGAACGGTGGCGGCGGTGCGCGAAGTGACCGGCCCGCCGGTGCTGACGCGGTACAACATGTACCCGGCCGCGTCCATTCAGGGGAACGTGGCCCCCGGCGCGAGCAGCGGCGAGGCCATCGCGATCCTGAACCGCCTCGCGGACCAGGAGCTCCCCGCGAACATGTCCGCCGAGTGGACGGACCTGACGTTCCTCGAAGTGCGGGCGTCGAACACCGGGGTGTACGTCTTCGCGGTGGCGGTGCTGGTCGTGTTCCTCGTGCTCGCGGCGCTCTACGAAAGCTGGGCCTTGCCGCTGGCGGTGATCCTCGTCGTGCCGATGTGCGTGTCGTGCTCGCTCGTCGGCGTGTGGGCCGCGAACGCGGACGTGAACATCTTCACGCAGATCGGGTTCGTCGTGCTGATCGGGCTGGCGTCGAAGAACTCGATCCTCATCGTCGAGTACGCGAAGGTGAAGCGCGAGGAGGGGGCGAGCCGCCGCGACGCGGTGCTGGCCGCGTGCCGGTTGCGGCTGCGGCCGATCGTGATGACTTCCCTGGCGTTCATCCTCGGCGTGCTGCCGCTGGTGTTCGCGACCGGGGCCGGGGCCGAGATGCGGACCGCCCTCGGAACGCCCGTGTTCGCGGGGATGCTCGGCGTCACGGCGTTCGGCATCTTCCTGACCCCGGTGTTCTTCGTGGCGGTCGACTGGGTCACGGAAACCTGGGTCTTCCGCCACCCATGGGTGCGAGCCGTCGGCCGGGCGCTGCGGTGGGTGTTCGCGCTCGGGTGGGTGCGGCCGACGATCCGGCTCGCGAAGAAACTCGCCCCGCCACGGCGTGCCTGACATCTCGGGTGGACGCACTTCGTGCCCGGACGGATGATAGCTTCATGCTCGAAGTTGCCGATGCCCGCGAAATCGTCCTGACCCACGCGAAGCCGTTGACCCCGCTGCGGACGCCGATGAAGCCCGAAGCCGTCGGCCGCGTGCTGGCGGAAGACGTGCGGGCTGACATCGACTCGCCGCCGTTCGCGAAGAGCATGATGGACGGCTACGCCGTTCGCGCCGCGGACTGCACTACTCCCGTGGAACTGCGGATCGTCGAGGAAATCCCAGCCGGGGCGGTGCCCACGAAGGCAATCGCGGCCGGGGAGTGTGCCCGAATCTTTACCGGCGCACCGGTTCCGGACGGGGCAGACGCCGTCGTGATGCAGGAGCGAACCGAGCCGCTCGGCGAGCGGGTGCGGGTCCGTGACACCGGACTGTCACCGGGCCGGAACGTCATGCCGCGCGGGAAGGAGATGACCGCCGGCGACGTGGTGCTGTCCGCCGGCAGCGTGTTGAACCCCGTCGCGTTCGGCGTGCTGGCGTCCGTCGGCCGCTCGGAAGTTGCGGCGATTCCCGCCCCGCGCGTCGCGATCCTCGCCACCGGCGACGAACTCGTCGAGGCGAACGCCGTCCCGGGCCCCGGTCAAATCCGCAACAGCAACGGGCCGATGCTGTCGGCCCTCGTCCACCGGGCCGGCGGCGTTCCCCGCTACCTCGGCATCGTCCGCGACGACCTCGGCGAACTTCGCACCCGCATCGGCCAAGCCCTCGCCGACGCCGACGTGCTGTTGCTGACGGGCGGCGTTTCCGTCGGGAAACTCGACCTCGTCCCCGGCGTGCTCGAAGAACTCGGCGTCGTCGCCATCTTCCACAAGGTCCGCATGAAGCCGGGGAAGCCATTGTTGTTCGGAACACGCGGCAACACACTCGTGTTCGGACTCCCCGGCAACCCCGTCAGCGGGCTCGTCGGCTTCGAGCTGTTCGTCCGCCCCGCTTTGAGAAAGCTGTCCGGCCACACCGACCCCGGACCCAAGACCGCGACGCTGCCCCTCGCAGCGGACCTGTCGGCGAATCACGACCGCCCCACTTATTCGCCGGGGAAGTTGGAAGGGGGGCTGGTGCGTCCGCTGACGTGGGCCGGGTCCGGCGACCTGCGTTCGATGTTGATGGCGGATGCGTTCATCGTACTCCCGCCGGGCGAAGTGCGTCTCAAGGTGGGCAAACAGGTATCAGTCGTTGTGTGTTGAAGAGAAGAGTTCACCACAAAGGTACAAAGATCACACAAAGGAACACAAAGAAGAAAAGGATCGGTATCTTTGGTCTTCTTTGTGACCCTTTGTGTGATCTTTGTGCCTTTGTGGTGAAATTCTTCGCTTCATCTGGAAGGACTCCCGTGACGAAGTCTCCCGTGTTCTGGCCCGCGATCCTGTCCGGGGTGCTGCTCTGGACGGCGTACTTCCCGCTGAATCTCGGGCCGGTGGCGTACTTCGCGTTCGTCCCGTTCCTGACGCTCGTCCACGCCGGCGGCATCGGCTCGAAGCGGCGGTACTTCGCGGCGTACCTCGGCGGGGTCGTGTTCTACGGCATTTCCTTGAACTGGATTCGCGTCGCGCACCCGATGATGGCGATGTTCGCGTGGCCCGGGTTGACGCTGTACTGCGCCCTCTACTGGCCGCTGACGATCTACCTGCTTCGCAAGCTCGACCGGTGGAACCTGCCGCTCGCGGCGACGTTCCCCGTCGTGACCGTCGCGATGGAGTACTGCCGGTGCCACTTCCCGACCGGGTTCGGGTTCCTCGCCCCGCTGCACTTGCACCAGCTCATCGGGTTCGGCTGGTACTTCCTCGGGTACACGCAGCACGCCGTCTTACCCTTGATCCAGGCCGCGGACCTCGGCGGCGTCTACCTCGTGTCGGCGGCGGTGGCGGCCGTTAACGGGGCCGTCTACGAGTGGGCCGTCCGCTTCAACCCGATCCGCAAGCTGCTCGGCCGCTCCACGGAATGGCGGCAGGCGCAGTACTACCGCGAGTTCTGGGTGACGGGCCTGTCCCTGCTTCCCCTCGGGCTCGGGATCATCTACGGCACCTTCCGGATGACGCACCCGCCGTTCCAGCGCGGCCCGGTCGTCGCCGCGATTCAGGGCAGCCTCGGCCAGGACGACAAGGACCTGCGGTACGACCCCGCCTCCCCGGACGGACTGACGCCGCTGGAACGCGAGTACGTCCCCCTCGCGGTTCGTGCCCTCGGGAACGGTACGACCCGGCAGCCGGACCTGATCGTGTGGCCGGAAACGTGCTACCCCTCCGACTGGTGGCAGGTCGCCCCGAACGAGGCGAACGTGCCGGACGTGTTCGAGCACAACGCCCGCGTCGCGCCGGACAACATGGCGAAGCGGATGCGGTTCCAGTGGAAGGCGACGACGCTCTTCGGGCTCAACGCCCACGTGTGGGACGGCGGCGAACCGCGGAAGTACAACTCGGCGGTGCTCGTCCACGCGGACGGGCGGTTCGGCGGGCGGTACGACAAGGTCCACCTCGTCCCGTTCGGCGAGTACGTCCCGCTCCGCGAGTTCTTCCCGTGGCTCCAGAAGCTGACGCCCTACGAACACGACTACAGTTGCGCCCCCGGCTCCGAGTGGACGCGGTTCGAGTTCACCGCGGCCAGCGGGAAGCCGTACAAGTTCGGCGTGCTGATCTGCTACGAGGACAGCGACCCGTACCCCGCCCGGCGGTACAACTCGTGGGGCGGCGGCGAACCCGTCGACTTCCTGGTGAACATCTCCAACGACGGCTGGTTCGACGGCACCGAGGAGCACGAACAGCACCTCGCGATCTGCCGGTTCCGGGCGATCGAAGCCCGGCGGAGCGTCGTGCGGGCCGTGAACATGGGGATTTCCGCGGTGATCGACCCGGACGGCCGGGTGCTCGAAACGCCGCAGCCGGGGCCGTGGGCGGACTCGAAGAAGGTCCGCGGGATCGTGCGGGCCGAGGTGCCGATCGACACGCGCGGCACCGTCTACGCCGCGCTCGGGGACTGGTTCGCGCTGCTCTGCGGGGCCGTGCTCGCCGCCGGGTTGCTCTGGCGGAGGCCGACGACTACTCCCGCACCGCCTTCGTGAAGGCCTCGCGTAGCGACCGCGTGATCGGCCCCTGCTTGCCGGTGCCGATTACGCGGTCGTCCACCTTCGTGACGGCGATGACTTCCGCGGCGGTGCCGGTCAGGAACAGCTCGTCCGCGATGTAGACGTCGTGCCGGCTGAGGTTGCACTCCTGCACAGGGACGCCCTGTTTCTTGGCCAGTTCGATGACGAAGTTCCGGGTGACGCCGTCCAGAATCCCCGCGTCGATCGGCGGGGTCCGCATGACGCCCTTCTTGATGACGAAGATGTTGTCGCCGGTACACTCCGCCACGTCCCCCTTGTGGTTGAGCATGATCGCCTCCAGGCACCCGGCCCGGATCGCCTCCATCTTCGCGAGGATGTTGTTGAGGTAGTTGAGCGACTTCACCCGCGGGTTCACGGCGTTCGGGTGGTTGCGGATCGTGCTGGCGGTGATGATCTCCAGGCCGTTCTCGTACAGTTCCGGCGGGTACAGGCTGATGCCGTCCACGATGATGATGACGTTCGGCTCGCACTTCCGCGGGTCGAGCCCGAGGGTGCCGGGGCCGCGCGTCACGATCAGGCGAATGTAGCCGTCGTTACGGTTGTTGACCTTCACCGTGTCTTCGACGGCCTTGGTCAGTTCCTCCGGCGAGATCGGCACCTTCAGGTGAATCGCCTTCGCCGAGTCGTAAAGCCGGTCGATGTGTTCCTTGTGCTTGAAGACCTTGCCGTTGTAGACGCGGATGCCCTCGAAGACGCCGTCGCCGTAGAGCAGGCCGTGGTCGTAGACGCTGATCTTGGCGTCGAGTTTGTCGTACAGCTTGCCGTTGATCCAGACTTGGGTGCTCATCGTGCTGCTCCGGCGAGAGGAATTCGTCTCACACAAAGCCACAAAGACACAAAGAACGAAAAGGGTTCCCTTTGTGTCTTTGTGGCTTTGTGTGAGCACTTCGGGAATTCTACAGATCAGACCCCGGCGAATAAGCTCGCGGGTTCCTCGTTCTCGGCGACGCGGCCCTGTTCCATTTTCACGACGCGGTCGGTGCCGTTCGCGATGTCCAGGTTGTGCGTCACCATCACGACCGTCACGCCGTCGTCGCGGTTCACGTCCTTCAGCAGTTTCACGATCGACGCCCCCGTGTCAGCGTCGAGGTTGCCGGTCGGTTCGTCTGCGAGGAGAACGCGTGGCCGGGAGATCAACGCCCGGGCGACGGCCGCCCGTTGCAGTTCACCGCCGGAAAGTTCGCGCGGCTTGTGCTTCGCCCGGTGCGACAAACCGACCCGTTCGACGAGTTCGTTCGCCCGGCGTTTCCACTCGCGGCGGGTGCGGAACCAGCCCAGCACGGACGACGACACGAACGCGGGCATCAGGATGTTGTCGAGCGTGTTGAGTTCGGGCAGCAGGTGGTAGAACTGGAAAATGAAGCCGAACGTCCGGTTCCGCAGCGCGTCCCGTTCCCGGCCGGGGACGTTGTCGATCCGCCGACCATCGAGGTAAACGCACCCGGAATCCGGGCCATCGAGCGTGCCGAGCAAGTGCAGCAGCGTACTCTTCCCGGACCCGGACGCGCCGACGATGCTGAGGAACTCCCCGTCCGCGACGGACAGGTTCAGCCCCCGCAACACCGGCACCACGACCTTGTGCCGGCGGTAGCTCTTCGTGAGGTTGTCGGCGGTCAGCATGGCAGTCTCAGGTAAGAATTTTCGACAGGATTAACAGGATCGACAGGATTCAGCAGAGGATGGTTTTCACAATCCTGCTAATCCTGTTAATCCTGTCAAAACTCTTCTATTCAAATCTCAAGGCTCGAACCGGATGCAACCGGGCGGCGCGGAACGCGGGCAGGACGCTGAACAGCACCGCGGTGCCGACCGCCCCGACGTTGATGAGCACCACGCTCAAGGGGTCGATGTTCGTCGGGATGCGGTCGAAGTAGTAGACGCTGCGGTCGAAGACCTGCTGGCCCGTGGCACGGGTCAGGAACGCCTCGATCTCGTTGATGTTGTCCGTGATGAGCAACCCCGCCGCCGTGCCGAGCCCGGAGCCGACCAGCCCGAGGAGCAAGCCGTAGCCGACGAAAATGGCCATGATGCCACCGTTGGACGCTCCGAGGGACTTCATGATGCCGATGTCGCGGTACTTCTCGGCGACGATCATCGCGAAGATCGCCAGCACGCTGAACCCGGCCACGCCGACGATCATGAACAGCAGCAGGTTCAGAATCCCCCGCTCGATGTCGATGGCCGAAAGCAGCGGCCCCTGGTGCTGCTGCCACGACGCGACGCGGGCTTCGGTCGGGTCGAAGATCGACTGCACCGGGCCGACGACCTCGCGGTTCACCGCCTCCGAGTTGTCGCGGATGCCGTCCTTCAGGCGAATCTGCACGGCGTTCACGCGGTCGTCCATCCCCCGCAACCGCTGCAGTTCGTCGATCGGGACGTAGACGAAGCTGCTGTCGTACTCGCTCATCTCGCTCTTGAAGTAGTCGCACACGACGAACGTGCTGGACACCGGCTTCATGCCCGCGGCCGACACCGTGGCGATGAAGACATCGTCGCCGGGCTTGAGCAGGCACGCCTCCTGGGCGACGCCGTCGGGGTCCTTGTACCGCATGTTGCCGATGGAATACCCGAGGATCACGCCGGGCATCCGCACCGGGGGCCGCTCGGGAATTTGCGGCGGCGGGACGACCACCGGCGGCTGGCCGTTCGGCGTCAGTACCGGGTCTCGGAGGAAGTCCGACGGCTTCGGGCCGCCCAGCGGCGGGTCGTCCGGCTGGCCGGGAAGCCGCAGCGGCTCGTCGTTCCCGACGATCAACCGGTTCCGCTCGAACCGCTCCTTTGCCGTCACCGGCAACTCGAACGACGGCACCGGTGCGTCCTTTTGGTTCACCAGAAACTCGCTGAACCGGCCGACTTTCGCTTGCTTCGCCGGGTCGATGCCGATCAGCCGGACGTGCCGGGTCATCGGGACGGCCCGGCCGTACTTGTCGCGGACCTGGAACTGCAGCAGCGCGAACACCTCGACGGTCGGGGACATCGCCTCGACGTGCCGGCCCGCGGGCGAGGTCTCGATCCGCTTCGTCATCACCGCCGGGGGTTCGCTCAACCCCTCGGACCGGTCCGTCTCGACGATCACGTCCGAGAGAATCCCGTGCAGCCGGTCCTTCAGCTTGTTGCTGAACCCGCTCATGACGCTGTTCACGACGATCAGCGTGGCGACGCCGAGCATGACGCTGACAATGCACACGAACGCGAGGTACCGGGTCCGGAGGTATCGCAGGCAGAGGAGCAGCTTGTACACGGCGATTCCTTCCCGAGCGGGCGCGGGGTCCGACGGGTCGCTTGTAGCAAAGGGGGAAAGCCGGGGGAAGCCCGAGTGCCGGCCGGGGGGATTGTGGCACCCCGGCGAGCCGCCCACGCCC
>CAYUHJ010000254.1:0-8396 GCA_964444365.1 uncultured Alcaligenaceae bacterium | reverse complement strand
CGCCTCCCCCGCCGCCTCCCGGACCGTCAGCTCGGCGGCCCCGCCGCCGGCCGCGACCGCGGCGGCGACCGCCGCCCACCCGAGCACGGCCCGGAACCCGCCGGCCAGGCCGGCGGCCCCGACCACGGCGGCGTTCGCCGCCCCGACCAGGGCGAGCCCGCCGACCGCCGCCGGGGCGAACCGCGGGGCCAGGGCGTCCCCCAGCACCCGCCGGGCCACCACCCAGACCTCGTCCCACACCGACGGGGTGAGCTGGGCGACGAGGAACTCGACGTGGTCGCGGGCCGGCACCGGCTTCGGGGCCGGGTCGTTCGCCGCCCGGGTGACCAGCCAGCCGACCGCCACCAGCCCGCCGACGAGCCCCCCGGCCAGCGGCCCGCCGACCACCCGCCACACCGGCGACGTGAACCACACGGCGGCGAGGTCCCACCCGAACCCGCCGACCCCGTAGACCGCCGCCCCGGCCAGCCCGGCGGCCGCCGCGGCCGCCGCGGCCGCCAGGTTGGCGACCAGGACCGGCCGTACCGGCCGGACCGCCCGATGGGCCGCCCGGGCGGCCGCATACCCGCCGCAGGCGGCGGCCACGGCCGGGACGACCGACGCCCACCCGGCCGGGACGTCGGGCAGCCACCGGGTCCCGGCGGTCAGCTCGGCGGCCGCCCGGACGGCCAGCCACCAGCCGGCGAAGCAGGCCGTCCCCGCGACGACGGCCGCCGCGGCGAGCCGCCCGCCGCCCGCGGCCGGCCGGCCCGGGACCTCCCCGGGGGACACCCCGTCCGCGACCGCCGACAGGACCAGCCCGGGGACGTCCGCCGCCCGCACCCGGGGGCCGTCGTCGCCCGGCCACACCGGGTCGTCCGGCCCGACCTGCCCGGCCGCCGCCAGGTCCCGCAGCTCGCCCCAGGAGAGCGGGCCTACCTCCCGGCCCGGCTTCGCGACGTACCAGTGAACGCCCATCGCGGTCCCCACGGCCGCCCGGTCGCCGCCGCCTCGCGCCGGCCCGGGTACAGGATTGAGGAGGCGCCACCACAGTTGGCGGCTGCCGGTCATCGGTCGTCCCGCGCCGGCTTGCCGGCCCGGTACAGTGCCAGGTCCTTCCGGACGTCCGCCTTCTGCCCGTCGGCCGCAACCGCCTCGGCCCGGAGTGCCAGGCGGACCGCCTCGTCGAACCGCCCGCACTCGGCGTGTGCCGCGGCGAGGGCCGCCAGCGGGTAGAACTCCTTCCCGCCGGTCAGCTCACAGGCCCGGGCGGCCAGCTCGACCGCCCGCGGCTCGTCCCGCAGGGCGGCGTCCGGGCAGCAGGCCAGGACGAACGCCTCCATGACGTGCGCCATGGCGTGGTCGGGGGTCAGCCGGCGGGCCGCGGCGAAGTCGTCCCGGGCGGCGGCGTAGTGCTTCAGCACCAGCCGGGTCAGCCCGCGGTTGTAGTGGGCCTTGCCGTACCCGGGGTCCAGCCGGATGGCGGCGTCGAAGTCGGAGATTGCCCCGGGGTGGTCGGCCCGGTTGTGCCGGGCGAGCCCGCGGTTGTAGTGGGCGGCGGCCGTGTCGGGGGCAAGCCGGAGGGCCTCGTCGCAGTCCCGGATCGCGTCCTCGTCCCGGCCCAGCCCCAGGTACGCCATGGCCCGGTTGACATAGGCGACCGGCTCGGCCGGGTCGAGCCGGACGGCCTCGGTGGCGTCGGCCACCGCCCGGTCGTTCTCCCCGAGGGCGGCGAGGGAGCCGGCCCGGTTGGCGTACGCCAGGGCCCACCCCGGTTTCAGCCGGATCGCCTCGGTGTAGTCGTCCACCGCCCCCTTCGGGTCGCCCGCCTGCCGGCGGGTGAGGCCCCGTTCGAGGTACGCCTCGGCCGACCCGGGGTACGCCCGGACGGCGTCGGAGAACGCCGCCACCGCGGCGTCGTGCTCGCCCCGCCCCCGGAGGTCCCGCCCGCGGTCGATGTGCGGCCGCGCCCGCTCGGCCCCCTGCCCGGCGAGGAACGCCTTGAACTTCTCCTTGTCGAGCGGGGGAACCGCCGGTGCCGGCCGCGCGGGCGGGTCGGCCGGGGCGGGCGGGGCCGTGACCTGCTTGGCGACCCCGGCCGCCACCAGCAGCGCCCCGCCGCCGGCCACCGACACCCACGAACGCCACCGGCCCGCCGACGACCCGCCGGTGGAGGGGGCGGCCGGGAGGGCGTCGCGCTCGGACGGGAGCAGCCCCGGGACGTCGGACGCGCGACGCCGGGGCCCGCCGTCGGCCCAGACCGGGTCGTCGGCCCGGACCCGGCCGACGGCCGCCAGCGCCTTCAGCTCGTCCCAGGCCAGGGGGCCGACCGCCCGCCCGCCGGTCTCGTAGTGCCAGGTCGTGCCCACGTAGAAACCCTCGTGCCGCGGCCCGCCGCCCGAAACACGACCCGGAGAGCGGCGGAGCCGTCGCCCGGGCGTGTCGCGCCGGGGGAGTTCCAGCACGGGCCGCTATGCCGCTGGTCGAACGACGGGACCGCTGCTCGCGGAGCGGGACCCGCCGGCGCGATTAGGGGCACCGGCGACGGGCTGTTTCCGTCCGAGTGTAGTTGTTGTCAAAAGCAAGTCAACGAGCCTTTTGTGGCTTCTTGCCTCCCGGCCCCCCGGCCCGATGCAACTGGGAGGGGTGGGTATGGCCCGACGCCGTGTGCCGATCCGGCAGTCCGACCTGGTCCGGCGGTTCGCCGCCCGGCTGCGGGACGTGCGGCTGGCCCGCGGGATGACGCAGGCCGACCTGGCCCGGCTGGCCCAGGTGACCGTCGCCTACGTGTCCCGGCTGGAGGGGGCGAAGATCGCCCCCGGGATCGACCTGGTCGAGCGGGTGGCCGCGGCGCTCGGGACGAGCGTGGCCGACCTGCTGCCGGCCGACTCACCGCCCGACCCGCTGCCGACGCTGCACGCGCAGGCCCGGCAGCTGCTGGACGAGTTGGTCCGGGTCGGCGACCGGGAGGCGTTCACCCGGCTGAACCCGGTGCTCGCCCTGATCGTCGAGGCCGCCCGGCGGGGATGACGCGGGGCGTCAGCGACCCGTCTCACGGGGTGTCAGCCGCCACGGCGGCCGTCCCGCCGGCCAGTGTCGCCCCGGTGACCGTCGGGCTGGTCCAGGTAAAACCCGCCCTCGGCGGTGAACCTCACCCGGCCGCCGGTGCGAATCTGCTCCTCCCAGGGGGCGGACGCTTCTGCCTCGGCTCGGCGGAGGTACACGTCGTACGCGACTTCCGCGATCATGGCCAGCATGAGGGCGATGACGACGACTTGGCCGACCGGATGCGGACACCGCCAGGCGACCCACCCCCACACGCCCAGAGTGGGCACGACGACGGAGACCAGCGACAGGTAGTAGACCATCCGTCGCACCCCCCCGCGGTCTGAGGTCGTATCAGACGACCCGGCATCCAGAAGGTCCCGTCGCGAACGGCGGCAAGAACCGTACCGGACGGCCGGAACGGACAAGGGTGCCCGAGCGCGTGGGGCTGCCATAAGCTGGGGTAGGCGGGGTGGGAGCGGGACGAACGCCCCTCGGCCCCGACCCCAGTTCGTGGCAGGAAGGAGGTCGGCATGCGATCCGTCCCCTCACGACCTCCCGCCCGCGGGTGGGCCGGCCGGTACGGCCTCGCCGTCGTCGCGGTCGGGTCCGCGGCCGGGTATACGGCGGTCGTTTCCGGGGCGACCGCCGTCACCCCCTTCGTCCTGTTCGCGGCGGCCGTCGCCGTGGTGGCGGTCCGGGCCGGCTTCTGGCCGGGGGCGGCCGCCGTCGTGCTCTCCGCCCTCCTGAGCGACTTCCTCTTCCTCGACCCGAGGCACGAACTGACCCTCGGGTGGGGGACGGCCTACCTGGCCGTCATGTACACCGCCGGCGTGGCCGGTCACGTGGTCGCGGCCGCCCGTGCGGTCCCGGGGCCGCACGGGCGGCCCCGGCCGGCATGCCAGGGGCGGTCCGGCGGGCCCTGAACCGACCGTCAAACCAGCAGCCACCGCCCGAGGTTGAAGTACAGCAGCAGGGTGACCATGTCGGCCGCCGCCAGCGCGACCGGCCCGCTCGCCACCTGCGGGTCCCGCCGGGCCAGTCGCAGCAGGTACGGCAGCGCGAACCCGACCGCGGCCGACGCCGTCACCCCGCCGGCGATCCCCAGGCACAGGCTCAGCCCGGCCCGCGGGCTCCCCTTCCAGGCCAGGGCGGCGGCCCCGACGACCAGCCCGCACAGCGCGCCGAGCAGTAGCCCCACGACGACCTCCCGGCCGACCCGCCGGCCGAGCGCGGCCCAGGTCGGCCGCCCCCCGTGCATGGTCTGCAGGGCCAGGCTGACCGACTGGATGGCGACCCCCTCGGCCATCCCCGTCACCAGGGCGATGAACGGGGTGACCAGGACGAGCGTGGCGACGTCGGCGTAGGCGTCGGCGATGAGGGCGGCGATCATTCCACCCACCACGTTGCACAGCAGCCACGGGAACCGCTTCCGCGCGGCCAACAGGGCCCTCCGCTGCTCGGCGTCGGTGAGGTAGACGCCGACGAGCTGGAACAGGTCGTCGCTCTCCCGCCGCCGATCCAGGTCGGCCAGCTCGTCGGTGTACAGGTCCACGTCCACCAGCCCGACCAGCCGCCCGTCCCCGTCCACCACGGGGAAGGCGAGCAGCCGGTGCATGGCGAAGAACTCGCAGGCGTCCAGCAGGCTCGCAGTGTGCGGGACCGACAGGACCGACCGCACCATCACGTCGGCGACGGGGGCGTCGGGCCGGGCCCGCAGCAGCCGGCGGGTGGGGACGACCCCGACCAGCAGCCCCTCGTCATCGACCACGTAGAAGTACACCACCCGGCCGCCGACCTCGTGGTCCCGGATGTACTCCAGGGCCTCGGCGACCGACCCCCCGGCCCGTATCCGGGTCGGGTCGGTCCGCATGTGCCTCGTGATGGGGTCCCCCAGGATGTCGCGGGCGGCGGTCATGCGTCCCCCCCGGCCGCCGGGCGGTACAGGAGGACCGGGGCGGAGGCCCCCCGCGCGACCTTGTCCGCGACACTCCCGACCAGGAGCCGGGACAGCCCGCCCCGGCCGTGGGTGGCCAGGGCGATCAGGTCGGCCCGGTGGGCGTCCGCATCGGCCAGGACGGCCCCGGCCGGCGGCCAGTCCGCCACGACGTGGGCCTCCGGCGTCGGCCCAGGGAACCGCCCGGCCACGGCGGCCAGGTACGCCCGGGCCTCGTCCTCCAGGGCCTCCACCGCCGGCCGCCTCGTGGCCGGCCGCCGCGGGTTGAGCGGGCCGCCGGTCAGCACCGGGGGGATGACCCGCAGCAGCCGGCACTCGGCCCCGGTCAGCGCCGCCACCGCCGCGGCCACCGGGACCACCCGCTCGGCGAGGGGCGACCCGTCGAGCGGGATGAGGATGCGACGAAAGTGCGGCCCGGCGGCCGGACCCGGGGGCCCGGCCTGCGGCCGGACGAGCAGGACAGGGACCGACAGCCGCTGGATCAGCTCGGTGGCCACGCTGCCGAACCAGAACCGGCTGAGCGGCCCCCGGCCGTGGGTGGTCATCACCACCAGGTCGGCGTCGGCCGTCGGGAGCCACTCGCACAGGGCGTCGGCCGGCCGCCCCTGGAGCAGGGTCCGGACCGCCGCCACCGGGGCCGCCGCCGTCACCCGGGCGACGACGTCGTCCAGGTAGTCCCGCGCCCGCTCCCGGGCCGCGCGGTCCTCGGCCTCCAGCGCCGGGAGGCGGAGGTCCGGCATCGTCAGGGGCTCGTGGACGTGGGCGAGCTCGACCCGGGCCCCGGCCCGGCGGGCCAGGGCCACCGCCGTCGGCAGGGCGTGCTCCCCGAACTCGGAGCCGTCCAGGGGGACGACAACGGATCGGAACATGCGTTTGTCCTCCTGTCGTGGGGGATCGCCCGCGGCCCGGCGTCACCGCCGGCCGGTCACGCGGACTTCCCGGCTTCCCCGCCCGCGGCCGGCGCGTCGAACACGCGGGCCGCCGCGGCGACCTCCCGGGGGCTCCCGGCCAGCACCAGTTCGTCGCCCGCCCGCACCTGGTAGTCCGGGCCGGGCACCGTCTCGACCCGGCCGTCCCGCTGCACGGCGAGCAGGGTGGCCCCGGTCCGGGCCCGCAGGTCGAGGTCCCGGACCGCCCGGCCGGCGGCCGGCGAGCGCTCGGCCACCCGCACGATATCGACCTCCAGGGAGGGGAGCACCCGCCCGAGCACTTCCTGAGCCCGGCTCAGCGGCACCGGGCCCCGGAGGGCCCGGTAGGCGTCCTCCCGGAACCGGGCGACCGCCGCCTCGATCCGCAGCCGCGGCAGGTCGTACGACCCCAGAGCCCGGGCCAGGATCTCCAGCGACGTCTCCAGCTCCTCGGCGATCACCTCGTCCGCCCCGAGCCCCCGCAGGGCGTCGATCTCGGCCAGGTACTTGGTCCGCGCGATCACGTGCAGCCCCGGGTTCTCGTGCCGGGCCACCTGGACCGTCCGCCGGGTGGCCCGCGGGTCGGACACGGCCACCACGTACACCCGGGCCGCCCCCACCCCCGCCCGGCGGAGGACCTCGGACCGGGTGCAGTCGCCGTAGAACACCCGCTCACCCCGCTCCCGGGCGGCCCGGACGGCGTCCGGGTCGAGGTCCACCACCGCATGCGGGACGCCCAGCGACTCCAGCGCCCGGGCCAGGTTCCGGCCGTTCAGCCCGTACCCGGCGACGACCACGTGGTTCGACAGCTCGGCCCCGGCGTCGGCCTCCTCCGGCCCGCCCCCGCCGAGCCGGCGGAACGGCGGGAGCGCGGCCACCCGCCGGGCCACGGCCGGCCCGGCGGCGACCAGGAACGGGCTAACGAGCATGGTCGCGACGGCCGCCAGGACGAACACCTGCAGCGCGGCCCCGCCGAGCAGGCCGGCCTCCTGACCGGATCGGACGAGGACGAACGCGAACTCCCCGATCTGGGCGATCCCCAGGCCGACCAGGGCCGCCGTCCGGGGCGGGTAGCCCCAGGCCAGGACCGGGCCGAACCCGCTCAGGAACTTCAGGGCCAGCACCCCGGCCACCGCCAGGGCGACCGGCCCGGCGTGGCGGACGGCCGCCCCGGGGTCGAGCAGCATCCCGACCGACACGAAGAACAGGCTGACCAGCAGGTCGCGGAACGGGACGACCTCGGCCGCCGTCTGGTCCCCGTACGCCGACCCGGCGACCGCCAGCCCGGCCAGGAACGCCCCGAGCGCGACCGACAGCCCGGCGGCCGTCGCCGCCCACGCCGTCCCCAGGCAGACGACCACCAGGAAGGTGAGGAACAGCTCCCGGCTGCGGGACCGGACGACGTGGTGCAGCAGCCACGGGACGGCGTACCGGCCGAACGCCACCGCCGCCGCCACCATCCCGGCCGCCTTGAGCATCGACGCCCCGAACTCCGCGGGCGTCCCGCCGCGGCCGGCCAGGACCGGGACGAGCAGCAGCATCGGGACGGCCGACAGGTCCTGGGTGATGCTGATCCCGAGCCCGAGCCGGACCTGCGGGCTGGCCAGCTCGCCCCGGTCGAGGAACAGCTTGAGCATCAGGGTGGAGCTGGTGTGGGCGACCAGGAACCCGACGAACACCGCCCCCGCCCACCCCCACCCGAGGGCCGCCAGCACGCCGGCCGTGACCGCGATGCAGACGCCCATCTGGGCGACCCCCATGGCGGCCGCCCGCCGCAGCTCGGCCAGCCGGTCGGGGGTGAAGTCCAGGCCGATGGAGAACATCAGCAGGAGGATGCCGAGGTCGGCCAGCCGCTCGACCTGGGCCTGGTCGCGGACGACGGCCAGCCCGTGCGGGCCGACCAGCACCCCGGCCACGAGGAGCCCGACGACGGCCGGCAGGCCGACCCGCTGGAAGGCATACAGCACGGCCCCCGCGACCAGGAAGATCAGGACCACGTCCCGTAGCGACTCGTCCATCCCACGCGCCCTCCCCGTTACCCGGCCGTGTCCGTCGCCGCACCCGTGTCCGCCCCGCCCGGAAGTACTCTCACCCGGGTGGCCGCTCCCCGGCCGGCGGGTCGTCCGGCCGCGGCGCGCCCCGCACGCCCTGGTCCTCGGCGAAGAACTCGGCCGGGGGGAGGAGCCCGGCGGCGTACCCGCCCGGGTCGTGCTCGCCCCACCGGACGTGCCGGACGACCGACCCGTAAACCACCCGCACGCACGCCGGGCCGTGCCCCGGGCACGGGTCGGCGGTGACCCCGTGCCCGTCGGGGGCGTCCCCGGTCCGCTCGGCGTAGGCCGCCCGGGCGGCGTTCAGCAGGGCGACGACCCAGCGGTCCCGGTCCGTCATGCGCGCCTCACGGCCGGAGGATCGAACGGGCGGTGGCCGAGGGCCGACGTCTCCGGCGGACGCTCACGGGCGCGGCGGGGCGGGGGCGCCCGCCGGCCCGTCCGCCACCGCCGGGC
>CAYUHJ010000253.1:0-8428 GCA_964444365.1 uncultured Alcaligenaceae bacterium | reverse complement strand
CCCCTCTCCCCAGCGGGGAGAGGGGGACCAGAAGTCACCACGTTTCGGCGGCATCTTCCGGCGGCGGGCCGTGTTTCGGCGGCGGCCGGTGGCGGCCGGCCTTCGCGGGGGGAGCGGGGTCGTCCCGATCGCGGTCACGGCCGGGGCCGTAGCCGTTGTCCATCATCCAGCGGTGGCCCCACGGCGGCGGCGGGACGACGTGCCACACTGGCGGCAGGGTCGCCCACGCCGCGAACAGCGCGACGCCGACTTGCCACATCCGGGTTCGTTGACGGCAGCACGGGCACTCGGCGGTCATCGGCGGCTCGCATCCGTGGGTCGTTCGACACACAGGAAGTGCGGCTCTGGCCGGAACCTTTCGGGAAAATGTCGCAGACGGGAAATTCAATCCACCAACCCGGCGGCTTCTTCACGTAACTTCGCCAGGATGCGAGACTTGGCGATGAACACGGCGTTGACCGTCAGCCCGAGTTCCCGCGCCACTTCCGCGGCGGGTTGGCCGTCGATCGCGACCCGGCGGAAGGCGTCCCACGTCGCGGGCTCGAACTGCGGGCGGATGATTTCGAGGAGGCGTTTCGTGACGAACACGTCGTGGTCGCGGTCCCACTGCCGGGCGAGGGGGTTGTCGTCGTCCGCGAGTTGATCCAGGTAGCCGCCGAAGTCGGTGCCGCCGGGGGCGGTCGGCCGGATGCGGTTGGACTTCCAGAAGTCCCGGCAGACGTTCAGCGTGATGGTTCGCAGCCAGGCGCGGAACGCCCCGGTGCGGGTGTTGTGACGGAACTCCGGGAACCTTCGCACGACGATGACCAGCACCTCCTGCACGAGGTCGTCGGCGTCGTCCTGCCGAATGTCGTGCTTCCGCAGCCAACCGCGGATCAGCGGCGAGTAAACGGCCGCGAGCCGATCCCACGCCGACTGGTCGGCGTTCAGGTGCAGGCGGTCGAGCAGGCTGGGTGAAGTCGGGACCATCGCGGAAGAACCCCTCCCCCCACCCCTCCCCGAAACGGAGAGGGGCAAAACCGTTCTTTCTCCCCCTCTCCGTTTCGGGGAGGGGGATGGGGGGAGGGGTTGCCTTTGCTCCGACAACCGGAACCACCCGGACGGTCTGCCCAGTTTAGCTCATCGCCCGCGCCGATGCCGCTGTTCGCCTGAACCCCCCGGTTCGGAACCTTCGATAAACCCCGCGAAGTCGCTCCTTTCGCGCGGGGTGGGCCATGCGGCGAGTCTGGGTCGGAATCGCGCTGACCGCCGGGGCCGGGTGCCTCGCCCCGTTCTCCTGGCCGGAAGACCGGCACGGACACGTGGCGGAGGCGGCGAAGGTCGACCCGATCCCGGTGACGGAGCCGGGCGTCGAGAAGGACCACCTCGCGCTCGCCGCCGAACGGCTCGACCGGGGGGACGACGCGGCGGCGCTGCCGCACCTGAAGGCGCACGTGAAGGCCCACCCGGACGCGGTCATGATCCGGGCGTACCTCGCGGAACTGCACCTGAAGCTCGGGAACGCACCGGCGGCCCGGACCGAGTTCGAGCGGGTGGTCGCGGACGCCCAGGGCGCGCCCCCCGGCCCGGCCCGGCGGCACCTCGTCCACTGTCACACCCGGCTGATGGAGATCGCGCAGGCGGACGACGATGCGTTCGCGGAGCACCTCCACCGCGGCATCGGGCTGCTGCTGCTCGTCCAACAGTGGGAGTCCGACCCCGAGCGGCGCGACGACGTGGCGTCCGAACAGACGCTGTCCAAGGCGGCGGCCGCCCTGCGGAAGGCAAAGGACGACCGCCCGGCCGACGCGCGGGTGAACCTCTACCTCGCCGACGTGTACGACCGGCTCGGCTCGCACTCCGCGGCGAAAACGGCAAGGCGTGCAGCGAAGGCGGCACTTCCCGATGCGAGCCTGACGGCGTGGGAACGGGAACGGCTACGAGAATCAGAATGAAGAATCGCTCACACAAAGTCACAAAGGCACGAAGAAAACCAAATGGGTAGGTTTTCTTCGTGCCTTTGTGACTTTGTGTGAGCCGTTTCGACTCTCTCACCCCGGCTTGTACACCTCTTCCACGTACCCCGGCCGCATCCAGTACCGTTGCCGGCTCGACACCGCGAACCCGCCGACTTCCTCCACCAGTTCCGCGACGCAGTTCTGGTCGCCGACGCCGGGGACGTGGCCCTTCGCCTCCTGGTTGATCGACAGGAAGAAGTTGCGGATCACCCGGCGGATTTCGGGCAGGTACGCGGACGCCGTCGCCCGGCCCATCTCGGGGAGCGAGTCCGTGTTCACCACGCCGTCGCACACGCCGGACGGTTCGTCGGTCAGCTTCCAGTACGGGAGAATCCGAAGATCGCCCTTCGACTCGCCGTAGAGCCGCACCGTGCCTTCCGGCAGCGACCGGATCAGGAAGTAGCCCTGGAGGGCGTTCACCCAGGGCAGGTCGAAGATGGCGTACTTGCCGACGCCGGCCCGCCGGGCCATGAGTGCGAGGCAGCCGTAGCCGCCGCCGATCTCGAACACGGTGGACCCCCACCGGCAGCCGAGTTGCCGCAGGCGGTGGGCGGTGTAGGCGTGCGTCAGCGAGTCGACCGTCGCGAGCTTGCCGTTCACCTTGAACCCGAACGCACACCCGACGTCCGGAAAGGACGGGTCGAACCCGAGCTTCTTCGCCGTGTTCGCGAAGACGGCGTCGAGGTCGCGGTTGAGCGGTTGCAGGTGGGCGGGCGTGTCCTGGGTCAGCATCGTGAGCCGGGCCGCGCCGACGGCTTCCGCGAGGTTCACGAGCGTGTCCGTGAACGTCAGGTGCAGGTGGGTCGCGGTGGGGGACCGGAGCAACGCCGGGTGCCCGGCGTGGACCTGCCCGAGCCCCCAGATCAGATCGGACGGGAACATCCGGGCGAGGGCGGCGTGAACCGCGGGGACGTTGCCGACGTCGAGCGCCCCGAGGAAGTCCCGCTTCTCCGCGCCGATGCGGTCCCACATGCTCGGTGCGGGCGGGGCCGCGGCGTCTTTCGTCGTCAGCCGGTACGCGGCCACCACCCGCTCCGCCGCGGCGCGGCCGGCGGGGTCGGCCGCGGGCGGGTTCGGCGGCAGCACGGCCGGGGCGAACGTCGCGCACAGCGGCGAGTGCTGCAGCCCGTGCGAGTGGGTCAGCACCGCGTCCGCGAGCTTGTTCCCGCCCCGCGAAGCCGAGGCGAGCGCGGAACTGAAGTGCGTCCACAGGTCCTGCAGCGCGTGCAGTTTCCGGAACGTGCCGTCGCGGATCAGGTGGACCGGGCCGAGCTTCATGGACGCACCGGGGTCGGGACGGCGGAACGGGGCGAGCCGCCACATACCCGCGACGACGAAGTCGGACAAGCCGAACCGAGCGGCAGGGTGAGCCTCCGGATTGTGGCACTTCGGCGAGCCGCGGACGCGAGTCCGCGGGTGAAGCACCCCAACCCGCCCACTGGCGTGGGCGGCTCGCCGGCTCGGTCTCGAATTTCATCGTGTTCCCGTCGCGAACTCCGTACCCTCAACGGAAACAGGCTGTTGTTCCACTTCCCTCAGGAGTCCCCCATGTCCCCCGCCCGCTGGGTTCTCGCCGGGGTCGTCGGCGCTGCCGGCGTCGCCCTGTTCCTCGCCACCGTTGACCGGCCCGCGCCGGTCGTCGCCCAGGTGCCCGCCGGGAAGGCGGTTTCCCCGGACGAGGGCATCCGCGCGATCACCGCGGAGTACGTGAAGGCGTTCAACGCCGGGGACGCGAAGGCGGCCGCCGCCCTGTGGACCGCCGACGGCGAGTACGTCGGGTCCGACGGCGAACGCACCGCCGGCCGGGACGCGATTGCCAAGGACCTCGCCGACTACTTCAAGGCCCACCCGAAGGCCGTCGCCGAGGTGAAGGTCGAGGCCGTCCGGCTGATCGGCCGCGGCACCGCCAGCGTCGAGGGCACCGTTTCCGTCAAGCTCCCCGGCGAGCCCAACCCCGTCGAGTCGCGCTACTCCGCGCTGCACGTCAACGAGGACGGCGTCTGGCACGCGGCGTCCGTCAAGGAGTGGGCCCTGAACCCGTCCACGGACGTCGGCCTCAAGCACCTCGAATGGATGGTCGGCGACTGGGCCGCCAAGGGCGAAGCCGAGGTGAAGCTGAGTTACGAGTGGGACGACACGAAGACGTTCATTCGAGGGAAGTACGCCGTGGCGAAGGACGGCAAGCCGGTCTCGTCCGGCACGCAGGTGTTCGGCAAGAACCCGACCGGCGGGCTGCGGTCGTGGATGTTCGACAGCTCCGGCACGACGGCCGACGCCGTGTGGACCCGCGACGGCACCCGCTGGGTCAGCGAGTCGACGGGCGTCCTCCCGGACGGCACGGAGATCTCGTCCGTCAGCGTCATCATCCCGCTCGGGGCGGACGCGTTCACCTGGCAAACCACCGAGCGCCAGGCGAACGGCGTCCCCCTCCCGGCGCTGCCGCCGCTGAAGGTGACGCGGGTGAAGAAGTAAAGACATGCTTCTTGTAGGTCGGGCCGAGTCTTCGAGGCCCGACGCAGCGCCAATGTCGGGCCTCGAAGACTCGGCCCGACCTACAAGAGTGAAATCTGACGCCAGTGAAGGCGGTCATCGCGCTACCCACTCCATCCAACACCGCACGGAACACACCCATGAAATCAACACTCCTCACACTCGCCGTTCTCCTCGCCTCCGCGTCTCCCGCCCTCGCGTTCGGCCGCGGGGTCGCGGTCGGCGGCGTTCGCACCGGACCCGCCGGGGGCGCGGCCGCGTTCGGCGGCACCCGCGTCACGCCGGGGGGGTTCACCGTCCAGCACGCCGGGGCCGCCGGGGTCGCCACCGGGCCGCTCGGCGGGGTGAACGCCGGCCGGGCGTCGGCGACCCGCGTCACGACCCCCTCGGGGCAGAGCATCACCCGGGCGAACGCGGGCGGGGTCGGGGTCGGGCCGGCCGGCGGCGTCCGCCTCGGCGGGGCGTCCGGGACCGCGGTCAGCGGGTGGGGCGGGACCGCCGTCGCCGGCAGCCGCGGGGGCGTGGCCGTCGGGCCGGGCGGCGCGGCGACCGGCTGGCGGGGCGGCGTCGCGATGGGGCCGGCCGGCGTCCGCACCGCGGGCGTCGTCGGGCACACGACCGGGTACTTCAGCCCGACCGCCGTCCGCGCCACCGCCGTCGGCGTCCGGGGCGGGTACTACCCGTACTTCAACGCCGGCTGGTATCGCGCCCACCCGGTCGCGTGGTACCCGAACCGGTGGGTCGGCGGCGGCATCTGGTACGCCCCCGGCTGGAACACCGTCGCGGACTTCGTCGGCGTCACCGCCGCCCCGGTCGCCTACGACTACGGCAGCACCGTCGTCATCAACGACGACGTGGTCTACGTGGACGGCATCGGCGTCAGCACCGCGGACGACTACGCCGGGCAGGCTGCCGCCATCGCCGACGCCGGCCGCGCCGCCAAGCCCGCCGACACCGACGAGTGGCAGCCCCTCGGCGTCTTCGGGCTCGTCCAGCCGGACGACCAGACCGCCCAGCGCATCTTCCAGCTCGGCGTGAACAAGGCCGGCGTCCTCCGCGGCAACTACTACGACGCCGTCGCCGACACCTCCACGCCGGTCTACGGCTCGTTCGACAAGAAGACGCAACGGGCGGCGTGGTCGATCGGCGACCGCAAGGACATCGTCTTCGAGACGGGCCTGCCGAACCTCACGAAGGACGAGGCGACCGTGCTCATCCACTACGGCAAGGAGAAGACGCAGCAGATGCTGCTCGTCCGCCTGGAAGAACCGAAGGACAAGTAGCCGCGGTCCGGGGCGGGCGAGCCTACTTCTTGCTCGCCTCTACCGCCAGTTTCTGGAACTCGTGCCGCATCGCGGACTGGTCGCCGTTCTTCAGGCCCGTCCGCTGGATGAGCAGGACGAAGAACAGGCCCTGGTTCGGGTCCGCCCACGACTGGGTGCCGAACGCCCCGCCGTGGCCGAACGTGCCGGGGGTCAGCATCTCCGTGGCGTCGACCGGCTTCTTCACGACGGCGAACCCGAGGCCGAACCCCATCCCGTTGCCGAAGCCGGCTTGCAGGTCGCCGGTGTGGACCTTCGTCATCTCCGCGAGGCCCTTTTCGCTGACGATCCGCACCTCGCCGAGTTGCCCCTTCCCGAGCAGGCAGCGGTACAGCTTGGCCACGTCCGCGCCCGTGGAGAACAGCCCGCCCGCGGGGACCGGGTGCTTCCGCTCCTTGCCGAAGTCGACGACCAGGTTGTTCGACGGCGTCAGCTTGCCGTCCGGGCCGGGGCCGTAGCACGTCGCCAGCCGCTTGAGCTGCTCGGGGCTCGGGTGGAACGCGGTGTCGGTCATTTGCAGCGGGTCGAAGACGCGCTTCTTCAGGAAGGCGTCGAACGCCTCGCCGGAGACGACCTCGACGACCCGGCCGAGGGTGTCGATGCCGGCGTTGCAGTACGCCCACTTCGACCCCGGCTCGAACTGCAACGGCTGTTGCGAGATGACCAGCGTCGTCTCCGCGAGCGTGCGGTTCCGCTTGGTGTACACGTCCGCGAACGCCGGCGGGTAGCCGCCCGGCAGCCCGGACGTGTGCGTCAGCAGGTCCTTCAGCGTGATCGGCCGGGCCGGCTTCTTCAGCGTGACCGTGTCCTTGTCCTTCGCCGCGACGAGCATCTGGCCCTTGAACTCGGGCAGGTGTTTTTCGACCGGGTCGTCGATACTCAGCTTCCCCTCGTCCGCGAGGATCATGACGGCGAGCGCGGTGATCGGCTTGGTCATGGACGCGATGCGGAAGACGGTGTCCTTCGCCATCGGCGTCCGGTCTTCGAGATTCGCGAACCCGACGGCCTCGTGCTGGAAGACGCCGTCCGCGTTGCCGAACACGGTGACGGCCCCCGCGAGTTCGCCGTCGTCGACGAACTTCTGCATGCGGTCCTTGACGGCCGCGAGCTTGGCGGGGTCCGGGGACTGCGCGAACGCGGGGGCGGCGAGGGCCGCGAGAACGAGAACGAGGAGGAGACGCTTCATGGAGGGAACTCTCTGGTAGGTCGGGTCGAGTCTTCGAGGCCCGACAGGGAAGCGCAACGTCGGGCCTCGAAGACTCGACCCGACCTACCAATCCGACTCACACCCAGCCCGCCATCCGCAGGCCGACGACCGCGGTCAGGCCGATCAGCAGCGGCGGGCCGACGCGCTGGACCAGGTCGAACGGCTTCGTCCCGGTCAGCGCGGCGCTCATCAGCACGACGGCCGCCACCGGGGACATCGTCCGCCCCGCGGCCGCCCCGAGGGACACCATCGCGCCGACGGCCAGCGGGTCGCCGTCGAGGGCGACCGTGGGGCCGTGGAAGAACCCGTACAGGCTCTGCGTGCTCGCCATCCCGGACCCGCACACGAACGCGAACCCGGCGGGGACGAACGCGGCCAGCGGTTGCAGCAGGTTCGGGCTGCCGGCGATCACGTCGCCGAGGGCTTTCGCAAGGCCCACCTGATCGATCCCCTTTCCGAAGCAGTTCGCGATCACGATCAGGCTGACGATGTGGGTGAACCCGTACCCCGCGCCGTCGAAGAACGCCTTCATGCACCCCTTCGCCCGGCCCGGGGACGCGGCCGCCGCCACGCCGACGCCGAGCATCATGGCGAGGCCGATGAGCCGGGTGTTGTACGACGAATCGCGCTTGCCCTCGGAAACCTCCGCGGCACCGACCCCCACGACCGCAGCCGACGCGGACACGTCCGGGCGGTTCACCACCCACTTCTGCGGCATGCTCACGACCCCGAACGGCGGGCCGGTGAGGAAGAGCAACGCCAGCGGCACGACCGGCACCGCGGCTTTCAACAGGTTCAGCCGCTCGGCGGGGGTCGCCGGCTGGTCCTCGGCCGGGGCCGGCCCGGCGGCCGGGGTCTTCGCGCTCCGCCACTCGCGGACCCAGAACACGAGCGTCGACACGGCCAGCATCGGCACCAGCACCCGGAGGATCGGCCCCCACATGTCCTGCGGCGGTCGGCCCGTCTTCACGGCGACGGTCAGCAGCTCGGGTGCCCCCGGGTTCAGAAGTTCGCCCCCGACCGACGCGCCCAGCAACAGCGCGGACCCAATCGTAATGGGCGAGAACCCCGCGGCCCGCATCACGGGGACCACGACCGTGCCCAGGCAGACGGCCGTACTCGTCTGGCTGATGACCGGGATGTTGACCAGGAACCCGACGAGGACGACGCCGGGGATCATCAAGAAGTGGACCGCCTTGACCGGGCCGACGAGCAGCCGGACGAGGTGGGCGTCGCACCCGGTGTGCTTCAGGACGTAGGCGAAGCCCATCGCGGAACAGATGGGGACGACGAACTTCTCGTTGCTGAACGTGGCCAGGAACTCGCGGACGACGGGGGCCACGTCCCCGGCCAGGCCGCCGAGGGCGAGGGCGGCGGCGAACAGCGCGAGCCGGACGTCGACGCCCTTGAGG
>CAYUHJ010000252.1:0-8498 GCA_964444365.1 uncultured Alcaligenaceae bacterium | reverse complement strand
GTGCAACGTCCAGGGGCGGAGCCTCGGCGACGTGGTGGCCGACATCAAGCGGGCCGTCCGCCCGGTCGAGGAGAGGCTCCGGGCGAAGGGCGGAGACTACCGGGTCGAGGACGACGGCCAGTACCGGGCCCAGCAGGAGGCGAACAGTCGGCTCCTGGTCCTCGGGGTCGCGGCCGTGTTTGGCGTATTCCTGCTCCTCTGCCGGTGCCTGGGGTCCTGGCGGGCGGCGCTCATGGTGCTCGGGGTGAACATCCCGCTCGCCGGGCTCGGAGCGGTCCTGGCGCTTTTGATCGTCAACCGCCCGGACGCCGCGGCCCTCCACGCGGTACCGTGGTGGAAGTGGCCGCAGGTCTGGATGCAGGCGACGACGCTCTCCGTCGCCCACTGGGTCGGGTTCATCACGCTCATCGGGATCGTGACCCGCAACGGGATCATGATGATCGCCCACTACATCCACCTGATGCGGGAGGAGGGCGAGCCGTTCGGGAAGGAGATGATCGTCCGCGGGAGCTTGGAGCGGCTGGCCCCGGTGCTCATGACGGCGGCGGTCGCGGTGATCGGCCTCGTTCCGCTCGCCCTCGGGGCCGGGCAGACCGGGAAGGAGATCCTGCACCCCTTGGCCGTCGTCGTGATCGGCGGCCTCGTCACCTCGACCCTCATGGACCAGGTGGTGACCCCCGCCGTCTTCCTCCTCTTCGGCCGGAAGGTCTACCGACCGGAGCCGGCGGGGGAAAAGGACGCGGCCTCGGCCGCGTGGGACGACGCCTGGATGGCCGAGTTGAGCGGCGGCCGCCCGCGGCCCGAGGTCCTCGTCGCCCTCGATCCGATCCCGAAGGCCCCGGCCGAGACGCTTGATGCGAGAAATGGGAAGCCCCCGGCCGCGGGCGGGGGATGACTGAGTCCGGGGGCGGGCCACGGCAGTGCCCACGCCGGGCTGGCCTTCGGGCTGCGTGTTGCACCTCGGGCCCGGCCGTGCGGTCAAAGAGGGCGGAGGTCGAGCACGCCTTCCGGCCCTCGTTCTCGGCGTGCGGAGTGTGGTACACCGACTCGGGGGTCCGATGGCGTCGGGGCGACATGTTCCGTCCGCCCGGTAGTCGATGCGGGTGGGGGTCGTTGCGGCGGAGGCTTTGGCGGAAGCAGTCACGCCCGCCTGGGCGGGGGAGAACGACATGAAGCACGAACACCACCACTCGCCGGCAGACGCACCGGCCCACCCCCGGGAGACCGACCCGGTGTGCGGGATGACGACCACCCCCGAGACCGCGGCCGGCTCGGCCGAGTTCCGGGGCGCCCGGTACTACTTCTGTAGCACCGACTGCCACCACCGGTTCGAGGCCGACCCGGCCCGATTCGTCGGCCCCCCGCCCGCCGGGCACCCGGACGGCGGTGAGCCAGGCTCGCCCGCGTCGGCGGTCGCGGCCACAGCCCCCACACCCCCCGAACCCGCGACCAAGGTCGAGTACTCGTGCCCGATGCACCCGGAGGTGGTGAGCGACCGCCCGGGGAGTTGCCCGAAGTGCGGGATGGCGCTGGAGCCCCGGACGGTCACGGCCGAGGAGGGCCCGAACCCGGAACTGGACGACATGACCCGCCGGTTCCGGGTCGGGGCGGTCCTCACCGTCCCGGTCTTCGCCCTCGCCATGGCCGACATGATCCCCGGCCGCCCGCTCCACCACGTCCTCGACATGCGGGCCATGAACTGGGTCCAGCTCCTCCTCGCGACCCCGGTCGTCGTCTGGGGCGGGTGGCCGTTCTTCGCCCGGGGGTGGGACTCGGTCCGGAACGTCAGCCCGAACATGTTCACCCTCATCGCCCTCGGGGTCGGGGCGGCCTACCTCTACAGCCTCGCCGCGACCGCCGCCCCGGGGCTCTTCCCCGAGGGGTTCCGGGCGGCGTCCGGGGCGGTCGAGCCGTACTTCGACACGGCCGCGGTCGTGACCGTCCTCGTCCTCCTCGGGCAGGTGCTGGAACTCCGCGCCCGGAGCCAGACGGCCGGTGCCGTCCGGCGGCTCCTGAACCTCGCCCCGAAGACCGCCCGCGTCGTCCGGGACGACGGGCGGGAGGAAGACGTCCCCGTTGGCCACCTCCGCGTCGGCGACCGGGTCCGGGTCCGGCCGGGCGAGCGGGTGCCGACCGACGGGACGGTCTTGGAGGGCCGGAGCTCGGTCGACGAGTCGATGGTGTCGGGTGAGCCGATCCCGGTTGAGAAGGAGCCGGGTGTGAAGGTCGTCGGCGGGACGGTGAACGGGACCGGCGGGCTCCTCGTCCGGGCCGACAAGGTCGGCGGGGACACGCTCCTTGCGCGGATCGTCCGCATGGTCGGGGACGCCCAGAGGACCCGGGCCCCGGTCGAGCGGCTCGTCAACCGGGTGTCGAAGGTCTTCGTCCCGGCCGTCGTCCTCGTCGCGGCCCTCGCCTTCGTCGCGTGGGCCCTCTGGGGGACCGAGCCCCGGCTCGCCCACGCGCTCGTGAACGCCGTCGCGGTCCTCATCATCGCCTGCCCGTGCGCCCTCGGGCTCGCGACCCCGATGTCGATCATGGTCGGGACCGGCCGGGGGGCCGAGGCCGGCGTCCTCATCAAGGACGCCGAGGCCCTCGAGCTCCTCGGGAAGGCCGACGTGCTGGTGGTGGATAAGACGGGGACCCTGACCGAGGGGAGGCCGCGTCTTGCCCGCGTCCAGCCCGCCGAGGGGTTCGCCGAGAACGAGGTCTTGCGCCTCGCCGCGAGCCTCGAGCGGGGGAGCGAGCACCCGCTCGCCTCGGCGATTGTCAACGGGGCCCTGGCCCGGGGCCTCACGCTCACCGGCGCGGACGACTTCCGCTCGGTCACCGGGAAGGGCGTGCTCGGCACCGTCGGCGGCCGCCGGGTGGCGCTCGGGAACGCGAAACTCCTCAAAGACGAGGGGATCGTCTGGGAAGAGCTCAAGGCCGAGGAGACGCACCTCCCGAGCGAGGTCCAGACGGTGGTGCTCGTCGCCGTCGACGGCCGGTTCGCGGGGCTCGTGAGCGTCCGGGACCCCATCCGGGCCTCGACCCCGGAGGCGGTGCGACTGCTTCACGCCGAGGGCCTGCGGGTCATCATGCTCACCGGGGACCGCCGGGGGACGGCCGATGCCGTCGGCCGGGAACTCGGGATCGACGAGGTCGTGGCCGAGGTCCTCCCCGAAGAGAAGGAGGCGGTCGTGCGGCGGCTGAAGGGCGAGGGCCACGTCGTCGCGATGGCGGGCGACGGCGTGAACGACGCCCCGGCCCTGGCCCGGGCCGACGTCGGGATCGCGATGGGCACCGGGACCGACGTCGCGATGGAGTCGGCCGCGGTGACGCTCGTCAAGGGGGACCTCCGGGGCATCGCCCGCGCGAGACGGCTCAGCCGGGCGACGGTCCGGAACATCCGGCAGAACCTGTTCCTCGCCTTCGTCTACAACGCGGTCGGCGTCCCGGTCGCGGCCGGCGTCCTTTACCCCATGTTCGGCATCCTCATCACCCCGATCTGGGCGAGCGCGGCGATGAGTTTGAGCTCGGTGTCGGTCATCGCGAACGCCCTCCGGCTCAGGCGCGCGGCCCTGTAGCCGGCTACCCCCCGGGCGACGGACCGCCCGGGGTTTTCCTGTCGGGCGGGCGGCCGCGGCCCGCCCCGCGTCGAACGGAGGTGACGCATGTGGAGGTTAACGCTCATCGCGCTCGTGGCGATCGCCTCGGTCTGGGCGGCCCAGCGGGCCGACGGGTCCGAGGAACCCCCGAAGCTGGGGGTGGGGGGACTCGACCCCTTAAAGGGCGAGTGGCTGAAGCTGAGCCCCGGCGGGCCTGCCCCCGTGCGGCCGCCGGCCGACCTGGGGCGAACGCTCGCCGAACTGTCGGAGGCGATCCGCCGGAACCCGGCCGACGCCGCCGGCTACCTCGCGCGGGGCCGCGTTCACGTCGCGGCCGGCGACTTGGCCGCGGCCGAGGCCGATTTCACCGAGGCCGTCCGGCTCAAGCCCGCCGCCCCCGACGGGTACGTCCTCCGGGCACTCACCCACGCCGCCCGCGGCCGGCTGGACCGGGCGGCCGAGGACTGCGACCGGGCGGTGGCCGCGGCCCCGGCGGACGGTGCCGTCCTCGGGCTCCGGGCGGCCGTGCGGTTCAACCGCGGCGAGCACGACCGCGCCGTCGAGGACTGCGACGCGGCCCTCAAGATCGACCCGAAGGACGCCCGGGCGCTCGCGACCCGGGGGTCGGCGAAGGCGGCCCGCGGGGACGTGGACGGCGGGATCGCCGACCTCTCCGAGGCGGCCCGCTTGGCCCCGGGGGCCGGGCCGGTGTACGTCGCCCGCGGGCTCCTCTACGCCGGCAAGAAGGAGTGGGGAAAGGCCGTCGCCGACTACACGGAGGCGATCAAGGCGAACCCGTTAAGCCCGGCGGCCTACCTCCACCGGGGGGACGCCCACGCCGACACGGGCGAGTTGGACCTCGCGCTCGCCGACCTCACGCGGGCCGCCCGGCTCGACCCGCGGAACCCGAAGGCCTTCCTCGACCGCGGGCGGGTGCTCCAGGCGAAGGGCGAGCTCGCCGCGGCGGCCGCCGACTTCGACGAGGCGCTGAAGCTCAGCCCGAACCTCGTCCCGGCGCTGACCGCCCGCGGGCTCGCCCGGGCCCGGCTCGGCCGGCACGAGGCGGCGGCCGAGGACCTCGCCCGGGCGGTTGCGGCCGCGCCCGACGACCCCGACCCGCGGGTCGCCCGGGCCGAGCTCCTGGCCGAGCGGGGCGAGCTCGGGAAGGCCGAGGCGGAGCTCACCGAAGCCATCCGCCGGGCCCCGACGGCCAAAGCCCCCTACGCCGCCCGGGGCGAGGTGCTCGCGGCCCGCGGGGAGAGCGCCCGGGCCGTCGCCGACCTCTCCGAGGCGGCACGGCTCTCCCCCGAAGACCACCGGGTGTACCTCGCCCGGGCGAAGGTGTACGCCCGGAACCGGGAGTTCGACAAGGCGGGCGCCGACCTGGACGTCGCCGCCCGGCTGCGGCCGGACTCGGCCGACCCGCACGTCCTCCGCGGGGAGGTGCACCGGGCCCGGGGGGACTACGCCCGGGCGGCCGAGGCGTACGGCGAGGCCATCCGGCGGGCCCCGAAGAACCCCGAGGCCCACGCCGCCCGGGGGATGATGGTCGCGGCCGGCGGGAACTACCCCCGGGCGGTCGCCGATCTTTCCGAGGCGGTCCGGCTCCGCCCCGACTTCGGGTTCGCCTACTTCGGCCGCGGGGCGGTCTACGCGATGGCGGGAGACCACGGAAAGGCCGAGGCGGACCTGACCGAGGCCATCCGGCTGGGGGTCCGGACGGCCGAGGCGTTCTACGGCCGGGGTGCCGCGCGGGCGGCCCAGGGAAAGGCCTCTGAGGCGGTCGCCGACTTCGGCGAGGCCCTCCGGCTCGACCCGACCTGCCAGCCCGCGTACCTCGAGCGCGGCCGGGCGCTCAAGGCCGCCCGCGAATACGCCCGGGCGGCCCAAGACTTCGAGGAGGCCCGGCGGCTCGCCCCGAAGGACGCGGCCGCCCACCGCGAGCTCGCCTGGGTCCTCGCCTCCGCCCCGGACGACAAGGTTCGGGACGGGCGGCGGGCGCTCGCCGCGGCGACCACCGCCTGCGAGCTCACCGGGTGGAAGGGGGCGAAGGCGCTCGACGCGCTGGCCGCGGCCCTCGCCGAGTGCGGGAAGTTCGACGAGGCCGCGGCGAGGGCGGCGGAAGCGCTCGCGGGAACCAAGGGGCCGGAGGCGGATCGGGTGCGGACCCGGCTCGCGTTGTACCGTGACGGGAAGCCGTACCGCGCCCCCCGGGAGTAGCGTGAAGGGTCGAGCGGCTTGTCATCCCGCCCGAGCACCCGGCGAGCGGACCGGGCGAGGGCGGAAGAAGCACCCGCGTCAGGGCCGCGAGTGCGGTAAGAGTGATTGACCCGGTTCTCCCCGGTCGTGGCGGCGACCGCGGGGGCCGAACCCGCTCCGGATCGTGAGGGGATAAGCCGACGAAGGTCGAGTACGCGAAAAAGGAACCTGCCAGCCCGCGGTCGGTCACGTGCGGAGTCGGCCCCGACCGAATCACCGGGGCCGACCGTTGTCCGGCACCAAGGGGAACAAGATGATCGGCGTCCGACTGGTGAACCTGCTCGTCCCGGGCGACCCGGAGGAGCTCGTCGTGGCCGGGGCCCACGGGGACTGGGTCCTTGCCCGGGAGCCGGACTTCGCGGCCCGGAAGGCCGCGGTTCTCGAACAGTCGATGTGCCACGAGACCTACCGGGCCGAACACCCGGTGGACGGGGCGGCCGGGCCCGCGGCCGTCGAGGGGACGGTCGGGGAACTCCTCCCGCTCTGCCTCGGCACGTCCTACCTGTCCGGCAGCGCGGTCACGGTCCACCGCAGTCTCCCCTGGTCGGACCTCCAGATAATCGAGGTCCCGTCGAACTTCCCCCGCGAGCGGTCGGCCGCCGGGCCGGGTCCGGTCGTGAACGACGAACACGAGTTCCGGGCCGCGCTCGCCGCCTTCCTCGCCGCCTACCCCACCCTGGGGCGGGCGGAGAAGGTGCTCCTCCTCGTCCACCACTGGCTCGACGCGCTCGCCTGCTGGTCTCTTGAGGACCTGTACCTGAGTGCCACGACCGGCCTCCAGGTCATTGCCGCGACCGAGGAGGGGCGGCAGGGGGCAGGGCTGTCGTTCCTCCGGGCGGTGACCGACGCGGCGGTCCGGTTCGGGGTGCCGCCCCTTGCCGCCGACTTCAAGAACATGCGGAACGACCTGGTCCACGACGGGACGGTGTCGGGGACGCGCCACCCGGGGAAGTCGGCCGACGACTGCCGGGCGGTCGCAGCCGGGGTGTTCGGCTGGCTCGATGCGTACCTGCACGCCGCACTGAACCTCGGGCCGGTCCGCCGCGCCCGGTTCGACCCGGACTCGTTCGCGGGCCTGAAGGCGTTTTCGTTGTGACTTCGCGCGGGGCGGGCGGATCGTCGTTCTCCCCGCGAGGCGGAGGTCCGTCCGGAGGTGCGCCGTGTTGACCATCGGCCAGCTCGCGAGACAGGCCGGCGTCGGGGTCGAGACGATCCGGTTCTACGAGCGGGAGGGGCTGCTCGCGGAGCCGGGCCGGCTCCCGTCCGGCTACCGCCGGTACCCGCCGGACGCGGTGGAGCGGGTGAGGTTCATCCGCCGGGCCCAGCGGCTCGGGTTCACGCTCAGGGAGTCGAAGGAACTGCTCGACCTCCGGGACGACCCGGACGCCGGCCAGGTGGACGTCCGCGAGAGGGCGACCGATAAGCTCGCCGACATCGACGCCCGGATCGCGGAGCTTCAGGGGATGCGGGCCGAGCTGGGCCGGCTGGTCGCGATCTGCCGGGGCCGCGGCCCCGCGGCCGACTGCCCGATCATCGCCGCGATAGGCGATGCCGCTCCTCACGAGTGCCCGCCGAAAAAGGCCGCAGATTCCGGGAGGCGGGCTTGACTCCGTACCGGGGTACGGGGTGTACCATTCACCCGGACGGCGACGGGGTTGTCCCGACGCCCGACGGCGGACGAGTTGGAGGGGACGAGCATGAACCGACGGAAGTGGCTGTGGGCGGCCGTGGTGGCCGTACCCGCGGTGGTGGTCGGAGGGTTCGCCTACGCGAACTCGCAGAAGGCCGGGTCGTACACCTGCCCACTCACCGGGGAGGAGTTACCCTGTTCGGCGTGCTGCCCGCTGAACGGCGACAAGGCACCGGCGACCGAGGCGATGGCCGGGGAGCCGAAGGCGGCGGCCGCGGGTGACTACATCTGCCCGGTCACGGGCGAGCAGCTCGGCTGCCCGAACTGCTGCCCGCTCAACAAGGCCGGGAAGTAAATCCGTCCGGACCTGCGGGCCGCCGGGTGGAGGACCGCCGGCGGTTCCGAACGGGTCGTGCTGCCTGCGCGTCAGGTGTTTGTCTGAGGGGCCGCCAAGAACTCGGCTCTCGACTGTGCGAAGGACGACGGTTGCGTATCCGCTCGGTCACCCGGCACCCGGGTTTTCGGTGACGCGGACTGACCGACCCGGGCGGGCGGGCCGATGAGAGGCGGGGAGGGGTGGAATGTATCCGTTCGGCGGCGCACTGACGAAGCTCCTCGCGACTGTGGCGGCGTTCATGACCGTCACGACCGGGGTGCCGCGCGTCCAGTGCGTGTGCCCCGACGGGCGGGTGAAACTCTTCTGCCCCGGTCCCTCCGCCTCCGGATGCTGCTGCGCCGGACCTTCCAGCCCGGACACCCCCGGGGCCGGGCCGCGCTCCTACGGGGCGACCCGTGGAACGCGAACCTGCTGCACCCGCGCAGCGAATTCGCCCCCCACGCGGCCGACGGGTGACGGGCTGGCCCGGGCGGAGAAGGCGTGCGGCTGCGAGAGGACGGTGGTCGCCGCTCCCGTTGCCTACACCGCCGAACATGCGGGTGAAGCCTCCCAGATCGGGCCCGACGCTTCGGTTTCCCGGGATGTGACCTCGGACACACCGGAGCAGACGGCCCGCCTCGCG
>CAYUHJ010000251.1:0-8609 GCA_964444365.1 uncultured Alcaligenaceae bacterium | reverse complement strand
GCCGCGGGCTGGCGACGGCGTCGTTCTGCCTGGGGTTCTGGGGCACGATCACGTTCTGGTGGTACCCGTTCGGGCTGATGGTCGCCTCGGTCGGGCTGGTCCTCGGCCTCGTCACGCTGGCGATGGGCATCCGGGCCGGCAAGGACGGCGAGAACCTCGGGGCGCTCGGCGTGTTCTTCAGCGCGACCGCCATCACGATGGCCATCGGGGCGTACCGGTTCATGCAGTTCGCGTTCGAGGGCATCGTCCCGACTTCGTTCCCGTGACCCGCCCCCTCCCCACGGGCGGGGCGTGCGGCGCGACGAGTGCGACCAGAGGAGGCTGACGGCGATGGCCCAGGTGTTCCCGAAGAGTTTGAACGTGTTCGCCCGCCTGCTCCTGCTCGGGCTGCCGCTCGTCGGCGCGACGGGGGGCGTGGCCCTGGCCGCGTTCTTCCGGTCCGACTACACGACCGGCACGCGGGAAGTCGTCGAGCAGCCGGTCCCGTTCAGCCACAAGCACCACGTGGCGCAGCTCGGCATCGACTGCCGGTACTGCCACACGGCGGTGGAGAAGTCGGCCCAGGCCGGCCTGCCGCCGACCAAGACGTGCATGAACTGCCACCAGCAGATGTGGACCGGGGCGGACCTGCTGGAGCCGGTCCGCCAGGGGTACGCCAAGGGCGTCCCGATCGCGTGGACCAAGGTCCACAACGTGCCGCACTACACGTACTTCAACCACTCGATCCACGTGGCCAAGGGCGTCGGCTGCTACTCGTGTCACGGCCGGATCGACGACATGAACCTCGTCTTCCAGACGAAGACGCTGCTGATGGAGTGGTGCCTGGACTGCCACCGGAAGCCGGAAAACCACCTGCGGCCGCGGGAAGAAGTGTACAACCTCGGGTGGAAGCCGGCGGACCTCGGCGTCAACCCGGACACCGGCCGGCCGTTCACCCAGCTCGAAATCGGGAAGCAGAAGAAGGCCGAGTACCAGGTCCGCGAGCCGGACGTGCTGACGAACTGTTCGATGTGCCACCGGTAGTTGCCCGTCTGCGACTGCGAGCCGCGGACGCCAGTCCGCGGGTGGAGTCGCAAAACCCGCCCACTCGCGTGGGCGGCTCGCCGACCGAGTGAGACGAGGACCGACGAATGCCCGCCGACGCGACGACCCCGGAGCCCGAGTTCTTCCAGTCCGTCGAGGAGTGGATGAACACGGACGGCTTCCGGAAGATGATGCAGGACGAGTTCCCCGAGGACGCGGCCGAGTGGCTCGACCCGGTCTCGCGCCGCCGGTTCCTCACGCTGATGGGGGCGTCCGCGGCCCTCGCCGGGGCGGTCGGGTGCAACTACTCCCTGCGGCCGATGTCGCAGCGGAAGGTCGTCCCGTACGTCCGCCAGCCGGAGCAACTGCTCCCCGGCGTGCCGCTGTTCTTCGCCACCGCGGTCCCCCAGGCCGGCGGCGTCGGGCTCGGGCTCATCGCCAAGAGCACCGAAGGCCGGCCGATCAAGGTCGAGGGGAACCCCAACCACCCGACCAGCCTCGGGGCCACCAACGTCGCCGCCCAGGGCTCGGTCCTGAGCATGTACGACCCGGACCGGTCGAAGTCGGCCACGTTCGGGAACTCGCCGGTCAGCTACGAGAAGGCCGTCAACGCGATCAAGGCCGAACTCACCAAGCAGCGCGACAAGGGCGGGGCCGGCGTCCGCATCGTCTCCGAGCCGACCACGTCGCCGACCCTGACCGCGCTGGTGGAAGAGTTCCTGAAGCGGAACCCCGGCGCGAAGTGGGTCCAGTACGAGCCCGCCGGGTCGACCGCCGCGAAGGTCGCCGCCCGCGACGCCTTCGGCAAGTTCGTGAACCCCGTCTACAAGTTCGCCGACGCGGACGTGGTGCTGGCCCTCGACTCGAACTTCCTCGACGAAGGGGCCGGGTCCGTGCGGGCCGCCCGCGACTTCATGGCCCGCCGCAAGGTGCGGACGCTGAAGGCCGGGCTCGCCGCCAAGGACGGGTTCGACAAGCCGCAGAACCGCCTGTACGCCGTCGAGTCGATGGTCACCGGCACCGGCGGCACCGCGGACCACCGCCTGCCGCTGAAGCCCTCGGAAATCGAGGCGTTCGCCCGGGCCGTCGCGATCGAACTCGGCGTCGCCGGCATCGCCGCCGGGGTGCTGCCGGACGTCGCGAAGGCGTGGGTCAAGCCGGTCGCGGACGACCTCCGGTCGAAGCCCAGCCGGTCGCTGGTGCTCGTCGGCGACAGCCAGCCGGCGGCCGTCCACCGGATCGCCCTCGCGATCAACCAGAAGCTCGACGCGGTCGGCAAGACGGTCGTCTTCACGGACCCGCTCGAAGCCCGGGCCTCGGACTCCTTCGCGGACCTGAAGGCGCTGGCGGAAGACTTGAAGGCGGGCAAGGTCGAACTGCTGCTCGTGTTCAACGCGAACCCGGTGTACGACGCCCCGGCGGACCTGGAGTTCGGCAAGGTGCTCGGCGAGTCGAAGGCGGTCAAGGTCCACTACGGGCTGTACGACTGGAACCACGACGAGACCGCGGCCAAGTGCGACTACCACATCGCCGCGACGCACTACTTCGAGTCGTGGGGCGACCTCCGCGGGCACGACGGGACGGTGGCCCTGCAGCAGCCGCTGATCGCGCCGCTGTTCGGCGGGCACTCGCTCGTCGAGCTGTTCGCGAACCTGCTGGAGCTGTCGGCCGCCGACCCGCACGACGTGGTCATGGGGACGTGGCGGAAGCACTTCGACGAGAAGGTCAAGGCCGGCGACTTCGACGTGTGGTGGCACAAGGCCGTGCGGGACGGCGTCGTCCCCGGCACCGCGGTCGCCTCGACGGCCGTTCGGGCGGCGTCCGTGGCCGGGCTCGACGCGCCCCCGGCGGCGGCCCCGGACGGCTACCAGATCCAGTTCTTCCCGGACCCGACCGTCGGCGACGGGAAGTTCAACAACAACGGCTGGCTGCAGGAACTGCCGAAGCCCGTCACGAACCTGACGTGGGACAACGCGGCGATCGTCAGCCCGAAGACGGCGGTCAAGCTCGGGGTGTCGAACGACCCCCGCTGGACGGCCGGCGAACGCGGGCGGCTCGAAGCGGACGTGCTCGAACTGAAGGTCAACGGGCGGTCGGTGACGGCGGGCGTGTTCATCCTGCCCGGCCACGCCGACGACGCGATCACCCTCCACCTGGGCTACGGCCGCAGCCTGGTCGGGAGCACCGGCAAGGGCTCCGGGGCCAACGCCTACGCGATCCGGACGAGCACCACGCTCGGGTTCGCGACCGGGGCGACGGTCGCGAAGACCGGGGCGAAGATGTTCCTGGCGTGCGTCCAGGGCCAGTACCTGATGGAAGGCCGCCGGCCGTACCGGGCCGCGACCGCCGACCAGTTCAAGGCGGACCCGGACTTCGCCCAGGTCCCCGCGGCGTCCGCCGGCGAGTACAAGGAAATCCGGGCCCTCACCCCCGGCACCTTCGAGGACTGGGAGCGCCTGCACGACGGCCAGCACCACCCGCTCGAGGCCCACCACGGGGAACACGGGCACGAGCACCACGACAAGCGGGTGATCCCACTCAGCCTCTACCCGAAGTACCCGCAGACGGTGGACGGCAAGGAGTCGAGCGCCAGCTACCGCCGGTGGGGCATGGCGATCGACCTCAGCGCCTGCACCGGGTGCGGCACCTGCACCGCGGCGTGCGTGGCCGAGAACAACACCCCGGTCATCGGCAAGTACGAGGTGTCCCGCGGCCGGAACATGCACTGGATCCGGATCGACCGCTACTCGTCGATCCCCGGCGCGGCCCCGTTCGACGACAAGCTCGGCGGCCGGGACGTGAAGCTCGCGGAGCGGGCCGAGCGGGTGCAGAACTCGGCGGCCATCGCGACGCACTTCATGCCGGTCCCGTGCCAGCAGTGCGAGAAGGCCCCGTGCGAGGTCGTGTGCCCGGTCGGGGCGACCGCCCACTCCGCGGACGGCCTCAACGACATGGCCTACAACCGGTGCGTCGGCACCCGGTACTGCTCGAACAACTGCCCGTACAAGGTCCGCCGGTTCAACTTCTTCCAGTACACGGACTACACCAACGACAGCCTGAAGCTGGTGAACAACCCGGAAGTGACCGTCCGGACCCGCGGCGTGATGGAGAAGTGTACCTACTGCGTGCAGCGGATCCGGAACGCGGAGATCGACGCCGAGCGGGAGCACGCGACGCGGCCGAAGGACCGGTTCGGCCGGCCGAAGATCCTGGACGGCGAGATCAAGACGGCGTGCGAGCAGGCGTGCCCGAGCGGGGCGATCGTGTTCGGCGACCTGAACGACCTGGACGACAAGGGGGCCGCCAGCGCGGTGGCCCGGTGGAAGGCCGAACCGCACAACTACGGGCTGCTCGCCGAGCAGAACACGATGCCGCGGACGAGCTACCTGGCGGCGATCAAGAACCCGAACCCGGCGCTCGCCGCCACGAAGGGGGCGTAACCCGATGTCGACCGCGACCGCACCCGAGCCCACGTACACGTCGGCGACCCACTACCCGCCGCACCCGGAGGGGCTCATCACGAGCTCCCAGGATCTTGCCAGCCTCGGCGACAAGATCGGCTCCGTCGTGCTCGGGGACCGGCCCACGCCCAGGGCGTGGTACTTCTGGTTCCTCGTCGGGTTCGCCCTGCTGAACGCCCTCGGCGTCTCCGTCTTCTGGCTGTTCTACCTCGGCGTCGGCATCTGGGGGTTGAACCACCCCGTCGCCTGGGGCTTCGCGATCGTCAACTTCGTGTGGTGGATCGGCATCGGCCACGCCGGCACGCTGATCTCCGCGATCCTGCTGCTGATGCACCAGAAGTGGCGGACCAGCATCAACCGGTTCGCGGAGGCGATGACCCTCTTCGCGGTCATGTGCGCGGGGATTTTCCCGCTGATCCACATGGGCCGGCCGTGGATGGCGTACTGGCTGTTCCCGTTCCCGAACAACATGGCCGTCTGGCCGCAGTTCCGCTCCCCGCTGACGTGGGACGTGTTCGCGGTCAGCACGTACCTCACCGTGTCCGTCGTGTTCTGGTACGTCGGCCTGATCCCGGACCTCGCGGTGCTTCGCGACACGGCCAAGAACAACCTGCAGCGGTGGGCCTACGGCGCGTTCGCTCTCGGCTGGCGCGGGTCGGCGATCCACTGGCGGCGGTACGAGAAGCTGTACCTGCTCCTCGCCGGGATCGGGACGCCGCTCGTGTTCTCGGTCCACACGGTCGTGTCCTTCGACTTCGCCGTTGCGATCGTTCCCCTGTGGCACGCGACGATCTTCCCGCCGTTCTTCGTCGCCGGGGCGATCTTCTCCGGGTTCGCGATGGTCGTCTGGCTGGCGGTCCCGCTGCGGAAGTACTACGGCATGGGGGACGTCATCACGACGCACCACCTGGACCTGTGCGCCCGCGTGATGCTGACCACCTGCTTCATGGTGAACTACGGCTACTTCAACGAAGTGTGGATGGCGTGGTACAGCCACTCGCTGTACGAGTGGGACACGACGCTCCAGCGGATCTGGTACGGGCCGTACTGGTGGTCGTACTGGATGCTGATCCTGACCAACACGATCATCCCGCAGCTGTACTGGTTCAAGAAGTTCCGCACGAACGACTGGCTGGTGTTCGCGGTGGCGGGCTCGGTCCACGTCGGGATGTGGTTCGAGCGGTACGTCATCGTCATCACGCTGACCCGCGACCAGCTGCCGAGCAGCTGGGGCCGGTACGCCCCGACGGAGTGGGACTGGATGACGATGATCGGGTCCGTCGGCCTGTTCATCACGCTGTTCACGCTGTTCGTGCGGTTCCTGCCGATGATCTCGATCACGGAAATGCGGGAAATGCTGCCCGGTCCTCAGGGCGGTCGGGACGGCCACGCGGTCATGGAGAACGCCAAGTGAGCGACGCGCATCACGACCCGGACGCCCCGCCGCCGGTGTACGGGGTCATGGCCGAGTTCGACACGGCCGACAAGCTGGTCGAGGCGACGCGGAAGGCCCGCGAGGCCGGCTACACCCGCATGGACGGCTACTCGCCGTACCCGGTCGGGGAGGTGGCCGACGAACTGGGCTTCCCCCGGAGCGAGATCGGTGCAATTATGTTCACGGGCGGCCTGTGCGGGGCCACCCTCGGGTTCACCATGATGTCGTGGGCGTCGGTCGTCGACTACCCGCTCAACATCGGCGGGAAGCCGTTCTGGTCGTGGCCGATGTTCATCCCGATCTCCTGGGAACTGCTGGTGCTGACGGCCTCGCTCAGCGGGCTGTTCGGGCTGCTGAGCCTGTGCGGCCTGCCGCAGCCGTACCACCCGGTGTTCAACGTGCCGCAGTTCGTGCGGGCGACCCGCGACCGGTTCTTCCTGTGCATCGAGGCGGTCGACCCGAAGTTCGACCCGGCCGGCACGCGGGAGTTCCTGACCACCCTCAGCCCGCTCAGCGTCGAGGAGGTGCCGGAATGACCCGCCTCACCCGTGACATCGCGGTCGTCGCGCTCCTGGCCGGTGCGGCCGGTGCGGTCGGGTGCCAGCAGAAGATGGCGACCCAGCCGGCCCCGCGGCCGTACGACGAGCACCCGTTCTTCCCGCACAACCAGTCGGCCCGGCCGCTGGAGGCGGGCGTCGTCCACCGGAACCAGCCGAACGCGGACAGCCCGCTCGTGACGTGGCTGACCCCGGAGGGCAAGAAGCTGCGGGACACGAAGCCGGACGCCACCGCGTCGTTCGACCCGAAGTCGGTCGTCCCGCCGGTGGGCGTCCCGGAGCGGCCGGAGTACTTCGTGTCCGAGTTCCCGTTCGTGCTGCGGACGGCGGACCTGGAGCGCGGGCAGACGCTGTACAACTCGAACTGCGCCCTGTGCCACGGGGCGGCCGGGTGGGGCAACGGGAAGATCGCGGAGCGGGGCTTCCTGCGGCCGCCGTCGTACCACGCGGACCCGGAAGGGAAGCTGAACGACTGGTCGACGCTGGGCGTGCCGTCGCACGAACTGGACGACAAGGGCCGGCCGAAGCCGGGCGTCGGCATCCCGATGGGCTACTCCCGCGGGTTCTACCGGTGGGGCGTGAAGATCGCCCTGAAGGACGTGCCGGTCGGGTACATCTACCAGGTGATCACGCTCGGGTACGGCGGCATGGCGGCCCACGACGTGCAACTCGCCGACCCGGCCGACCGCTGGCGGGTCATCGGGTACATCCGGGCGCTGCAGCTGAGCCAGCAGGTCGCCGAGAAGGACGTGCCGGCGGCCGCCGCCCACAAGGACCACGCCGCGGAGGGGAAGAAGTGACGACCGAGAACGCGGCCACCGCCGACCACCACGACCACGGCGTGACCCTGCCGGATTCGACCATCGACGCCGCCCCCATCCGGACGCTCGCGTTCGGGGCGGCCGCCGTCGGCGGCATCGGGTACGTCGCCTGCGGCATCGCCGGCGGCGAGGACACCCGCGACTGGTTCCTCAGCTACCTCGTCGGGTTCGTCTTCTGGGCCTCGATCCCGTTCGGGGCGCTCGGCCTGTCGATGATCGGCTTCCTGACCGGGGCCAGCTGGGGCGTCGTGTTCCGCCGGACGTGGCAGGCCGCCCTGCGGACCCTGCCCGCCGTCGCGATGCTGTTCGTCCCGGTGCTGGTCGGCGTGTTCCTGAACGGCGGCGCGACCTCGCCGTTCTGGTGGGCCGACAAGAAGTGGGAGGGCGACCCGAAGGAGATCTCCGTCCGCGAGCACCTGACCCTCGACGCGGTGATCGAAAACCAGCACAAGATCCACGACTACCTCAACCCCGGCTTCTTCGCACTGCGGGCGGTGGTCTACTTCGCGGTCCTCGGGGCGGTCGTGTTCTTCCTCCTGAAGTGGAGCAAGGACGCCGAAGGCTCCGACGACGAGGCCGCCAAGACGCGGATCTACAACCTGTCCGGCCCCGGCATGTTGCTCTGGGCCGGGATGCTGACCTTCGCGACGACGGACTGGGTCATGTCCGTCGAACCGACCTGGGCGTCGAGCATGTTCCCCGTGGTGTTCGGGATGAACATGTTCATCACCGCGATGTCGCTGGGCGTGCTCAGCTTCTACACCCTGACGGTGAACAAGCCGGAGGTGTTGGCGGTTGTGAAGGAGAAGTTCCGCATCGACATCGGGACGCTGCTGTTCGGGTTCACGATGGTCTGGGCCTACGCCTCGTTCTGCCAGTACATGTTGGTGTGGGCCGGGAACCTGCCGGAAGAAGCCACCTATTACTTGAAGCGGGGCAACGGCGGGTGGGAGTACCTCGCGTACTTCCTGATGCTGTTCCACTGGCTGGTGCCGTTCATCGTGTTCCTCTTCCGCCCGGTGAAGACGAACCCGAAGACGATCCGCATCATGGCGACGCTGCTGATGGTCGTGTGCGCGGCCGACGTGATCTGGTGGATCGTCCCGGCGATCCCGCACCCGGAGGGCGGGCTGCACGTCCCGATGGCGGTCTCCGCCGTGATCGGCGTGGGCGGCGTCTGGGGGCTGTGGTTCAGCAAGGAGATCGCGAAGGCCCCGATCCTGCCGTCCAACAGCGAAGCGAAGTTCCTGGCGGCCTGGGGCCACCACTGAGGCATGATACCCCTCTCCCCGTTGGGGAGAGGGGCCAGGGG
>CAYUHJ010000250.1:0-8764 GCA_964444365.1 uncultured Alcaligenaceae bacterium | reverse complement strand
GCTTTAGGAAATCTGAAACTCGAAACCCGAAGGAAGGGGCAAATCCCAAGAAGAAAACATGCTGATCCCGTGATGTTTTCCGCTTCGTGCTTAGGATTTCCTTCGGATTTCGTGCTTCGGATTTCGGATTTTCTCCATCGCTCCATACGACATCGATCGACCACCCCCGCCACCACGCCTCCCGAGACCCGTCATGGCGACGACCGACTTGACCGACCACCTGACGACCGAACAGCCGGGCCGTGACGAACACGCCGGGTTGGGGCCGCTGCTGAATCAACTCCTCAGCCCGCTGGCGTCGCTGAAATTGACCGTGGCGTTGTTCGCCGCGTCGATCTTCATCATTCTCGCGGGGACTCTCGCCCAGGTTGAAAAGGACATCTGGCAGGTCATCGACGAATATTTCCGGACGACCTTCGCCTGGATCGAATTCCAGATCTTCCTTCCTCCCTCGTTCTGGGGCGCGCTGGTCGGCACGCAGGTCCCGCAGATTCCCGGCGGCTTCTGGTTCCCCGGCGGCTGGCTCATCGGCGCGCTGATGTCGCTGAATCTCCTCGCGGCTCATCTCATTCGCTTCAAGGTCCAGGCCAAAGGCTACCGGCTCGTCTCCGGCCTGCTGGTCACGCTGGTGGGAATCGTCCTCACCACGTTGGTCGTCACCTCCGCCAACAATCCCGAAGGGCTGCAAACCGAGCCGTGGGTCTCGTACGACGCCTTGTGGTGGCTGATGCTCGCGGGGCTCGCGGGGACCTGCATCGCCTCCGGTGTCGGTTGGTGGAACGTTCCCGCCGGTCGCCCCACCGCGAAATGGCTCCTGGCGGCGGCGGTCCTCTTACAAGGGATCGTCCTCGGCTACTTCGTCGCCCAGGGCTCGGCGGGGAGGCTCAGCGACGCCGGCATGCGGATCATGTGGCAGCTCACGCAAGGGGGGCTCGCGGCGGGCGTGCTTCTCGCGGGCTGCTGTCTCGTCTTCAAACAACGCGGCGGGATCGTCCTGCTCCACGGGGGCATCGGCCTGATGATGTTCGGCGAGCTCCTCGTCGGACTGACGGCGGTGGAAGGCCAGCTTCAAATGGACGAGGGACAGACCGTCAACTTCGTCCAGGACATCCGTACGGTCGAACTCGCCGTCGTCGATCCGTCTGATCCTCACGTCGACAAAGTGACGGTGATTCCGAAAGAACGGCTCCTGAGCGCCCTCGCGGCCCAGCAACCGATCGTCGATGAACGGCTGCCGTTCCGGATCACGGTCGACCGGTTCCTGCAGAACGCCGGCGTCCGGCGCTTGAAGGCCGACGAGACATCGACGGCGACCGCGGGACTCGGCAAGGAGTGGACCGTCGATGAGCTCCGCCCCGGCGCGGGGACCGACTCCGACAGCAAGGTCGACCTCTCGGCGGCCTATGTGACGCTCCAAACCAAGGACGGGAAGCCGCTGGGAACCTATCTCCTCGGGCTCATCTTCGCGGCGCAGGATCTTTCGGAGCAGGTGACGGTCGGCGACAAAACCTACGCGGTCTCGCTGCGGTTCACCCGCTACTACAAGCCGTACAAATTCCAACTCGTCGACGTCCGCAAGGACGATTACCTGGGAACGAACACGCCTCGAAACTACTCGTCCGACGTCCGCGTCGTCGACGACACCCGCAAGGTCGACCGCAGCCTGAAAATCTGGATGAACAATCCGCTGCGATTCGCGGGGGAAACGTTCTACCAAAGCGGCTATCACAAGGATCCGCAGACCGGCCGCGAAGGGACGACGCTCCAAGTCGTCACCAACACGGGATGGATGATCCCGTACGTCTCGTGCATGCTGGTCGCCTTCGGGATGCTGGCCCATTTCGCCCTGACGTTGCTGCGGTTCATGAACCGCGTCGAAACGCAGCGTCCCCGGGAGGTCGAAGCGGCTTCGACGGGTCTGAGGCGATCGCTCGAGCTCGCCTTCCCCGCCGTCATGACCGTGCTTGCGGCGACGTATGTCGTCTCCGCCGCGCGGCCCCCCAAAGCCGACATCGACGAGTTCAACCTTTACGAGTTCGGCAAACTGCCGATCGTCGCCGAAGGCCGCGCGAAACCGATCGACACGTTGGCCCGCAGCACGCTCCTCGCCATCTCGGGCAAGCAAACGTTTGCGGTGGGACTCCCCGCCGAGCCGGGGGCGGATCCGAAGGCCGAGCCGAAGCGCAAGACCGAACCGGCGGTGCAATGGCTCCTTGATCTCATTGCCCGGCCCGATCAGGCCTTCAAACACAAGGTCTTCCGCATCGACAATCTGGAGGTCCAGCGGCTGGTCGGCCTCGACCCTCGCGAACGGTTCCGCTATGCCCCCGAGGAGTTCCTCCCCAAGCTGAAGGAACTGACCGAGCAGGCCGAAAAGGCCCACGCGATGGACGTCGCGGCGACCGGGGTCTTCGAGAAGAAGGTCCTCGAGCTCGAGAAGAAGATCGGGATTCTCGACCTGCTGATGCAGGCGTTCAATCCGCCGTCGATTCGGCCCGAATCGGCGAAAGACGATCTGATCGAAGCGATCAGTCGGCAACAGTCCCTGATGCGGCGGCAGCCCCCGCTGGCCGTTCCGCCGACCGAGAAGGAGGGGGATTGGGACACGTTCGCCGGGGCTTGGACGCGGAATCTGGTCAAAACGGCCTTCATGAAGGAACCGGACGATGTGCCGACGGAAGCCTTCTCGAACATCCTGATCGCCTACGCCGAGAACAAACCGGAAACCTTCAACAAGGAAGTCGCCAAGTATCAGACTTGGCTCGCCGAGAATCCCCCGCCCGACATCGCCACCACGCGGACCGATTTCGAGGCCTTCTTCAACCACTTCCAGCCCTTCACCGTCACGCAGGTTTTGTACGTGATGGTCTTCATCCTGGGGGCTTGCGGCTGGCTGGGGTGGACAAAGCCCCTCAATCGGGCCGCGCTCGGGATCGCCTGCCTCGCGCTCGTGCTGCACACCTTCGCCCTCATCGCCCGGATGTACATCTCGGGCCGGCCGCCCGTGACGAACCTGTACTCCTCCGCCGTCTTCATCGGCTGGGGCTGCGCGGCGCTCGGGCTGCTGATGAACTTGTTCTATCGCAACGGCATCGGCACGGTGATCGCCGCCATCGCCGGGTTCTTGACGCTCGGCGTCGCCGACTTCCTCAGTTCCGACGGCGACACCTTCGTCGTCCTGCAGGCGGTCCTCGACACCCAATTTTGGCTGGCGACTCATGTCACCTGCATCACGTTCGGCTACTCGACGACCTACCTCGCCGGACTCCTGGGGATCATGTACGTCCTGCAGGGGGTCTGCACGAAGTCGTTGACCGCCGACGCGGGCCGCGATCTCTACCGCATGATCTACGGCTCGCTCTGCTTCTCGATCTACTTCAGCTTCGTGGGGACGGTGCTGGGGGGCTTGTGGGCCGACGACTCGTGGGGCCGCTTCTGGGGCTGGGATCCGAAGGAAAACGGGGCGCTGATCATCGTCCTGTGGAATGCGCTCGCGCTGCATGCCCGCTGGGGGGCGATGGTGAAGGAACGGGGCCTGGCGCTCCTCGCCGTGGCGGGGAACATCGCCGTGACGTGGTCCTGGTTCGGCGTGAACGAGCTCGGCATCGGCCTCCACTCGTATGGCTTCCGCGAGGGGATGGTCCAGATGGTCGCCACGGTCGTCGGCCTGTGCCTCGTGGTCCTGGCGATCGGGTCGATCCCCACCCGCCACTGGCTCAGCCACCGCGCCCGCGGCGAGCGCTTGGCATAACTCCGACGATGGCCGCCCACTTATGAGGGACATTCCTTGCGCCCACGCCGTGTTGGCCTCACGGCGGGTTGGGGGGTATGCTAAGGACTCTTCGTGTCCGTTCGTCGCCCGCCGGAGTCTTACGTCGATGTCCGCCGCCTTGTCGTCCACGGCTCAAGTGCTGTCCACCGCCAGCGGGGAATACACCTACTTCAGTCTGCCAAAGCTGGCCGAGTTGGGTTACGGCGACCTGTCTCGGCTGCCGTTCTCGCTCCGCGTGCTGCTCGAATCGTGTCTGCGGAACGTCGACGACTTCATCGTCACGGCGGAGCATGTGAAGCAGATCGCCTCGTGGAACGCCGCCGCGCCGGCGCAGGTCGAAGTGCCGTTCCTGCCGGGCCGGGTCGTTTTGCAGGACTTCACCGGCGTGCCGGCGGTGGTTGATCTCGCCGCGCTGCGGAGCGCGATGGTCCGCATGGGGGGCGATCCGAAGAAGATCAATCCGCTGGTGCAGTGCGACCTGGTGGTCGACCACTCGGTGCAGGTCGACCAGTTCGGCACCGAAGCGGCGTTGCAATTCAACGTTCAGAAGGAGTTCGAGCGGAATCTCGAACGCTACCAACTCCTGCGGTGGGCCCAGCAGGCGTTTCAGAATTTCGGGGTCGTCCCGCCGGCGACGGGGATCGTCCATCAGGTCAATCTCGAGTACCTCGCGAAGGGGGTGCTGAAGAAGCGAAGCCCAGGGAAGGCTTTCCCTGGGCTTTCCGAGAATGTTGCCTACCCCGACAGTCTGGTCGGGACCGACAGCCATACCACGATGATCAACGGGCTCGGCGTCGTCGGCTGGGGTGTCGGCGGGATCGAGGCCGAGGCGGTCATGCTCGGCCAGCCGATCTACATGCTGCTGCCGGAAGTCGTCGGGTTCAAGCTCATCGGCAAGCTCCCCGAAGGAGCGACCGCGACCGACCTGGTCCTCACCGTCACCCAGATGCTGCGGAAGCACGGCGTCGTCGGGAAGTTCGTCGAGTTCTTCGGCGGCGGACTGGCGACGATGACCCTCGCCGATCGCGCCACCATTGCCAACATGGCCCCCGAATACGGCGCGACGATCGGCTTCTTCCCGGTCGATGACGAAACGCTGCGGTACATGCGCCGCACCGGGCGAACCGACCATGAGGTCGAGCTCGTCGAACAGTATTACAAGGCGCAGGGCCTCTTCCGGACCGACGCCTCGCCCGAGCCCGAATTCACCAGCCGGTTGGAGCTCGACCTGTCGACCGTGCAGCCGTCGATGGCCGGCCCGAAGCGGCCGCAGGATCGCGTACTGCTGAAGGAGATGCAGGCCAACTGGAAGAAGGATCTCGCGGGGGCGTTCGGCAAGGCGGCCCCTTCGGCTCCCGTGCGGGTGGAAGACAACGGCCATTCGAGCGAAATCAGCGACGGAGCGGTCGTCATCGCCGCGATCACCAGTTGCACCAACACCAGCAACCCGTCGGTGATGATCGGCGCGGGGCTCCTCGCGCGGAACGCCGTCGCCAAGGGACTGACCCGCAAGCCATGGGTCAAAACCAGCCTCGCCCCCGGCAGCCGCGTGGTGACCGAGTACCTCGAAAAGGCCGGGCTCGACAAGGCCCTCGATGCGATCGGCTTTCAGACGGTCGGCTACGGCTGCACCACCTGCATCGGCAACAGCGGGCCGCTCCCCGATCCCGTCGCGAAAGCCGTCCGTGACGGCAATCTGGTCGCGGCGGCGGTCCTCTCGGGGAACCGCAACTTCGAAGGCCGGATCAATCCCGATGTGAAGGCGAACTACCTCGCCAGTCCGCCGCTGGTGGTGGCGTATGCCCTCGCCGGGACGACCGACATCGATCTCACGACGCAGCCGCTCGGCCCGGGCCGCGATGGGCAGCCCGTGTATCTGAAGGACATCTGGCCGACGTCGCAGGAGATCGAAGCGACGATGGCCCAAGCCATCACGCCCGAGATGTTCACGACGCAGTACGGCCAGGCGACGCAAGGTCCGCCGGAATGGCGGAAGATCACCGGCGCGACGGGCGAGCTCTATCAATGGGACGCCGACAGCACCTACGTCAACGAGCCGCCCTACTTCCAGGACATGCCGGAGCAGCCCCAGCCGATTCCCGGCATCAGCGGGGCGCGCTGCCTGCTGTCGCTGGGCGATTCGGTCACCACCGACCACATCAGCCCCGCCGGCTCGATCAAGGCGAGTTCCCCCGCCGGCCTGTATCTGCAAAGCCGCGGCGTGACCCCGCTCGACTTCAACAGCTACGGCGCCCGCCGCGGCGATGACCGCGTGATGACCCGCGGCACCTTCGCGAACATCCGCATCAAGAACCTGTTGGTTCCGGGGACCGAAGGGGGCGTGACGAAGTATCTGCCGACCGGCGAGACGATGTCGGTCTACGACGCTTCGATGAAGTATCAAGCCGCCGGCACGCCGCTCGTCGTCCTGGCCGGAGCGGAGTACGGCACCGGTTCGTCGCGCGACTGGGCGGCGAAGGGGACGTACCTGCTGGGTGTCCGCGCGGTGATCGCCGTCAGTTTCGAGCGGATTCATCGCTCGAACCTCGTCGGCATGGGGGTCCTGCCGCTGCAGTTCCGCGAGGGGGAGCATCGCGAATCCTTGGGGCTCGACGGGACCGAAACCTTCGAGATCGCCATCGACGACAAGGTCAAACCGCTGCAGGCGATCGAAGTGATCGCGAAGAAACCGAACGGTGACGTCGTCCACTTCGTCACCACCTGCCGCATCGACACCCCGGTCGAAGTCGAGTACTACCGCAACGGCGGCATCCTGCACACCGTCCTGCGGCAACTCCTCAAAAGTTGACCCGAGAAGCCGAGGGGTCCCATCCCCTCGGGGATTGAACCATTCCCATCATGCCTACCGCGTCACAGGTCTATGCGATGCTGGGTAATGCCCCGCTGTGGGACGTGGCCCAAACCTGTCATGCGGCCTTACAGGCGGCCGAAGTGCCGTATGCCGTGTTGGGTGGCGTCGCCGTCTGCCTGCATGGCTATCAGCGAAACACGGTGGATCTCGATCTCCTCGTGCGCCGCGAGGATCAAGCCGCTATCAAAACCGTCTTCAGCGAGGCTGGTCTGACGTGGGATGAGTCCGCGGCGGAGTTTCGCAGCGAGGCCGGAATCCAGGTTCAGCTGCTTCTGGCGGGAGACAAGGCGGGTCGGGGGGCCGAAGTCCGCCTGCCCGATCCCTCGATGACGAGCACCGTACAGGCGGTCGAAGGGTTGTGCGTCCTGACCCTCGCCCGGTTGATCGAGACGAAGCTCGCCTGCGGTTCGGGGAGCGTGCGTCGCTCCCACAAGGACTTCGCCGACGTTGTCGAACTGATCGCCGTTCATCGGCTCGGTCGCGCGTTCGCCCGGCATCTGCACGCCAGCCTTCGCGACACCTTCCGTCGGTTGGTCGGCGTCGCCCGCTCGGAGTGACGCGCGATCATGCCGTCTCTGTCGAGTTCTCAAGTTCCGACCGCCCGGCTCGCCCCCTCCCCCACGGGGGCCCAACACGTCGGCAACATGCGGACCTACCTCCTCGCCTGGCTGTCGGCCCGCTCCCAAGGGGGGCGGGTCCGCTTGCGGATCGAAGACCTCGACTCGCCGCGGGTGAAGCCGTGGGCGGTCGAGCAGGCGATCACCGACCTGCGATGGTTGGGGCTCGACTGGGACGGCGAACCGGTCATTCAAACGACCCGCCTCGCCGAGCATCGGGCCGTCTTCGCGCGGCTGATGGAACGGGAGCTGGTCTACCCGTGTACGTGCAGTCGGACCGAGATTGCCTCCGCCGCGAGCGCGCCGCATCTGGGGCAGGAGGGGCCGGTCTATCCGGGAACTTGCGCGGGACGAACCGTGGCCGATGCCGCCGCGCTGGGGGATCAACCTTTCGCCTGGCGGTTTCGGCTCGCCTCGGCCACTTGTTCCGCCGACTTCCCGCGAACGTATGACGATCTCTTCGCCGATCGGCAAACTTGCGATGTGGTTCGCGAACTGGGGGACTTCGTGATCGCGAAGGCCGACGGCACTCCGGCTTACCAACTCGCGGTCGTGGTCGACGATCGCGCCGAGGGGGTGACCGAAGTGATTCGTGGGGACGATTTGATCCCCAGCACCTTTCGGCAGTTGGCGCTGTATCACGTCTTGAACGCCCCCGCCCCGCGGTTCGGCCATGTCCCGTTGGTGCTCGGTCCCGACGGCCGCCGGTTGGCGAAACGGCACGGCGACACTCGGATTTCGCTGCTGCGCGAACGCGGTCACACCGCCGATCGATTGGTCGGCTTGCTCGCGTGGTCGTGCGGCCTGCGACCGACCCCCGCCCCGACCACGCCCCGGGAGCTCCTCAAACATTACGATCCCGCACACGTCCCCCGGACCCCGTTCACCTTCACTCCGGACCTGTGGGGCGAACTGCTCGCGGGATGAAACCCGCCGGTTCCGCTCCGTCCGCATCGTCGGAATGATCGTCAAGGTCCGGATCACATGACGGGAGTTGTCGTCCGCCGGTCCCTTTCCGGTTGGCATTCCTGTTGCACACTAGAGGGACGCGGGATGATGACGACCCGCGGCGAGCCGGCTCACTTGGAGGCCCGCCGCGCTGCGTGCCGGGCCGAAGTCACGAGACGGCCGTTGTTCCGATGCCTATCCGCCGCTTGAACTTACGATGTCCGCTTCGACCCCCGTCCCGGTTGCGTTCCTGGGGGCCGATCGTCGTCTGCTGGGCGTTCGCGCTCGGGCTGCCGCGGTCTGATGGGTTCGCGCAGGGTGTCGCGTCACCGGCCCCCCGCGCGGTCGGTTCGACCACGCCTTACAATCTGCACCTCGTCGTCACCGAGGCGGCCCTCAACCGCTTCGTCGCGAATCAGGAAAGCGAAGTCGACCGGATCGATGATTTCGTCTTCGGCGCGAAGGTCGACGGCGAGCAATTCATCTCCCGGCAACTCCGGCTCGACTTGAAACCCGGTTTCGAGCAGGCGACCGCCCAGTTCGTCCTCACCGGCC
>CAYUHJ010000249.1:0-8768 GCA_964444365.1 uncultured Alcaligenaceae bacterium | reverse complement strand
AGAAGATGCCTTTCTCCCCCTCTCCGCTTCGGGGAGGGGGTTGGGGGGAGGGGTTAGGCCTCCACCCACTCCCCGCTGAACACCTCGGTGGCCGGGCCGGTCATGTACACGTGGTTGTCGCTCGCGGACCACTCCAGTTCCAGGTCGCCGCCGGGGAGGTGGGCCAGCAGCTTTCGATCCGTTTTCCCCGTCAGCACGCCGGCGACGCAGACGGCACACGCCCCGGTGCCGCACGCCAGGGTGACGCCGCTGCCGCGCTCCCAGGTCCGCATCGTGACTTCGCCGGGAGAGTGGACTTGCACGAAGTGCGCGTTCACCCGGCGGGGGAACTCGGGGGCGTGCTCGAACTTCGGGCCGACGGTTTCGAGCGCGAAGTTCTTCACGTCGTCGAGGTAGATCACCGCGTGCGGGTTGCCCATCGACACGGCGGTGACGGCGAACGTGTCGGTGCCGACCTTCAGCGGCGCGTTCACCGGCGGGTTGCCCGGCAGCCGCGTGGGGATGTCCGAGCCCTGCAGGATCGGCTCGCCCATGTTCACGCGGACCCGGCTGACCTTGTCGCGGGTCACTTCCAGGTGCACGGTCAGCACGCCGCGGCCGGTTTCGAGCTTGAGCTGCGGCTTCCGGGCGATGCCGTGGTCGTAGACGAACTTCGCCACGCACCGCAGCCCGTTGCCGCACATCTCGGACTCGGACCCGTCCGCGTTGAACATCCGCATCCGGGCGTCGGCGACGGTGCTCGGGCAAATGAGAATGAGCCCGTCCGAGCCGATGCCGAAGTGCCGGTCGGAAACCGTTCGGGCAACAGCAGCGGGGTCGGCCGGCGCGGGCGACCGGACGCAATCGACGTAAACGTAGTCGTTGCCGAGCCCGTGCATCTTGGTGAATCGCATGGAAGCCTCGCGGGCCATGAATCTGTCAAAACTACTTACTAGCGCGGTACTCTGTCGCGTTTTGCTGCTCAGCCAGCCAATCGTCCGGATACGGCTGGTAGTCCCACGACTCATGGGTGGTGTATGGACCCCGCCCGAGGTAGCGGTTGTAGAACGTCATGGCCTCGAAATGGCTGCCGGCCTCAAACGTAGTGAGCAGCCGCGCACCCGGCTCAAGGCTTAAGCGGCACCCGTCGCCGCCTGAACCAGCCAAGCAACAGGTGTGGAGGACCATACCTTCGCTTTCTGTTTCCCAGATCTCGTGGATCAGTATCGCCACCCCGATAAGCTCTCCTGCCGTTGAGTGTGGGTTATGTTACCTAACACATAATCCGCGAGACAGGTCAACCGCCGTGACCGACGCGAAGCCGACCCGCACGATCGAGCTCGTCCGCCCGCCGTCGCGGGATGGCGTGGGCGTGCTGCGAATCACGGTCGGCGATGTGACGCACTTCTACACCTTCCACGAATTGCCGTGCGAGATCGGCGGCCGGGGGTTCGCGGTCCACCGGCTCGGGCTCGGGAACCTGTATCACGTCCGAATCGGAAGTCTGGCCGACACGTCGTGCGAGTGTTTGGGGTATCTTCGGTGGGGGCGGTGCAAGCACATCCTCGGGCTGGCGGCGCTGGCGCGAGTGGGGAAGTTGTGATGGGGGTCTGATCGGGTGGGTCGCTCGCTCCGCGAGTGACCGCGCTGCATGGGTCAGAAGGCCTCGGGGATAGGGGAAGATTCCGCCCCAGCGTGCCGACTCGCGGAGCGAGTCGGCCACCCGAGCAAGAGGAACGCAGATGAAGCATATCCAGCCCCGGGTCGTGGCGGTCGGCGAGATCCTCTGGGACTTGCTCCCGGCCGGGCCGCGCCCCGGCGGGGCCCCCGCGAACTTCGCCGTCCACTGCCGCGGGTTGGGGGCGGACGTCACCCTCATCACGCGGGTTGCTGCCGATCAGCTCGGGGAGGGGCTGCGGAAGTGGCTGCAGAGCCGCGACCTGCCGATCGCCGCGCTTCAAATCGACATGACCGCCCCGACCGGGACCGTCGGCGTGGCGGTCGGCCCGGACGGGCAGCCGCAGTACGACATCCACACCGCGGTGGCGTGGGACAACCTCGTCGCCGGGGAAACGGGCGTCGCCGCCTCCTACGACGCGGACGCCATCTGCTTCGGAACGCTGGCGCAACGAAGTGAAAAGTCCCGCCGGGCGATCCGCACCTTGCTGGCAGCCAGTCCGCTCGATTCGATTCGGCTCCTCGACGCGAACCTGCGGCCGCCGTTCGACAGCCGGGACATTTTGCGGGAGTCCCTCGGATTCGCGAACGCGCTGAAGGTGAACGAGACCGAACTCCCCGTCGTCGGCGACCTGTTCGGCCGGCACGGCACCCCTGCCATGCTCATCGGCCGGGTCGTCGAACGGCTCGGGTTGCGGCTGCTCATCCACACCCGCGGCGCGGAGGGGAGCATCATCTACTACGAGAACCAGTGGTCGGAACTGCCCGCCGCGGACGTGAAGGTGGTCGACACGGTCGGGGCCGGGGATGCGTTCACGGCCGCCGTCGTGGTCGGGCTGTTGCGGGGGAAGCCGCTGGAAGTCGTCCACCGGCACGCGACCGCACTGGCGGGGTACGTCTGCACGCAACCGGGGGCGACTCCGCTGATTCCCCCCGAACTGAGCGAGGCGTAGCGGTGTCCGTAGGATGACCCAACGAAATCCGCAGATTTCACCACAAAGGCACAAAGATCACACAAAGGGTCACAAAGAAGACCAGAGAGAGTTCGACGGGATTCATGCGGCATCTAACGTCAAAGGTGCGAAGTTGATTAACCCATTCCCCGATCCGCCAGTGCCTGCCTTCGACGAATCAGGGAGAATGGTCCCGCCGTGGATCAAGTACCCCCTGATTCCGCGGGGATCCATCGGATGGCGCATGGGCGACGGGGAAGAATACTGGGACAATTTTCGAGCGTGGTGGGAGTGCCAGCCAACGAGTGTGCACACCATGATGCGGTCCACATATCCGGAGCCAGCAGGGTGGACTGGGTTCTACGATCAGGTTTAACTGTCCACTTTCTTCTTTGTGCTCCTTTGTGTGATCTTTGTGCCTTTGTGGTGAAATCTTCTCTTCTGGAATCTGGTATCCGCAATGTCCGCGTTTCGACCCGTCGACGAGCAACTCTCCCTTCTCCTCCGCGGGGCCGCGCAGGTGGAGACGGTCGACGACCTCCGCAAGAAGCTCACGAGAAGCCGCGAGACGGGAAAACCCCTTCGCGTGAAGTACGGCATCGACCCGACCGGGTTCGACGTCCACCTCGGGCACACCGTCCCGCTGCGGAAGCTGCGCCAGTTCCAGGAACTCGGCCACACGGCGGTCCTCATCATCGGCACCGCCACCGCCCAGGTCGGCGACCCGAGCGGCCGGGACGAGTCACGTTCCGGGCTGACTCTGGAGCAGATCGAGAAGAACGCCCAGAGCTACCTCACGCAAATCGCAAAGGTCGTCGACACCGCTAAGGCGGAAGTCCGGCCGAACGCGGAGTGGTTCCACAAGTTCGACTTCGCCGCGATGTTGAAGCTGCTCGGCAGCACCACCGTCCAGCGGATGCTCGAACGCGACGACTTCAAGAAGCGGCTCGACGCGGGCACCCCGATCTACCTGCACGAGTGCCTCTACCCGCTGATGCAGGGGCACGACAGCGTCGAAATCCACGCCGATGTCGAACTCGGCGGCACGGAGCAACTGTTCAACCTGATGGTCGGCCGGCGACTGCAATCGGCCGCCGGGCAGGAACCGCAGGTGTGTCTGACGCTGCCGATCCTCGTCGGCACCGACGGCGAGAAGAAGATGGGCAAGAGCGTCGGCAACTACATCGGCGTCGGCGAAGTTCCGAACGAGCAGTTCGGCAAGACGATGCGGATTCCCGACGGCCTGATGCGAAGCTGGTTCGAGTTGCTGACCGACCGCCCCACTGCGGAGATCGACACGCTCTTGGCCGGTAAGCCGAACGAGGCGAAGAAAACGCTCGCGGCTGACATCGTCCGGTGGTTCCACGGGGAAACCGGGGCGACCGCCGCCCGTGAATTCTGGCGGCGGTTTGAAACCGGCGACGATCCCGAGCAGATGGACGAGATCAAGCTCGCCGCCGGCCCGATGCCGGTGCTCGACTTGCTCGTCGCCGTCGGCTTCGTGAAGAGCAAGTCGGAGGCCCGCAAGAAGGTCGAGGAAGGGGCGTTCAACTACGGCCCGGAGAAGACGAAAGCCCCCGACTGGAAGGCGACCGTCGACGTGACCGACGGCCTCGTGTTGCGGCTCGGGCGGAAGATCATCCGCGTGAAAACCGCTTAATCACGGGGGATTCGCACCGTGCGACCGTGTGGCCAGTGTGGGTTCGCCCTGGAAAACGCGGCGAAGTCGTGTCCGAAGTACGGCAACACCGACCCGCCGCCTCGGGCGAACACTTCAGCGGGTCCCCCGCCGCCCGCACCCTCATTCCTCGAACCCCTTGGCGAAGCGACGACGGCGGGCATCGCGTGGCTGCAGGTCACGCCGATAGTGCTGATACTCGGCGCGCTGGCCGCCTACACTCTGAGGGTCGATCTCGCGATCCTGGCCGCGAGTGTGGGCGTCGTCCTGATCCTGGTCATGTCACTCGTCATCATCAAGTTCTGGTCCGACGGCGGAATGGACGGATGAACCGGACGGCGTGAATTTCGTCCTTCTTGTGCGTCTACTCGGCGGTCATCCCCCGCGGAGAATCGCCGTGAACCCGCTCGCCGTGCTGCTCGTCGCCGGGGTCGTTTCGGCCCCGGTGCTGTCGCCCACCCCGGACGAGGCGGCGAAGGACGCCGCCGTCCGGTTCGTCACGGCGTTCCTCGGGCTCGACGAGAAGGGCACCGCCGAGCGGACCGTCGCCCCGTTCTACGACGGCGAGGCCGTGCTGGGCGAGAAGGAACTGGCCCGGCTCGTCTCCGGCCGGTGGGACACGCTGGACGTAAAGGAGAAGTACCGGCCGATGATCGCGAACTACTTCCTGACCCTGTGGAAGCCCGCCGTCGTCCGGGTCGAGACGTACGAAACCTTCCGGAAGGACCGCTCCGTCGAGCCCCTCCTCCCGCTCGCCAACCGCGTCGTGTCGGCGTCGGACCGCGTCGTCTGGGTGACGCTCGGGCAGGAGACCGAGCCGCGGGCGGTCTTCGTGCGGTTCACGGACGGCAAGCCCGCCGTCGCGGGGATGACCGCGATCCCCTCGCCGTACAAGGCGCTACGGCTCGATAGGGGCGAACCGCTTACTGCAACCCCGCCGCCGCGCGTCGCCACTTCTTTCGTTCCGCCTCGGGGGTCTTCGCCTGGATCGCGGTCCAGTCGTCGGCCGCGTGGCGCAGCGCGTCGGCCGCGGGGGTTTCACCCGTCGCCGACGCACGGACGCGCTTGGCCAGCGACGCTTCCAACTCCACCTGGTCCGGGGTGCGGAGGACGAACGTCGGGTTGCCGGAATTCGCGGCCGAGTGCTGGCGCATCGCCTTGACCAGATCGCGGACGCGGGGGGCGTCGAGGCCGTGTTCGATCCAGGTCAGTTCGCGGCCGTCGTCGGTGTGCTCGGTGCGGAACGGGCCGTACCCGCGGCGGTCGTTCGCCAGGAGGGCGAGGCTGCCGGACAGGCTCGCCGTGTCCGCGAGGAAGTCCCAGGCGGCGTCGGCGTTGCCGGACGACCGGAACACGACGCCGACCGTCGTGCCGGCCCCGAGGTACGGCACCGCGTTCCGGCCCGGCACCGGGACCGCCTTGCCGTCCGGGTCGAAGTACGACCGCGAGCCGGGCAGCGGGGCGAGGCCGAACGGCCTGGGCAGTTCCCCCGTCGGCCCCCGGAGCCGGGCGAGGTCGGCGAGGGACAGTACGGCCGCCACCGCGGAGCCGTTCGCAAGGGCGGCGACGGCGTCGTCGGACGCCGCGGCGGGGCGGTACGGGTTCGTCTTGCGGAACCACTCCAGGGCCGCGACGAACGCCGGGCCGGCGAGGCGGGGCGCGCCCGTCGCGATGTCCAACTGGAAGCCGAAGGCCGCCTCGTCGACGCCGGTGCGGCCGGCCTTCGTGGCCTCGGTGGCGGTCATAGCCTTCCGGTCGTAGCACGCGGCGATCTGGTAGAAATGCGTCAACAACTGGCCCGCGTCGGCCGGGAGCGGCGGCAGCGGCGGCTTCTTGTCCGCGGCCGCGAAGTACCCGGCGACGTCGGCGAGGTCTTCCCAGGTCGCGGGGGCGGCGAGCTCCCGGCCGGCCGTGCCGGGGTGCCGGCGAAACCCCTCCTGGTGGACGGGGTCGGCGAACCGGTCCGCCCGGTAGGCGAGGACGAACCCGTCGCCGGTGACCGGCAACCCGACGACGTCCGAGCCCCAGCCGGCCAGGACGACGCGGTACGCCTCGTTGATGGAAACCCACTTCAGTTCGTGGCCGCCTTCCCGGACGCGGGCGGGGAGGGTCAGCAGTTTGCCGGCCGCGGCGAACCGGCCGATGGTCGCGGCGGGGATCACCGCGAGGTCGGCGGCGGGCACGTCCGCCACCGGCTTCGCTTCCACGGTCACGGTCACGCCGTGCTTCGCGCCCCAGCCGGCGGCCCGGTTCTTCAGGTCGGCGGCGAGAACCGCGTCCGGGCAGGCGAGCGTCAGCCGGGTGCCGGCATGGGGTTTGCTCGAAACTGTGGCCTGGGGTTGCTCGTTCGAGCCGTTGCAGCCGGCGAACGCGAGGGCCGGGCCGGAAAACAAGGCGGATCGCAGGAACCGACGGCGGCCGGGCCGGGGGTCCGAGTTGGGGCCGGTGAGTTGCATTCTTGCCCACCCGATGACTAAAATCACCACGCGACACGAGCCTTGACTTGGTTCTATTATAACCCTGACCGCGAGCCCGCCGACCCACCCCCTCGGGGTCCGCCCGCGGAACCGACCCTCCCGGCCCGCCGCACCGTCCCCGGCCGTCCGGTCCTCTCCCCGACATCCCTGCCGGTTCGTCCGGCCACGCGATTCCCGAGGCGGTGCCCTGTGCTGAAAGTCAAACTGGTGGTGGCGAACGGTGCCCACGCGGGCAAGGTCATCCCCGTGGCGGGGCCGAAGTTCCTGATCGGCCGCGACCCGACCTGCCAGCTCCGGCCCGCGAGCCTGTCCATCAGCAAAATGCACTGCGCGATTCAGATCCGGGAAAACTCCGTCGTCATCTCAGACTTCGGCAGTACGAACGGAACCCTGGTCAACCAGAAGCCGATCGTCGGGGAGCACGAACTGAAGGAGGGCGACCACCTGACCATCGGGCCGCTCGAATTCACGGTGTCGCTGACGGTCGGGTCGCGGTCGAACGTGACGCCGGTGCCGGCCGCGGTGAAGCCCCCGGCCGCGAAGGCCCCGACCCCCGCGCCGCGGCCGAGCCCGCTCGCCGGGGAAAAGAAGCCGAGCCCCGCGCCGATCCCGAAGGCCCCGCCGCCCGCCCCGAAACTGCCCCCGCAGCCGATCCCGAAGTCGTCGCCGCCGGTCGAGGATCCCGACCAGATCGCCGCGATGCTGCTCGGCATGGAAGAAGAGGACGTTCCCGGCGGCAGCACCGCTATCGGCATCCCGGCGATCACCGACGCCGACATCGACAAGATGAAGGCCGAGAACGACAAAAAGAAAAAGGCCGCCGCCAGCGACTCGTCCGTCCTGGCGGGGGACATCCTCAAGAAACTCCGCGGCGGCCGGTGAGCCTTGACACCCGACACCCTCGGTCGCGTCCGCCGCAAACTCCTCCGCTGGTTCGACGCCCACCGCCGGGACCTGCCCTGGCGGGCGGACCGCGACCCGTACCGCATCTGGGTCAGTGAAGTCATGCTCCAACAGACCACGGTCGCGGCCGTGGTCCCGTACTTTTCCCGCTTCCTGGCCGCGTTCCCGACCCTTCCGGCCCTCGCCGCCGCGGACGAGCAGGCCGTGCTCAAGCTCTGGGAAGGGCTGGGGTACTACCGCCGGGCCCGGCACCTGCACGCCGCCGCGAAGCGGGTCGTCGCGGAGCACGGCGGCGTAATCCCCGACGACCCCGCCGCCGTCGCGGACCTGCCGGGCGTCGGGCGGTACATCCTCGGGGCGGTGCTGTCGCAGGCGTTCGACCGCCGGTTGCCGATCGTCGAGGCGAACAGCCTGCGGGTGCTCGCGCGGTGGTTCGGCTACCCCGGCGACCCGCGGACCGGCGACGGCAAAAAGTGGGTGTGGGAAGCGGCCGCGTCCGTGCTTCCCGCGAAGCGCGTCGGGGACTTCAACCAGGCCGTGATGGAACTCGGGGCGCTCGTCTGCACGCCTACCAACCCGCAGTGCGGCGAGTGCCCCGTCCGGGCCGAGTGTGCCGCGTTCCGCGACGGCACGCAAGCGGTCATCCCGCCGCCCGCGAAGGCGAAGGCGGTCACCGAGGTCCGCGAAGTCGCGGTGGTTCTGCGGGACGGGGGCAAGGTGTTGCTGTGCCAGCGGCCGGCGACGGCGTCCCGGTGGGCGGGGATGTGGGAGGTGCCGCACGCCGAGGGGGAACCCGCCGACGCCCTGCGGATCGCGGCGGAATTGACGGGCTTCGACGTGTGCCCCGGCGACGAGATTCTGACCGTTCGCCACAGCGTGACACGCTTCGCCATTACGATGGTCTGCCTGGAATCGGCCCCGGTCGGCGGCGCGTTCCGGCCCGGCTTCTACGCCGCCGCCGAGTGGGTGCCCGTCCCGGACCTCGACCGGTTCCCGGTCAGCGCCCCGCAGCGGAAACTCATGCGGGAACTGGCGAAGATTGTGTAGCCGCGACGCGATAGCGGAGCGCGGGACTCGGTCCCGCGCTCCGCTATCGCGTCG
>CAYUHJ010000248.1:0-8804 GCA_964444365.1 uncultured Alcaligenaceae bacterium | reverse complement strand
GGCCCCCCCCTCGCAACCCCGCGCCGGCCGCACCCCGCCGCGATGGCCGGACGGGCGACCTCCGCCGCCGAACGACCAAGCTCACCTGCCCCCGCCGGCTCTGCGGCGGGGGGCAGGTGCAGCGCCTGGTTCGGCCGGGCTTGCGATGGAGAGAGAGTCAGCAAACAGGGAATCTGGCGATCCCGTCCCGCAACCCGACAAGTAAGTGGACCGATGTCATGTCGGGGTCGTCGTCATAACTGACGGGGTATCCCAGGCTACAGAGGTCGGCGAGCGGCAGCCACGGATTGGGGAACTGCGAAAGTCCCGGGTCCAAGTGCCACACTTGGGCGGCAGTGAGGGTCATAATCACCGGACCGCGAGCCACTGCGTTAGTGAAATCGCCCTGATCCGATAAGGCGTCGAAAACCGCTCCATACTCGGGCGATGAGTACGCGGGCGTCAACGCGACGCCATGTGCTTCGGACACTGGCTTGCCAGTTGCCCGCATAACGTGCTGTACCACTGGCTGAATGCGCTCGACATGACACTGGATGAGCGCGGTGGCCTCTGAAGTGACTGCGGACTCTTCGCGCCACCGAATGCGGTTGACCTGAGCAACCAGAGAGTTAATATCAACCATCACCCACCCCCCATCAGAGCGAGCAACACGGCTCGGATCGTCGCCGGGTCGGCGTTCTTGGGAAACCTGGCCAAGCCGGTCACTGCTCCAACCGGAATGTCACCTCGGATGGCTACGACTCCCTCACCGGCGAGTCGGTTGACTTCTCTCCCGTAAGTCGGGTATCGGGCGAGAAAAGCCTCTTGAACAGCCGGACTCCGAAGGTCGAAGACACGCGCGGGTTCGATGCGCGGGATATGGACGGCTGCAATAACATCGCCGGTCGACTCGCCGAAGTTTCGGATCACTATGCTGGGGCGGTCGAGGGGGTTGCGCGTGACGCCCTGAAAGCCCGCCCCACCGTTCCGGCGAATGAAGGCGTACAGACCGGAGAGGGCGTCAGTGTGCCGACCGGTTGCTTGTAGCGCCTCCCCGATGACGGCGCGAATTTCCGCCGTCCCATGCACAACTTGACCGACCGCGATGGCGTCGGGGTTGTACTGGTTGCCGCGGAGGGAGCGGACACCGCCGGCGACCGGCCCCTCGGGGTCGGGCAGGTGGTCGAAAAGTCCGGCCTCCTTCGCCTTCGGCACCCCGCACCCGAGCGGCCCGGTGCCGTTGTGGGACCAGACGGCCGTGTCCCCGCGGCCGACGAAGTACGTGTGGTACTCGTCCACCTCGAAGTTGTAGACCGTCGTGTGCTCCCACTGCGGCGGCACGACCCGCTCAATCGGGATCGGCCGCCGATCGGTCGTCAGCAGCAGCTCGCCGACGGCGAACGTGCCGATCGGGTACCACCCCCAGCGGGTCTCCGACCAGTACGGGTGGCCGGGGGTGACGCGGTGCGTCTCCCCGCCCACCCGGACCGACATGAGCGGCACCCAGCCGGTGTACTTGAACGTGCCGACCACCCGCCGGAACCCGTTCCCGTGGGCGTCGCGGTGCTCCCGGTCCGGCTCCCACCGCTTCGGCTGACCGACGGACGTGACCGTGGCTACGCTGCCGTCTTCGAGCAGGAACGCCATGCCAGGGGTGAGGCCGGCGGCCGGCACCGCCCCGCCGCCAGCCAGGAGGATCCGCTGCCGGTGGAGGTAGCGGCAGCCGACCTCGGCCACCCCCATCGCGTCGGCGGCCGTGTACTCGACCCACACATACAGCCGGAAGTCGGGGCGGTGGTCCACCTCCCCGTTCCCGACTAGCTTGCCGGTCCCGGGCGTCGGGCCGGGCTTGATGTGGTAGACCAACCCCTGGAACACGCACTTCTGGCCGGGGTCCAGGTTGGCCAGCAGGCGGTGCCCGAGCGGCTTCCCGTCGGCGGCGTAGGCGTACACCACGTCCCGGCTCTTGGGCGTCCGGCAGTCGCGGGGGTCGTACGGGCGGTCGGCGTCCTCCAGCCCGGCCACATCCAGCAGCTTGTCCTCGGCGTACACGCCCGGCCGCAGGACGTGATAGAGGCGGTTGTGGGCGACGAACTCCTGCCCCGGCTGTACATCACCAAGGCGGGCGTCGGCCCACTCCCGCCGGTCGTGGGAGAACGCCCGGACCCGCATGTCCGGCTCAAGCGGCAGGCGCCGGGACGGGCCGAAGTCTGGGGCGAACCCGGCCGAGATTGGCGGGTCGGAGAACCGTGGGGCGGCTCCGTCGTGCCGCGCGCAGCAGTGCTTAAACTTCCGCCCGCTGCGGCACGGGCACGGGTCGTTCCTGCCGACGCGACTCCCGTCCACGCTGCACCTCCTGGCCGAACGACCCAGCTCACCGGCCGGCGGGGCGCGGGGAGCGATGACCCCGGGAAAGCCGACATGCCCCGCCGGTCAGGTGCAGCGCCTGATACGGTTTCCCCCGACCAGCCATCCGACGCGATCCAAACGACTACCAGTCAACGTTTTACGGCGACCGACCCGAAGGGTAGACCCGCACAAGGGTAGATTTCAGGGTAGGCGCGTAAAATTCGTCGTCAACCTCGGGGGAACGAGCCGTGGCGATGAGACGCAAGGGAACCGGTACGTGGGATGGCAGTCAGGAGCGATGGGAAATCCGAAAGTTGGGCATCCGCAAGACGCCCCAACAACTCGCGGAGGCGCTCGGGAAACCCGTCCCGAACGGGAAGGTTGCGAGCGAACCCTTCTGGCGGGAATTTTTGGCGAAACTCGCGAAGGGTGATGAACAGCGGAAACGCGACAGTTCGTTCTTCACGCGGCGACTCGATTCGCTCGACCTGATTATTTCCAGCCTGAAAGCCGAAGGACGGGACGCGGGTGCGTTCGAGGCCGAGCGGAACCGCGTCCTGGGTCTGACCGAGCGGGACACCGTCGAGGAGGGAGATTTTCCCGCGATCCACCCCGACGCGGCCGGCGAACTGGCGATGATCGGTCGCGACTCCGACCTCTTCACGGTTCAACTTTTCAATGCGAAGGTTGCGAAGGAGGAGAAGCCCAAGGACGGCACCGTCCGCGCGGAAGTGGAACGGTACGTCCAGGCGAAGGCCGGCAAGGACAGGTTCAACCAGCGGTCGGCCCTTGCGGTCCTGGTTCAAGTCTGCGGCGACAACCCGATCACGTCATTGACCATCGCGGACTATCGGGCGTTCATGGAAATGCTGAAAAAGAAGGACAACTGGAACGCCACGTCGAAGGCCCGGAACCAGGGGCGGGTACACACGTTCCTTCACGCGATGGAGACCGACTACCACTACCCGATGCCGTGGATCGGGGACCGGCGGTACATGCTCCCGCTGCCCGAGGGCCGCAAGGAACAGTACACGCTGGAGCAGGTTCGCGCCGCACTTGCCGCCGCGACCGGTGTCGAGCGGTACGCCCTCCTGTGCGGCTTGAACTTCGGGATGTATCTCGGCGACATCGCCAACCTTCGCGAGGAGAAGATCAAGGGGCAGCACGTCCACTGGCAGCGCGAGAAGTTGAAGGGCGGCGCGACCCTGGTCCACCTGACCTGGGAGGAGACCCGAGCGGCGTTGATGTTGGGCGTCAAGAAGTGGACTTTGAACGCGGTGTTCTCGAAGTTCAAGCACCGCCACGGCTTCCCGGGCCACAAAGCCCTGCGGAAAACCGTTGCACAAATGATCCAGGACCACGACGACCTGGGCGAGGAGTACGCGCTGCTCTACCGTGGCACCGTCTCGGGCGGCGTCCACCACCGGAACTACATCCGGGCGTACACCCCGGCGCAGGTGGCGAAACTCGACAAAGCGTTGGCCATCGTGCGGCGTGCTCTGTTCGATCCGAATGCCGAGCCGACCACACCTACCACAACCACAACACTCTCATCCCTGTAAATAGGCATTTTCTTAAAGAACAGTTCCAGGAAATAGGTGTGGTAGGTGTGGCCAGGCGGCAGATTTTCCATGAATTGCAGTGAATGGCTTCCCACACCTAACCTCGGAATAGGTGTGGCTCGAAGGAAAATAGGTGCGGCGGATGCCCGCCCGGCCACACCTAAATCCCGGCTGGCCACACCTATTTTCTCACTCCGACATCAAGTAGACCAATCCCCAGATACGCCCGCTTATCGTTCACCCACCCGTCCTTGATGCCCGGCAGCACCGCACGCAAATCGCGGGCGAACCAGGTGGGGCTCGACGTGTCGGCATCGTGGTCGGTCGCCCACTGCTGGTAGGCGTCGAACAGTTTGTCCCGCCGAACCTCGACAGCGTCCTCCGTCAGAGTCAGCCCCGGCAGCCCCGGATCGGCCCATTTCGACACCACCAGCCGCTCTGCGACGAACACTCGCACCGGAGAGGACTGGAGGGCGAGCCGCCGCGTCAACTCGGGGTCGCCCCCGTTCGGGAATCGACCGCGGGCTTGGAGCCGACGAAGCCCCTCGAACGCCCACGTTGCGACGCCGGGCAGTTCCTTGCCGAGCCGCGTTCCCAACGCGACTTCCTCGCGACCGAGGAACGACTTTCGGTGTTCCAGGACGAGCATTCGCTGCCCCAGCGCGGAAGACGAGTCCCAGAGGGTCGGGATGGTGTTCGCGGCGACTGTGAAGCGCACCCGAAGTCGAGCCGTCAGCAGTGGCAGCCCCTTGCGGTTCACGCACATCGCGTCCTCGCCAATGATTGCTTTTAGCGTCTCGGAGATTTCCGCCTTGTCGCCGCGGCCGGACAGCTCGACCTCGGGGACGAACGCCGCCGTTTTCGACAGCAACGGCGACAGCCCGAACTGCGAGGCGAGCAGAGGCAGCCGGTAGCCCGTCGCGCCGTCCCCAATCAGGTCGGTGAGCATCCGATGGATCGTCCCCTTTCCCGAACGGGGAAGTCCCACCATGAGCAGCATCTTCTGGTGACTCGTGTCTTGCGACATCAAGTATCCCGACCACTCTTGGAGGAGCCCGATCCGGTCGGGATCGCCCTCATACACGGCATCGAGAAACGTAAGCCACGCGGGACACCTCGCGGTCGGGTCGAACCCGAAGGGCAGGCACGACGTGGACAACCATAGGGGTGAGTGCGGGATGAGCCCGCGATCCGGCTGCGAAACGTCGAGCAGCCCGTTCTTGAATGCGACCACGTTTGTCGGCTCCGGAAGCGGATCGGGAAGCGCGTCGTGAGGCTGCCACGTCGGGAGGACAACGTTCTCCAGAGCGGGAAGGAAGCCGAGGTTCTTGATGATCGGCACCGTGTTCGCGATCACCCGATTGTCCTGCGGCTCGTTCGACTTCCGGAGCCAACTCCGCAGGTGCATCTCCAGGTGCTCGATCTCGCGGTAGCGAGTCCCGTCCCACTCGAAGTATCGCCCGCCGTGGTAGAGCGGACGGGCCAACTCCTCGCAGCGACTCGTCACGTACTTGTGGGCCAGCAACTCAAAGCGGTTGATTTTCGTATCACTCAACGGTCTCCTTCCCGGCCGCGCCGGAATTCACGAACTGTTTCGCCGCGGCCGACCAATCACCCCCGTGTTCCAGGGCGGCCCACGCCCCGAACTTCGTGTAGGTCGTTCCCGGCTCCAGGGGTGCCGCGGCGCTCGAAAACACGTGGAGCCGGCCGGGAACGTGGTCCGTGCTAGCGGAGACGTGGGACACGCCCGGCCGCGACCAGTAGCCGACCTCGCCCCGGCGGTGCCGGATCGTCCAGCCGTGCGGCTCCAGGACTTCTTCCCAAGACTGAGTTTCGTCGAAACGTTCCGACGGACGCCGACCCGGTACATCGCCACCTAAGTTCGGGATTAGGGATTTCACCAAACCAACGGCCTTCCGCCCGTCTCGCTCGCCGTCCTCGAACCGCTGCAACTCGGAGCGATAGGACCACGCCTCGCCGGGTACGGCATCCGGCGATTGGGGCCGGCAGGCGAGGAGAAACCCCGCCCCCTCCCACCGCGACGACTCGAAGTCCCAGAACCGCGACCAGTGATCCCGCTTGTGGTGCTTCCCCGGCAATCGGACGTAGTGGCCGTAGTTCGTCTGCCGGTCTTGCTTCGGGAATACCTCGTGGCCGGGGTGGTCGCGGAGCAGCCAGTTCCCGAACGCCCGCAGTTGTGAGATCGGTCGCTCCCGATCAAACCAAAGGCGGAGGTGATACCCGCCCCGACCGTTCGAGTCTTCCAGAATCGGACGCACGCCGACCGCCAGGGCCCGCTCGGCGACGGCCAGCGCGATCGGCAGGTTTTCAGGCCGCTCGGCGTCGTGCGCGTCGATGTCGATGACGCACAGGCAACCCATTCCGTCCGGGGAACTGACGTGCAGGCCGATCCGGTTCCCCCAGCCGGCAAAATGCCCGAAGAGCCGGTGCTTGGTGAGGAAGTCCTTCGCGGTCTGTTGCCGACCGTCCGGGAAGTATTCCCCGTATGCGTCCCAGCGTCGAACCCAGCGTTCGACCCACTTCGCGGCCCGCCCGATGTGGGCCTCCCAATCTTGCGCCGGTGTCATGCCCGCCCCCGATCCCAGGAGGGAACGAGGTCGTGGACGGACTCGCGGTCCACGATTACCACGCCGTTCTTCAGGTCGGCGAGGACGGTGTCGAGTTTGTCGTCGCGGTGTTCGATCCACCAGGACGCGGAGTTCGCGAGTCGGAGCCGCGATAGGGTGGCGGCGTCGGCCTTGAGGGCGAGTTGCACGCGGACCGAGTTGGCCCACGGGAGTTGTCGGTCGGTGCCGACCAGGGCGGGCAACCCGAGCCGTTCGGCTTCCTTTTCGTCGAAAACGCGCTGGCACGCCCGGCACAGTTTCTTCGCGTAGTAGTCGGGTTGCCAACGGTGAATGCACTCCTGCGTCATCACGTGGCCACACTTGTGGCGGACATCGAGAATCATGTTCTCTCCAACAAAAACGACCGCTCCCGCGGGGACACCCTGTTGCCAGACGGGGTGATTGCGGGAGCGGTCGGTGTTCAGGTTTGGGTCTCCACACCCGTCTGGCATCGTATATAGGTGGCTCAACGAAAAATTTTGCGTAGCGAATAATCTTCTATTGATTCTTCATGGGGACTTGTGAGATGCTAATTTCACAGAAGTGAAGCACATCGGTTTGCATCCACCCAGAATGCCCCATCATCAGCGCCTTCCGCACAATTCCGTGCCGAAGGAATTCTTCTTTCCGCCCGCTGGCCGGTGTCGCCGGAACGGGGCGCGTACTTGCTTGGAGTCATGTGATGAAACTGTCGAAAGCCTGCGATGAGTCCGTGGATGGAGTCGGTGGGAATGTCCTTTCGCTTCGTGCGAAGTCGTCGAATACACCCAGCTGATCCACGACGATCTGAATCTGGGCCACGAGAAGTGTGGTTTGCACGAGGACGAGTATTGCAGCATTCTCGGGCAGTGGTTGGTGGAATCCCCGCGGCTCGTTGTGCAAACCGATCCCGGCGACACTCGCGGGTGGGGCGGCCGGGTGGAAGGTGCGACCCTCAGAGTCCACCGCATGTGGGACTTCTACGAGGTCTTCGAGTCCCCCGAAGCGGCCGAAGAGTTTCAACACTGGTTCGAGTGGTTGGTCGCCCGTGCCGCGTGGATAGACAACAGCCACAGCCGGGACAACGCCATCGATCTCTATCGAGCCTATCTCAACATCGATTACTCGACTCTGGTCGTGGAGGTTGAGGGTTCCTGGCGGTGGCGGTGGCCGTGTCTTGCCGACGACAAGTTGAGCCGCGATCGCTTTGCTTCGCACGAAGAAGCCGTCGACGCGGTCACCACCTTCGGATCGCTCTGGTTTTCGACGGAAGACGACTTCCGCGAGCGGGCCGGGGATGAGTACGAGGCGAGCGACGAAGAAATTGCTGTGATGGAAGATATGATCGTCAGTTTCTTTGAATGACGACACTCGTTCAGGTCCGCTTCGGACACCTTGAGTGGACCTGAACGCTGCACAGGTTGATTTTTTCTCCTGCACAAATTAACTTTCCAACGCTGCACAAATTAACTATTAGGATGCACAGTTTTCGCTGAACTGCTTGGCGGTTTGGTCGGCGTGCGCATCGATCTCTCGTTCAGTGAAAATTGACGTTAGTCACCGATCCTCCTCGGGAGATAATTACCTGCGCCCCATTATCGGTCTTCCCAGATGCCGGATCGGTCGTCAGTCCATCGTAATACCAGTATTCGCCAAGGCTGTCTTCCTGCGTACTGGCTGGACGCCCCATCAGTTCGATCAGATCGTTCTTCGTCAAACCAATTACAGCAGATTTGAACTCGGAACGGGTGTATTTACTCTTCTTCTTCGCCGCCTGCTTCTTCCGCATGTCTTCGGTCTGCTTCCTCTCGGCTTCCGCACGCTGCTTCTCCGCTTCCGCCCGTCGCTTTCGTTCCTCGAACTCCACGACCGCTTTTTTCGCCTGAGGGCAGTTCACGGACGGTGCGACCCGCCGCGACGATGCCAGCTCGATCACACGTTGCCCCTCCATGACATCACCATTCTCGAACGCGAGGTCGATCGTTCGCCCGAATGCGATGGGTCGAGTTTGGTCGTCAATCATGCTCGAATCGAGCCGCGGTCGGTACTTCGCGACGGCCTCTTGCTTCTTGCCGGCCATCCACAGCGCGTCGGCGTCTGCCATCTCTTGGCGGACGACACGCATCTCACGTTCACCGATGACCGAGATGACCGCGCACCCCCCGCAACACATGACGAACATTCCCCCGAAGCCCAATCCGAGGGCAAGGATGATCTTGCGAGTCGCCGGTAAAGACGACTGCTTGCGAGTCGAGGGTCGATCTTCGGGTTTCGAGGGTCGATCTTCGGGTTGGGGCTTTGCTGCGAA
>CAYUHJ010000247.1:6320-8822 GCA_964444365.1 uncultured Alcaligenaceae bacterium | reverse complement strand
TCAGCCAGCAGCACGCCCAGGAACGTCGACAGGGACGCGACGTGCGGCGGGTCGTGCTCCCGCTCGGCGGCGTGCGGCCACTCTTCCTCGGGAAGTGCGAGTGCGGACCGCACCGCCGTCGCGATGGCTTCCGTCTCGCCCCGTGGAACCCCGCGCATCGGGGCGACTTCTTCCACCGTCGTCGGGGCTCGCCGGGCGATCTCGACGATCAGGTCGTCCCGCAACAGCACGCGCGGCGGGCGGTTCAGCCGGGCGGCGAAGTCTTCCCGCCACGCGAAGACGGCTCGCACGACCGCGAGTTCCCGCCGCGACAGCGACCCCGACCCCTTGAGCCGCCGCCACCGCTCGACGGCCGGGTCGTCGGCGACGGCCCGCTTCACGAAGGCGGCGAACTCCTCTTCGGCCCAGTCCACCCGCTTCAGTTCTTCCAGCCGGCCCCGAAGCCGCTCCCAGATCGGGAGGAGGTACCGCACGTCGTCGAAGGCGTACTTGATTTGCGCCTTGGAGAGCGGCCGCCGCCGCCAGTCGGTGAGGGTTTCCCCCTTCCCGGTGCGGGCCCCGAGCACCTCCTGCACGAGCCCGGCGTAGCCCATCGGGTAGGTCATGCCGACGAGCCCGGCCGCGATCTGCACGTCGAAGAGTTTTGCCGGCGGCCGGCCGCTGCCGAACCAGCACATGCGGACCTCTTCCCGCCCGGCGTGCGCGACAGCAGTCATGCCGGGGTCGAGCAGGAGTTCCCAGAACTCGTCCAGCGGGCCGCACCCGAACGGGTCGATCACGTACAGCCGCTCCGCCGTCGCGACCTGGACGAGGCAGAGTTCCGGGCGGTAGCTGTCCTCGCCGATGAACTCCGTGTCGAACCCGAGGACGGAAACGGTGTCGAGGTGGTCGAGGCAGTCGGCCAGTCCGTCCGGATCGGCGACCACGACTTCGGGCAACTGGGGTGGGTGGAACGGTCGGCGTCGGCGCATCGGGTGGGATGTCAACGGTGGTCGGGAGAAGAACCCCGTCATCCTGCGAAACCGCCCGGCGGATTCAAGACGCCCACGCCCGGCCGCACCCACCCGAGGGGCAAAGCCACGGGGTCCCGGTCGGGTGGAAGCGATGTTGCCCGACGGAATCGTGTCCAATTTCCCTAGCTGCGGCCCTTATCCAGCGACATCACCTTCCGGAGCCCGCAATGCGATTCGCCGTGCTACTGTCCCTGGCCGCCCTGCCCGCGCTCGCGGCTGACCCCTTGCCCCCGACCTCGGCGGAGTGGCGGCCACTCTTCAACGGGAAGACCCTCGACGGCTGGGACACCTGGCTCGGGGCACCGAAGGGGAAGTCCGGCCTGGCCAACGCCGTCGGATTGAACAAGGACCCGGACGGGGTGTACACCGTGGTGGAAGTGGACGGCAAGCCGGCGATCCGCATCTCCGGGCAGACGTTCGGCGCGATCACCACCCGCGACGAGTTCGAGAACTACCACCTCAAGTTCGAGTTCAAATGGGGCGAGAAGAAGTGGCCGCCGCGCGAGAAGGACAAGCGCGACAGCGGCCTGCTGTACCACTGCGTCGGGCCGCACGGGGCCCAGGGGACGTACTGGATGCGGAGCCAGGAACTGCAAGTGCAGGAAGGCGATTGCGGCGACTTCTACCCCGTCGCCGGCGGCATCGCGGACATACAGGGCACCCGCAAGGACGGCAAGGGACCGGCCCAGTTCGCACCCGGCGGCACGACCTACACCATCCCGTCGAAGGCGACCGGCGGCCGCGGCGTGAAGTCGGTCGACGGCGAGAACAAGTCCGGCGAGTGGAACACGGTCGAACTCTACACCGTCGGCCAGACCAGCGTCCACGTCGTGAACGGGAAGGCGAACATGGTCCTCACCAACTCCCGCCACGTCGTCGGCGGCAAGGAGGTGCCCCTGACGAAGGGCAAGCTCCAGTTCCAGAGCGAGGGGGCCGAGGTGTTCTACCGCGACATCGCCGTCCGGCCGATCGACAAGATCCCGGCGGAACTGCTGGGGCAGTGACCGCATTCTCCCATCTCCCCATCGGGGAGAGGGGTCGGGGGTGAGGGGTGAAGCTTAAGCCCGCATCAACGGCTGGGAATGGGTGAAGTCGAACCCCTCACCCCTAACCCCTCTCCCCAACGGGGAGAGGGGAACAAACCAACTCACTTCGCCACGAAACTACGGTGGATGACGACGCCGGGGTTCCGCTGGTCGCGACACTCGACGAGCATCGCGTTCCGGCCGTCCACGCGGTTGACTTGAGTCGGCGCGACGGGAATGCGGTTGTCGCCTTGCGTGAAAACCCGGAGTGTCCGATTCACGTTGAAGCGAACGGGATCGTCCACGTTATCGAGGGGCGACGGCTTCCCACGGCTCACGTCCGGGCTCGGATTGGGCTGTTCCAGACGCTGCTCGACATCTCGAATCACGTCCGCGGACATGCGTACCTCCGGGGAAAGAGAAACCCGGTGTCGAGACGTGCGAGACGAAATGTGATTCTACAT
>CAYUHJ010000247.1:0-6310 GCA_964444365.1 uncultured Alcaligenaceae bacterium | reverse complement strand
CGTCAGGCTGGCTCTTCGGCGGTCGGTTCCGGCTCGGCCTTCGGGCGGAACACCTTCTGAACTGCGTCCAACAGGCGCTCGGTGGCGAACGGCTTGCGGATGTAGTCGACGACGCCCAGGTACTCGGCGTAGGCCTTGTGCCGGCTCCCCTCGTTGGCCGTCATCATGATGAACGGCGGCGCGTCGGCCTTGCCCTTGAAGTGCTCCAGCACCGGGTAGCCGCCCATGCGGGACATCATCATGTCCAGGATGACGAGGTCCGGCACGTGGTTGTAGATGACCTGCTTGCCCTGGTGGCCGTCGTGGGCCGTGATGACGCGGAAGCCTTGCCGTTCGAGGACGGTTCGCAGGCCGTCGACGAGTTCGCGGTCGTCGTCGACGATGAGGATGGTCTTCTGCGCGGCCATGGCGGGTCCTCGTCCGGGCGGGCTCTGCTGTACGATAGCACCGCCCCTGCGGGGGAACAAGTCGGCCGCCCGCTTGCGGAACGCCGGAAGGTCGGGTAGATTGACCTCACCTGCCTGCTGCCGCCGTGACCCGGCGGTGTCCCGCCTCGCCTGCCTCTTCCGGGCTCGACCGTTATGACCGCTCCTGCCCTTCGCCCCGTTGGGGGTCTGACTTTCCTGCTGTTCGCCTTTGCCGGGCCGGTCGGTGCCGCGGACGTGTCGTGCGAACCGAGTACCGTTGACATCCGCGATGCCTTTGCCGGCCGGCAACTGCTCGTCTCGGCGGGGAACCGCGACGCCACCCGCACCGCGAAGTATTCCATCACGAACCCGGCCGTTGCGGTCGTCGATGCGAAGGGCTACGTCTCCCCGACCGGAGACGGGTCCGCGACGATTCGCGTCGAAACCGCGGGCGGGAAACTCGACGTGCCCGTGAAGGTGAGCGGTTTCACCGCCGGCCGCGCGGTCGACTTCCGCACCGAGGTCGTGCCCCTCCTCAGCAAACTCGGGTGCAACGCGGGCGGGTGCCACGGCAAGGCGAGCGGGCAGAACGGCTTCAAGCTCTCGCTGTTCGGCTTCGACGCCGACTTCGACCACGCCGCCATCGTGAAGGAAGCCCGCGGCCGGCGGGTGTTCCCCGCGTCGCCGGAAAGCTCGCTGTTCCTGGTGAAGGGGGCCGGGCAGGTGCCCCACGGCGGCGGGAAGAAGATCGCGCCGGGCTCGGCGGATTACCTCGTGCTGAAGCGGTGGATCGCGACCGGGGCCCCCGCGTCCGCGCCGGACGTGCCGAAGGTGACGAAGATTCGCGTCGTGCCGGGCGACCGCGTCCTGCGGGCGGGGCACCTGCAACAGCTCGCGGTGATCGCCGAGTATTCGGACGGTTCCACCCGCGACGTGACCCGGCAATCGGAGTTCGCCTCCAACCTGGACCCGGTCGCCGCGGTCGAGCCGGACGGGCTCGTGCGGGCCGGCCGGCTCAGCGGCGAGGCGGCGGTGATGGCCCGGCACATGGGCTACGTCGCCGTCTTCCGGGCCATGGTCCCCCACGGCGAGCCGCTCGCGGCGATCCCCGAGTTCCAGCCGCTGAACTACGTCGACGAACTGTCCCTGGCGAAGTGGAAAAAACTCGGGCTGAAACCGTCGCCGGTCGTGGACGACGCCACGTTCCTGCGGCGGGTCACGGTCGACATCTGTGGGCGGATTCCCACTTCGGACGAAGCAAAGGCGTTCCTCGCGGACAAGTCGCCGGACAAGCGGACGAAGCTCGTCGACAAGTTGCTCGACTCCCCCGACTACCCCGCGTACTTCGCCCTGAAGTGGAGCAGCATCCTGCGGAACTCGAACCTGGCCGGGGCCGAACAAGCCGCGGCCGCGTTCCACAACTGGATCAAGGATCAGGTCGCGCGAAACCGGCCCTACGACGAGTTCGTTCGCGGCGTCGTCGCCGCGGCCGGCGAATGGCAGGACGCGCCCGCCATCAACTGGCTGTGGCAGAACCGCGACGACCAGCTGCACATGACCACCGCCGACGTCGCCCAGGTCTTCCTCGGCACGCGGCTGCAGTGCGCCAAGTGCCACCACCACCCCTACGAACGGTGGGGGCAGGCCGACTACTACGGCCTCGTCGGGTTCTTCACCCGCCTCGGGCGGAAGGGCTTCGGCCAGCCGCAGCCGTACTACTCGGCCGACCACGTCACCTTCGCCGACCGGGACCCGCTCACCGGCCGCAGCCCCGAGCCAAAGTACCTGGACGGACCCCGAGTCAAGTTCCGCCCCGAAGAAGACCCCCGGCACGCCCTCGTCGACTGGATGGCGAAGCCCGGCAACCCGTTCTTCGCGAAGACGCTCGTCAACCGGATGTGGGGCCACTTCCTCGGCCGCGGGCTCGTGCAGGAGCTCGACGACTTCCGCGAGACGAACCCGCCGTCGAACCCCGAACTGCTGGAGCGCTTGGCCAAGGACTTCACGGACCACAAGTTCGACGTGAAGCACGTGATCCGCACGATCGCGACGAGCCGGGTCTACCAGCTGTCCGCGGAGCCGACGGAGCACAACCGCAACGACCGCTCGAACTTCGCCCGGTACTACGCCCGACGGATGACCGCCGAGGTGCTGCACGACGCCGTCGATCAGGCCGTCGGCAAGAAGACGGAGTTCAACGGCGTGAGCAAGAACGCCCGGGCCGTGGACCTGCCCCACGAGAACTTCGCCAGCTACTTCCTGGACGCCTTCGACCGGCCGAACCGGGTGACGGTCTGCGAGTGCGAGCGGTCCAGCGGCGCGACGCTGGCCCAGGTGCTTCTGCTGGCGAACTCCGACGAGGTCGAGAGCAAGCTGTCCAACAGCGACGCCCGCGTGGCGAAGTTGCTCAAGGCGAAGACCCCGCTCCCCACGGCGGTGGAGGACCTTTACCTGTCGGCGTTATCGCGTTACCCGACCGACGCGGAACGGAAGCGCACCGCCGACTTCCTGGCGAAGCACGGCAGCGACCCGCAAAAGGCCCTCGAAGACGTGCTGTGGGCGATTTTGAACAGCAAGGAGTTTCTGTTCAACCATTGATACAATAGGCAGTGGAAGCACGGCGCAGTGGAGATGGCATATGGAGCATCCCAGAGTCGGCCGGAATGATCCCTGCCCCTGTGGCAGTGGGATGAAGTACAAGAGGTGCTGCCACAGCAGAGGGCAGTACGGGAGTAGTGCAATGCCTACACCCCGTGGGGTGTTTGGCGAAGGCACTGCTCTGCTGGCCCCAATTCGTTCGGCCCCGGCCCGACGCTATCCACCCCAACACTACCCGGCCGTGACTCGCGTGTCGGTGGACTATGTTTTCGCTGAAGAGTTCGGTCAGGCTGAAGTCAACTTCTGCTTTGAAGTCGGGCTGCTAGTCCCGTTGGTCGGTGGGTATGTTGTATCGGTCGAGCGACTCCAACCGGGGATGCAGTTCCATTTAGATAACGGAGCGATTGCCACTGTCGTTGCTGTCAAGCCACCGAAGGTTTGGCCGTCGCCTCCTGCCGAACCGGATGAGCACGGCAACTACGCACGGCGAATGATTGGACGAATCAAGCGGACCGGGTTCATGGTCCTTGACCTCTCATTCGGCAGCCAGACGATCACCACCACTCCAGGTCACCTCATCTATTCACTCGACCGTCGCGGGTGGGTGGAGGCAGACGAACTCCATGTCGGCGAAGCACTGCTGAATGACAAGGGCGAGCGACTGCGGCTAGACGCGAAAAGCCGCATCCGACATGGTCTTATCGAGCTTTACAACATTGAGGTTGAGCAACTCCACACGTTCTTCGTGGGTCGTACTCCCGGTGACGCTGCCCTTGTCCACAACGGCACACCTGGACCAGGGGGCGGCGGTTGCATCCCGAAGCCGGCTGCATTGAAGTTGTCAGACAAAGAAGTTCTGGCTGTTCGTGTCGCCGAATCGATCAACACCGGCAAACCACTGCCTGCAGAGTACACCTCACTCAATCTGCGAACTCGACAGCGGGTAATGCAGATCGCCAATCAGCACATTGATGAGGGGCTTCGGCATGGTAACGCTGCGGCCTCTACTCAACCTGTGATTGGCTATCGACTTGAATCAACTGTGGACAACTCCGTGCAAAAATACGGCATCACGAAAGACTTCAAGGTTACACCCGAGGGAGTCAAGCAGTCCCGTTATTCACAAGAGTTGTTGGAACAAGAGGGACTGCGGTTCGTACCGCTCACTGCTGAGATGCCACGAACAAACGCATTGGGGTGGGAAAGGTCAATGATTAAATCATACTTTCGACTGAACGGAGAAATGCCACCTCGAAATCCCCGATTCCGATAGCCATCCTCATCTGTAAGCAGGAGTTCAAGATGCACAAGCTCTACAAGCATCTCGCCGATGGGCTTCATTACTTTGAAGGCTGGGACCGTGATGGCGTTGCGGTCATTCATACAGGACGTGTGGGTGACCGCGGAGTCACTAAAGAACTCCAGTCAGAGAACGGCGAGTCGGTCGAGACGCTTCTTACTCGTGAACTCAGTGTGGCGCAACACTCCGGATTTATGCACATTGAACAGGATGCCATCTCCACTCTCCTTGTCCAGTATCGAGTAGATGACTGGGAGCCTGAAGAAGCTCTCGACTTTCGTCATTTAGTTGAAGACGTTTTGAGTAACTCCCTGGGCTGGGTTGGAGTCGGTCACTGTGATGGCGGGGATATTGGACAGAATCGAGTTAATGTGTGGTGCAAGGTGGTCGACCCGCTAGTCGGCCAACAGGCAATTCTGGATGGCCTGAACAGTCGCGGCTTACTGGAAGATGTCGTACTCGCCATTCAATCCGGCAACTGTTATCGCCCTGTTTATCCACCTGAGTACTCCGGCCATTTCCGGCCTTAATCCCCCTGATCACACTAAATCGAGTATCCCATGGCGAAAATCTCAAGTTACTCGATTTTCCGGAGAACGACCATGACCCACTCCCGCCGCTCCTTCCTCCAACTCGGGGCGCTCGCCGTCGGGGGGCTGACGCTGCCCGATTACCTTCGCCTTCGCGCGGCCACGAACTCGTCCGCGCCGCGGAAGTCGGTCATTCTCATCTGGCAGGCCGGCGGGCCGAGCCACATTGATATGTACGACCTCAAGCCCAACGCCCCCGCCGAGGTGCGCGGCGAGTTCAAACCCGTCGACACGAACGTCCCCGGCATTCAAATCTGCGAGCACTTGCCGCACGAAGCGAAGATCATGGACAAGCTCGCCGTCGTGCGGTCCGCGTTCCACACGAACGCCGGGCACGGCATGGGCTCGCAATGGATGATGACCGGCTACCAGGCCACCATTGAAGTGAAGGACAACATCTACCCCAGCATGGGCTCGGTCGTCGCGAAGATGCACGGGGCGAACGACCCCGGCCTGCCCGCGTACGTGAACCTGCCCCGGCAAACGCCGTTCGGCAAGGCCGCGTACCTCGGGGCGTCGTACAACCCGTTCTCTCCGGACAACGACCCGAACCAGCCCGGCTTCCAGGTGCGGAACCTCAAGCTCCCCGGCCGGATCGACCCCGCCCGGCTCGACCGCCGGAAGGAACTGCTCAAGGACCTCGACACGATCCGCCGGGACGTGGACGCGAAGGGGGACATCGCCGGGCTCGACACGTTCTACCGCGACGCGATGGAGATGGTCACGGACACGAAGGCCCAGAAAGCCTTCGACGTGAACAAGGAGGCCCCCGGCCTCCGCGACCGGTACGGCCGCAACGACCTCGGCCAGAGCTGCCTGCTCGCCCGGCGGCTCGTCGAGGCGGGCGTGACGTTCGTCAGCATCCAGGCGGGCGGCGGGTGGGACACGCACGGCAACAACTTCTCCGAGTTGAAGACCAAGCTGCTGCCGAAGTTCGACCAAGCCATTGCCGCCCTCGTCAGCGACATCCACGACCGCGGGATGCAGGACGAAGTCCTGGTCATGGCGATGGGCGAGTTCGGCCGGACGCCGAAGATCAACAAGGACGCCGGCCGCGACCACTGGCCCGGCGCGATGAGCGTCGTCTTCGCCGGCGGCGGGCTCAAGATGGGCCAAGCGATCGGCACCACGAACGCGACCGCCGAGTACCCGACGAGCAAGCCGTACACCCCCGGCTGCGTCCTGTCGACGATGTACAGCGTGCTCGGCATCGACCCCAAGCACGTGTTCCTCGACCACGGCCAGCGGCCGATGCCGATCCTCAGCGAGGGGGAACCGATCAAGGAACTGGTGGGGTGAGACGGCAGAATTTGGACAGGATCAACAGGATTAGGAGTTACGCAGGTGGGGTCCAGGAATGGCTTTTCTCCCCTCTCCCCGCTGGGGAGAGGGGCGGGGGTGAGGGGTCAACCTCC
>CAYUHJ010000246.1:0-8827 GCA_964444365.1 uncultured Alcaligenaceae bacterium | reverse complement strand
CTACCACCAGACCACGAAGCCGGGCAACATCGTCGTGCGGGCGATGGCCGACCAGTTCGGGATGAAGGTGTCGGACTGAGCGCGGCCGTGGGGCCGGGCGGAAAACGCCGCCGCCCCGCTGGTGCGACCTTTCTTGAGAAGGTTCGCACCAGCGGGGCGGCGGTGTTTTCGTCGGGCGGTTAGTCGAGCGTGAACGTCTCGCCTTTGTCGCGGGTGACGAAGGCGGCGAACGTCACGACGCTGACGCTCTGGTTCACGAAGCGGACCGAGCCGTCCCCGGCGAGGCAGTTCGCGCCGCCGGTGTGGAAGGCGTACACTTGGCCGGTGCCGTCGGTGCCGTAGTTGGGGCTGCCGCCGTACCCCGTCCCGAGGCCGGTCGCCGTGTAGTCGCCGGTCGTGAACAGCAAGCCGTTCGTGACGTTGAGCGCCCGCGGGCCGGTGAACGCGGTGCCGCTCGCGTCGGTGCCGCGGAACAGGTTCAGCTCGCTGGCCGGCCGGCACCACCCGCCGCCGTTGATCGCCTGCCCGCTCGGGATCGTCACCTGCTGGCCGTTGACGTACCGGTTCGGCCGGCCGGCGGACTCCGTCAGGAACAGCGTGTTCGACAGCCCGTCGGTCACGCCCGCGATCCGCAGCTTGTTCCCCGAGTTGTCGTCCACCTTGTAGCACAGCCCGGCGTTGCCGCCGGTGGTCCCGGAGGGCACGCCCTGGGAGGTCGCGTCCGGGTGGACGCCGTAGAACCCGCCGTAGTCCCCGGTCGCGACCAGGGTCGGGGCGAACGAGTTTTCCGGGGCCCCGTCGAGCCGGCCCGAGTTCGGCGTGGACGGGCACTGGTACAGCCGGATCGGCTTCGACGTGACGTTCGCGACGTTTCCGGCGGAACTCCAGTTCGTGGTCTGGTCGTAGGCCGTGTACAGCGGGCCTTGCTCGATGTACGGCAGGAGGAACGTCGCCCACCGGATGCGGATGCCGCCGGCCATCACCTGCCGTTGGTTCGGGGGGAAGTACTCGAACGAGCTGTTGAAGTTGTGGGCGGCGAGCCCGATCTGCTTCAGGTTGTTCGTGCAGGTCGCACGGGCGGCCGCCTCGCGGACCTTCTGGACCGCCGGCAGGAGCAGCCCGATCAGCACCGCGATGATCGCGATGACGACGAGCAGTTCGATCAGGGTAAAGCCGCGGCGGGCGGCGCGTCGATTCGGCATGGGACACCTGGGGTCGGAATGAGGAATCGGGTGTGAGGTCGGGTTACTTCGCCGACAGTTCGAACGGTTCGAGTTCGTTGGGGTTCGCCTGGACGGTGGCCTTCAGTGGGGTCTGGTCGGGGTTGTTGAACTTTTCCGGCAGCACGTTGCGGGTCCGGCCGTCGTCGGGGTTGCCCTCGGACACCCGCCAGACGACGAGCACCTTGTACTCGCCCGCCGGGGCCCCGTCGTCCTTCGCCCGGGTGGTCAGCTTGAACGCGCCGTCCTTGTCGACGATGGCGTTCGGCCGGGTGCCGTCGACCTTTCCGTCGAGGGCCTGAAACACGACCTGAGCCCCTGCCGCGGGCTTCCCCTTGAACAGCACCTTGCCGGACACTGGGAACACGGGGACTTCCTTGGGTCCGCCGCCACACCCGAGACAGGCGAACGTCAGGACCGCGGTGAGGCTCCCGATTCCGACGAACGAAGTCGCCTGCCGACGCATGTCACCATCCTCCGGGGAATATTGACGACTAATCCTGTCAACTTGCTGAACTCTCCGCAAAGTCTATCGGCTGATTCACGACTTTTCTAGTCGGAAAAGTCGTGAATTTTCGGTGGTCGCAAGGGTATGTCGCAACGTGGTTTGCGATCAAGGCCGGGCGGAACGCCGGAGAATGGTCGGAAAGCTTACTCGGAAGCCGAAGATTACGGCTGTGGCCACTGACTGAATCTTCGGAGCGAGGGACGGCTTCGGCCGGGGCTCACACGAGCCAGCCGCCGGTGACGGGGAGGACCTGGCCGGTGATGTAGCCGGACTCCTCGCTGGCGAGGAAAAGGACGACGTGGGCGATGTCTGCGGTCGTGGCCAGCCGGCCGGCGGGGATCTGTTTCAGGTACTCGGCCAGCATCTCGGGCTTGATCTCGCCCATCATCGGGGTCTGGACGACGCCGGGGGCGACGGCGTTGGCGGTGATGCCGCGCTTCGCCAGTTCCTTGGCCAGCACGCGGGTCAGCCCGATGACGCCGGCCTTCGCCGCCGCGTAGTTCGCCTGCCCGAAGATGCCGACGAGCCCGGCGACGGACGCGATGTTCACGATGCGGCCGCCGTCGCGGAGAATCTCCGCGCCGAACTTGCAGCAGTGGAAGACGCCGCTCAGGTTGGTGTCGATGACCGCGTCCCAGTCCGCGACGGCCATCTTTTTCAGGGAGCGATCCTTGAGGATGCCGGCGTTGTTGACGAGGACGTCGAGCCCGCCGCAGGTTGCTTTCACCTTCGCGAACAACCCCTCGACGGCGGCGGGGTCGCGGACGTCGGCGTCGAAGGCGTGAACCGCTGCGGCCCCGAGGTGCTGGAGTTTCCCGACCAGCGCGTCCGCGTCGCGGCGGTTCTCCCCCGTCGGGTCGTCCCAGAAGTGGACGACGCAGGTCGCCCCGGCGGCGGCGAACGCTTCCAGTGTCCCGGCCCCGATCCCGCGGGAACTGCCGGTCACGAGCACGACTTTGCCGGGGAAGCGGTAGGTGATCATGGGAGAATTCGGAACGCGGAATGCGGAATGCGGAATAGAACAACCAGCGGCTTTCTATTCCGCATTCCGAACTCCGCACTCCGCATTTCTTCCGATATGCCGACCCTCGCCCACTTCTCGGACATCCACCTCACGGCGAAGCCGCTCGGCTGGCGGCCGCGGGACTGGTTCTCGAAGCGGATCAGCGGGTGGGTGAACGTGCGGGTGCTCGGCCGCGGCCGGCGGTTCCAGCTCGCCCCGACGGTCGCGGTCGCCCTGATGGCGGACATCCGCCAACGGCAGCCGGACGCGATCGTCTTTTCCGGGGATGCGTCCCACCTGGGGTTCGAGTCCGAGATGGTGGCGGCGGCGGCGGCGGTCGGGGTGGGGGACGAGTCCCTGCCGCCGGCGGTCACCGTGCCGGGGAACCACGACTACTACACGACCCGCGCCGCGGTCGGGCTGGGGTTCGAGCGGAACTTCGCCCCGTGGCAGGAGGGGAAGCGGCTCGACGGGTTCCACTACCCGTTCGCCCGGAAGGTGGCGGGGGTGTGGCTGATCGGGGTGTGTTCGGCCACCGCGAACCGCTGGCGGGGGGACGCGAGCGGGGCCGTCGGCGCGGTGCAGCTCGCGAACCTGCGGGACCTGTGCGACGCGCTCGACGACGGGCCGCGGGTGCTGGTGACGCACTACCCGCTGCGGACCGCAGACGGCCGGGTCGAGCCGCTGGTCCACCGGCTGCGGGACCACGAGGCGGCGCTGCAGACGGCGAAGGCGTGCGGGATTTCGCTGTGGCTGCACGGGCACATCCACACCGCCTACGTGCTCAAGCCGTCGCCGGCGATCCCGTTCCCGGTCGCGTGCGCCGGCAGCGCGACGCAGAACAACCGGTGGAGCTACTACGAACACGTCCTGGGGGACGGGACGCTCGTCTCCCACCGGCGGGAGTACGACCCGACGGCCGGGGCGTTCCGGGAGGTCGAGGTGACGGAAGTGGAGATGCCCGTGCCGCAGCACCAGGGGTGAGCACGGCGGGACCGAACAGAGCGTCACGGCTTGAGCAGGGTCGCGGGCAACACGTACTCGCAGTCGCGGGGCGGGGGGACGCCGAGGTAGCGGGCGGCGATCGCGGCGGCGTGCTGGGGGGTGACCGGCTCGTCCCGCCGGCCGCCGACCGCGTCCGGGGCGAGCACGAGGAGCGGGACGTGCGTGTCGTAAGCGTGCGGGGTGCCGTGCGAGGTGCCCTTCGCCGCCTCGTCGGTCAGCAGGTAGTACGGCTTCAGGACCACCACCACGTCCCCGCTGCGGTCCGGGTGGAAGGACTTCTTCACCCGCCGGCCGATCGCGTCGTCCGCGGACACTTCGCCGAGCAGCTGCCTCCGGGTGTACGCCCGCATCACGCCGTCCTGGGTGGAAAGCCACTTGGCGAGTTCGTCGGCGGCCGCGTCCGGGCTGATGCCGCGGGACGCCAGCAGTCGGCGGTTGAGGTAGAACGACGGCTGCGCCACGGCTTCCAGGTACTGGGTCTTGGTCTTGCCCGTGAACGGGTCGACGTCGCCGCCGAACACGTCGCGGAGGTGCTTTTCCGCCCCCGCGACCATCGGGGCACCGGGGATCCGCCTCGCGTCGATGCCCTTCCTGGCCTCCACCTCCGGGAGCGGGCAGATGCCGTGGTCCGCGGTGAGGATGAGCGTGTACCGGCCGACGCCGACCCGCGAATCGAGGAACCGCAGGAAGTTCGCCATCAGCAGGTCGGACCGGAGCGTGATGTCGAGGACTTCGTGGGAGTCCGGGCCGTACTGGTGGCCGACGAGGTCGTTCGACGAGAAGCTGACGACGAGCAGGTCCGGCTTCGCCCCGCGGCCGAGGTTCTCGGCCGCGACGCAGGTCTTGGCGAGGTCGAGGAGGATGTCGTTCCCGCCCGGCGACGAGGCGAGCGCGGCGTAGTATTTGGCGTCCGCTTTGGGCGTCAGCCCGATCCGGTGCGGGAACACGACCCTCTTCTCGGCGTCCGGGGCCTCGCCGTTGACCTCGTCCGGGCCGACGTATTCGTCGTACACGGCCGGGCTCAGCAGCCGGGTCCACTCCTTCCCGGCGAACCGGTCCGCCTTGCCGGACGTGTTGTACGCCCGGACCCAAGCTGGCAGGGTGTCGCGGTAGTAGGTGGAGGTGACGAACCCGCTGCCGAACCAGTACGCCTCCCCGCGGCTGTGGCCGAGCGGGAGAACGGCGGAGCGGTCCTTCAAGGACAGCCCGTAGATCTTCGCCGTGCCGCCGGTCGCGTCCTTCAGGGTGTCCGCGACGGTCGGGGAGAGCATCCGGTCCGGGTTGCCGGCCTGCGGCGGCCGCTTGCTCGCCCCCGGCTTGTCGTCGGCCGGCGGCCGGCTCGGCACGAACTCGTACCGCGGGGTGCTCGCGCAGTACACCTTCTCCCCGGCGGTCCGGTCGTACCAGTCGTTGCTGACGATGCCGTGCCGGTCGGCCGAGCACCCGGACAGGATCGACGCGTGGCCGGGGCCGGTCGTCGTGGTCGCGTAGGGGTAGTGGCAGTTCCGGAACCAGACGCCGTCCGTGACCAGCCGGCGGAACCCGCCCTCGCCGTACAGCGGCAGCCACCGCTCGATGTAGTCCCCGCGCATCTGGTCGAACACGACGATGACCACGAGCTTCGGCTCGCCCGGCGGCGGGGCGCGAAAACAGCCGACGGTTGCGGCGAGCAGTGCGACGGGGACCACACTCAGCAGGCGGAGGCGCATGGGCCGCTCCAGGACGAGGCATTTACCTGTACAGCGTAGAAGCCCGGACGGCAGCCGCTACCGGGAATCGCGCGAATACGCCATCCCTTCACAAACGCCCGGACCCGGTGACAGCCGGGTGTCACTGCCAGCCGCGCTTGCGGAAGAGGTAGCCGGCGGCGAGCACCCATCCGACGGCGAGGCCGAACGACCCGGCGAGGTGCAGCCAGTGCTCGAACGCGACGCTGCCGGTGACGGCGGCGTGCAGCACCCTGGGGCCGTGGTACTCGACCGCCAGCATCGGCAGGCCGGGGATCCCGTTCTGCTGGCAGATGAACAGGATCAGCGCGACCGACATCAGGTAACACATCGAGCCCATGAACGCGGCGCGTTGCGTCTTCGCCAGCGTCGCGATCGTCATGCCGATGCCGAGGAACCCGCCCGAAACGGACACCAGCGCGAGCCAGAAGAACGGCGTCGTCAGTACAGCGGGACGGTAAATTCCGGCCAGGGTCGCGGCGAGGCCGATGCCGAGAGTCGGGTAGAAGAGGAACTTCGCGGTCAGAATCTCGACCGGCGACGCGGGGGAAAGCGCCTGCGCGAGCAAGACGCCGCGTTCGCGTTCCTCGCAGGTGAGCGTCGGCAGCAGGTACACGCAGGTGAAGTACAGCGAGAACACGACCATCGCCGTCGCAATCGCGCTGCGGAAGTCCAGCGGCGGGGCACCGACCTGCTCCTTCCGCTCGATCTCCACGACCGGCAACAGCGATCCGCCGTTCGGGGCGAGAAGCTCGACCTGCGCGTTCAGGCTCCGGAACGACTCGTTCACCGCCCACAGGTCGTCATCGCGGAGTTTCGGATCGGGCAACTTTTTCTCATCGACCCCGGCTGCTTTCAGCTTCGCGGCGGCTTCCTTCTGCAACCCGCGACGGGCCTCCTTGAGGAACCACTGCTCGTAGGCCCACATCTTGTCCGCGGCGTCGGTCGGATACCAGATCTGGAACAACAACACGTCGCGACCATCGACCTTGTGCGGGCGAATTTGAATGGAACCCGTGCCCGGTGGCAACGTGATGAGACTGCCGTCCGTCGGGAACGGGGCGAAGGAAATTCGCAAGTCATTCGGTTTGTTGGCTCGCAGGTGCCGGGCGAGTGGCAAGGATTCGTCTGGAAATTGAATGATGCAGGTGTGGACCCCGCCCACCAACCCGCCCGCCGCCCCCGCGTCGGCCGGTGCAGTCCCCGGCGGGGCGAGCCCCTGGGCCTTCGGGTTGAACACCGAGAGCAGCAACGCCGCGACGACCAGCAGCGCGGCCAGCGCGAGACCGCCGCGGTTGGCGAAGTGGCGGCGGACTTCCTTCCCGAGCAGTGCCCGGAGCACGTAGAACCGCATGCGGGTCGTCCTTATCTATATGCCTAAGCTGCGGCGCTATCTACAGCCGCGGATTGTAGTCAATTCAGATGCTGTCCAATTCCGAAGTGGCGAGCTATGAAACGAACCAAATACTATGTGGGTAGTCGATGGAGAATCGTATCTAAACCCTTCTCGCGACGCGTTGACACGGAATGAGCCGATGATGTAAACCGTATCGCCGTCTTCACTCGCGGTTATTACTTTCTTCGAGTTGGCGGTGGATTCGTAAAATATTTCCGAGTCCTTTCCGTATTTTGATGCTGCGAGCACTTGGATCGCAGCGATCGATTCTTCAGGAGTGATCGGTTTAGCCATGTGCCCATGAGCCACGACCATAACGCCAATAAGTGTCGCCACACAGAATGCACAAAGCAGCGTTTGGAGTCTTTGGACCATAGCCTTCTCCCCAACTACGCACATGCAACCTAATAGCGTTTGATGGCTTGCCGTCTTCAATGCCATTGAATGGAGCTATGGAATCTACACCGGAGGGGTTCCGGTCACCAGCGCGAACAGGTGCTGCCAGATGGCGGCGCGTTCCGCCTGGATCGCCTTCACCCGGTCGTACACCGCCTGCTGGTGCGGGTCCGACGGCAGCGACGGCAACAGGGCGGCGTCCGCGACCCGGTCGTGCAGGTCCTGGAGTTCGCGGTTCAGCCGTTCCAGCGTGGCGACCTGCGCCTCCGCCGCGATCCGCTGGTCCGCGGGGATGTTGCCGAACATCTGGAGGGCGTGGAGCATCGCCTGGATGCCGCCGTCCGTCTCGGCCGTGACCGGCGGCGGGAGCGGCGGCAGGCTCGGTTCCGGCGCGGCCCCGAGCAGCGCGGCGATGTCCGACCGCGGGTAGCCGAGCGGCAGCGTCTCGGACTGCGGCGGGTGCTCCCGTTCCGGGAAGACCGGCAGCACCCCGGACTGCGGCGACTGGATCGGGGCCGGCGACGCCGGGGCGTGGGTGACGTTCACGGCAATCGGCCCGGGAGTCGCGGCCTGCGGCTGGGGGGGCGGGGCAGGCGGAGGAACGGGGCGGTCGTGTACGCGCAACTTCGTCGGCCCCGCGGGCGTCGGGAACTCCGTGCCGGGGGCCACCGGTTCGCCGTCCGGGTACCAGCACCCGAGGCGGAACCGGCCGACCTCCACGATGTCCCCGTCCGCGAGCCGGCCGTACCGCACCGGCTCGCCGTTGACCCGCACCCCGGCCGGGCTGAGCAGGTCCACCACCCACAACCCCGCGTGCGTCAGCAGCAGGTAGCAGTGGAACGCCGCGATGTCCTCGGCGGCGAGGCTGATCTTGCACTCCGGGGCCCGGCCGACGAACGTCATCAGCCGGTTCACCTGCCATTCGGCCCGGGCCGTGCGGCCGTTCAGGAACCGCACGACGGTCCGCGGCATCCGGCCGACGAGGTCCGGGGCCGGCTGGAACGGGTTGAACCCCCGATCCAGCGGGTCCGGGGCGACGGAGATCGGCTGCTGCAGGTACAGGTGGAACGGGCCGATCTTCGCCGGGGCGGTCGGCGTCAGCCACGCGAACCCGGACCCCCCGGCCGGCCCGACGACGCCCAGCGGGTTCCCGCCCAGGTCCGCGACCAGCACCCGGCCGCCGACCACCTGCAGCGCCGCGTGCCGGGGGTTGACGTGCGGGTCGCTCAGCGTGATCTCGCAGTCCGCGTCCCGGCCGAACACCGCGAACGGGTAGTCCAGTTGCCCCTCGGCCAGGACGGCCCCGTCCCCCCGCTCGATCCGCAGATCGACGGCCGCGTGGGCCCCGCAGGCGCGGGCGAACTGTACCGGTGCGAGCGCTTCCACGGGTCGCGACCCTGACGGACTCGGAGGCGGGAGAGCAGTCCGATTCGTTCCCTGTAATGTAGTCCATCGATGAGGATTGCGCGAAGGTTTCCGGGAAAGTCGAATCGACGGACGTCCGACGGGGCCGGGCGAGCGGCGGCGGAAACGCCCCCCGTGGGCGGGATTCCGGCTCCCCCGGCCGGCCGG
>CAYUHJ010000245.1:0-8828 GCA_964444365.1 uncultured Alcaligenaceae bacterium | reverse complement strand
ACCGTGAGGCGGGTGACTTCCACCTTGTTCAGCGCTTCCTTGACGGCTTCGAGCTTCGACGGCTGGATGATCGCGAGGATGAGCTTCATCGGGTCACCGTCGTCTTTCCGTGCGTCAGGTACTCGTCGCCGACCGGGTAGTTCGCGAACCGCAGGCTGTAGTTCCCCTCGAACCAGTCGCGGATGCGCGGCACGATGCCGGGGTCGTAGCTCGGCTCCGTCACCAGGGCCGGGCCGAACGGGACGCGGCGGATTTCCCCCTGTTCCACCACCAGTTCCCCGGCCTTGAACACGTACCGCGGCAACTCGAACATCGCCTTGATGTCCGCCCCCGGCGTGTAGACCGTCACGTCCGCGTCGGCCCCGATTCCGAGGTGGCCCTTGCTCGTAAGCCCCAGCATCCGCGCCGGCCCGGCACGGGTCACGATCGCGATTTCGTTGAGCGTGTACTCGCGCTCCAGGTCCGGAAGGACGCACCGGCCGACCATGTTCGCCGGCAGCCGCTTCAGCACCTCTCGCCGGTAGTCGCGGCTCATCAGCAGCGCGACGATCTCCGGGTACGCCACGAACGCGCCGCCGTTCGGGTGGTCGGTGCTCATCGCGACCTGCCAGGGGTTCTTCACGAGCAAGTACCACTCCAGGCCGATGGCCCATTGCAGGGCGTGGACGAGCGACTTGTCCTTGTACGTGATCGGCACGATGCCGCACCCGCCCTCGCACTCGGTGTCGCCGTTGAACCACTTCCGGCCGGTGACCTTGTGCAGGAAGTACCCGACGGGGCCGTCGCCCGTCATCGAGGTCGTGTCGCCGAACATGACCTGCCCCACGTCGACGTGCAGGTTCGGGTGGGCGTTGATGTAGTCCGCGAGTGCGGGGGCCTTGGAACAGAACGTCCCCTGGTCGTCGGGGCCGCCGCCGTAGCTGTGGAACTGGATGTGCGTGAAGTGCGCCCGCCGGCCGTCGACCGCTTTCATCGTGTCGAGTGTCGTCGTCCAGTTTCCGGGCAGCCCGAGGCGGTTGCAGTGGACGTGAACCGGATGTGGCAGTCGCAGTTCGTCGGCGGCGGTGGCGAGGCCGGAGACGATCATCCGCGGGGTGACGCCGAAGCCGGGGGTGTCCTGGTCGAGCCCGGTGTCGCCGTTGCGGCCGGACTTCCACGCCTCGACGCCGCCGGGGTTCACGATCTTGAGCCCGTACCCGCGGGTGGCGTGCAGCAACCACCCGGCGAACGCGCGAACCGCCTCGGCGTCCCCCTTCGCGATGTGGTCGAGCACGAAGTGGTTGTTGCCGACGAGAACGAGGAAGCCCTTGTCGATGACGGGCGTGTCGTGGAATTCCTCGTGCGTGTGCCGAGCCCCGAGCGGCGGAATCGCGGCGTCGAAGACCGTCGTGTACCCCATGCCGGCGTAGAGGTAGCCGGTAGCAAAGGTCGTCGGCGTGCTGCCGAGCGTGCCGGAACGCAGGAGTTCCGTGCGGTGAAACGGCGGCGAATCCCGGCGGTCTTCCGGGCGAAGTTTCCGCGCGACGTTGACCTTCGGCCCGGCGATGTGCGCGTGCATGTCCACGCCGCCGGGCATGACGACGAGCCCGGTCAGGTCGTAGGTGCGGTCCGGGGGTTCGGTCGGCTCCGCGACGACCTTGCCGTCGCGAATCCAGATGTCGCGGACTTCGCCGTCAACGCCGTTGGCGGGGTCGTGGACGGTGCCGCCGGCGAGTTTCAACAGTGCCATGCGGGGATTGTATGGCTGAAAAGCAACCCCTCCCCGAAGCAGAGAGGGGAGTAAAAACCCTTCTGACTCCCCCTCTCCGCTTCGGGGAGGGGGTGGGGGGGAGGGGTTGCCTTTCAACTCAACCGGTTCAGGATCTCGATGCCCCGTTGCAGCGTCTCGTCCGCGGCGGCGTAGCTGATGCGGAAGTGCGTGTCGCGGCGGCTGAAGGTTCCGCCGGGGATGACGAGCAAGTTCTGGCGGATCGCCTCGGTGACGAACTCGGTGCCGGTGCCGCGGGGGGATTTCGGGAAGGCGTAGAACGCGCCGCCGGGCGTGGCGATCTCGTACTTCGCCTTCAGGCCGGTCACGACGAGGTCGCGCTTACGCCGGTAATCGTCGACGATTCCGGACACGTCAAAATCCATCGCGGCGACGGCGGCGTGCTGGAACGCGCTCGGGGCACACACGAACGTGAACTGCTGCAACTTCGCCATCTCGTCGATCAGGTGTCGCGGGCCGTGGGCGAAGCCGAGCCGCCAGCCGGTGACGCCGTAAGTTTTGCCGAACCCCTCGACGACGAGCACGTCCGGGTCGAACTCGGCCGGCGACCGCGGCGGGCCGTCGTAGTGGAACGCGCGGTAAATCTCGTCCGAAAGCAGCAACACGCCGCGTCTCCGGCAGACCTCTGCGATGGCCTTCATCGCGTCGGGTTGGACGACGGTCCCGGTCGGGTTGCCGGGGCTACACAGGAGCACCAGCTTCGTGCGGTCGGTGATGGCAGCCGCGATCTTGTCCGGGTCGACGCGGAAGTCCGGGTAGGTGTCGACGAACACCGCCTTCCCGCCGACCATCGTGACGAGGTGCGGGTAGCTGACGAAGTACGGGTCCGGGATGACGACCTCGTCGCCGGGGTTCACCGTCGCGAGCATCGCCAGGAACAGCCCGCCGCTGGTGCCGGACGTGACGACCGCGCCGCGGTCCTGGCCGGGGTACTGCTTCGCCAGATCGGACGCGATGCGGTCGCGCAGTTCCGGGACGCCCTGCGTGACGGTGTACCCGTTGCCGCCGGAGTCGATGGCCCGCTTCGCCGCCTCGCGGATCGGTTCCGGCACCGGGAAGTGCGGCTGGCCGATGCTCAGGTTCACCGGGTCGCGCAGCGTCTTCCCGAGTTCAAAGATCTTGCGGATGCCGGACGCTTCGATCCGGCGGGTGCGGTCGGCAATCCAGCGGGCATCGGTCATGGCGGGTTCCGGGGGTGCGAGCGAGGCCGTGCGGAAAGCGTATGAATCCGCACGCGGCGTGATTAGGCGTCCCGGTTCGCGAACAGCATCACCACCGAACGCGGCCCGGCGCGGTAGGTGGTTCCCGGCACCGGGGGCGACGACTCCCACTCGCAGATGTCGTCCGGCGACGGCAGGAAGGTGTCGATCCACCGCCGCCAGCCGCCCGCGCCGGCCGGGGGAAGCTCGAACTCGAGCGGTTCCCAGAAGGCGTTCAGAATCAGGTGGAAGACGCGCCCTTCCTTCCGCAGTTCGCCGCCGAACGCGAGGCTGTGCGAGCCCTCGCCCCAGTCCGGCCGGCCGAGTTTCACCCCGTGCCACGCCTTGTTCGCGGCCGCGATGAAGTCCGTCAGCGAGACGCGGTTTTCCTCGTGGGCCGTGTCCCGCAGGAGTCGGCGGGCCAACAGCAACTTCACGAACCGGTACACGTCCGCGTGCCTCTCGACGAGCGACCAGTCGAACCAGTTCGCCTCGCTGTCGTGACAGTAGAAGTTGTTGTTGCCCCCCTGGGTCCGGCGGACCTCGTCCCCCATCAGAATCATCGGCAGCCCGAGCGACAGCATCGTGACGGCGTGGAAGTTCTTCACCTGCCGGTTGCGGAGGGCCTCGATTTCCGGGTCGTCGGTCGGCCCCTCGACGCCGCAGTTCCAGCTCTTGTTGTCGTTGCCGCCGTCGCGGTTCTGCTCGCCGTTGGCCTCGTTGTGCTTGCCGTTGTAGCTGACGAGGTCGTTCAGCGTGAACCCGTCGTGGCAGGTCACGAAGTTGACGCTCTGCTCGGCCTCGCGGCGCTTGTGGCCGTAGACCTCGTGACTGCCCAGGAGCCGGTCGGCGAAGCGGCCGACGGAGCCGGGTTCGCCGCGGAAGAAGTCCCGGGCGTCGTCGCGGAACCGGCCGTTCCACTCCTTCCACGAATCGCCGACGAAACTGCCGACCTGATACAACCCCGCCGCGTCCCACGCCTCCGCGATGAGTTTCGTCCCGGCCAGCGCCGGGTCGGATTCGATGTCCCACAAGACCGGCGGGTTCGGCAGCGGTCGGCCGTCCGGGGCACGCGAGAGAATGGAAGCGAGGTCGAACCGGAAGCCGTCGACGTGCATCTCCGTGACCCAGTAGCGCAGGCTATCCACGATCATCCGGCGGACGACCGGGTGGTTCGCGTTCAGCGTGTTGCCGCACCCGGAGTAGTCCGCGAACCTGCCGTTGTTCTCCAGGATGTAGTACGTCGGCGCATCGATCCCCTTGAAACTCAGGGTCGGGCCGTCGTGGTTCCCCTCGGCGGTGTGGTTGTAGACCACGTCGAGAATCACCTCGATCCCCGCCCGGTGCAGGGCCTTCACCATGTCCCGGAACTCGTCCACCGCCCCGAGCGGGTCGCGGCGGGAACTGTAGTGCGGGTGCGGCGCGAAGTACGAAACCGACTGGTAGCCCCAGTAATTCACGAGCCCCGCCGGACACGCGAACGGGTCGAAGGTGTGGACCGGCAGCAGTTCGACCGCCGTGATGCCGAGGTCTTGCAGGTACGGGATCTTCTCGACGAGTCCCGCGTAGGTGCCGCGGATGTCCGGCTTCACGCGGCTGGACGGGTGTCGGGTGAACCCGCGGACGTGCATCTCGTACACGACGGTTCTCGCCGAGGGCCGGCGGAGCGGCACGTCCCCTTCCCAGTCGTAGGCGGCGGAATCGACGACGACGCTCTTCATCGCGGTCGCGGAGTTGTCGCCGGGCGAACGGGCGTGGTCCGGGTGGTAGCCGTTGGGCACCGCCACGCCGCGGCCGTAGGGGTCGAGCAGCACCTTGTCCGCGTCGAAGCGGAGCCCGCGGATGTGATCGACCGGCCCGCGAACGCGGTAGCCGTAGAGTTGGCCGGCCTTGATGCCGGGGACGAACGCGTGCCAGTAGTGGTACGTCCGGTTCGCGACCGGGTCGAGCGGCACGACGCGGCTGGGCTTCGGGGAATCGGGGCGGTCGAAGAACAGCAGGTCGACGCCGCCCGCGGTGCGGGAAAACAGGCTGAAGTTGACTCCGGCCGGGGTGACGCTCGCCCCCAGCGGGGCGGGTTGCCCAACGTGCGCGGTCATGGGAAGGCTCCGGAGAGGCCCAGCACCCGGCGGGTGTGGGAGGCAATGACCCGTTCTTCGTCGGTCGGAATCACCCAGGCCGACGTGCGGGAATTCGAGGAGGAGATGCGCGGGCCGCCGGCATCGTTCGCGGCTTCGTCCAGTTCGATGCCGAGCCAGCCCGCATCGCGGCACACCCGCGCCCGAACCTCGACCGCGTTCTCGCCGATGCCGCCGGTAAACACGAGCGAGTCCAGGCCGCCGAGCGCTGCCGCCAGCGAGCCGAGTTCGCGGGTGATCCGGTAGACGAAGAGTTCGACGGCGTCCTTCGCCGCGGGGGAGTCGGACGCGAGCAACTTCCGCATGTCGGACGAAATGCCGGACACGCCGAGCAACCCGGATTCCCGGTCGATGAGGTGCTCCGCCTTCGCGGCGTCGAGCCGGTAGCGGGTCATCAGGTAGAGCAACGCGCCGGGGTCGAGCGTGCCGACGCGGGTGCCCATGACCAACCCGTCGGCGGGGGTAAAGCCCATCGTCGTGGCGACACTTCGACCGGCGTGCATCGCGCACAGGCTCGCGCCGTTGCCGAGGTGCGCGACGACCGTCCGCCCGGCCGCGGCGCGGGGGTCGTAATCGCCGAGCTTGGACGCGATCGACTCGTACGAGAGCCCGTGGAACCCGTACCGGCGGACGCCTTCGTCGTGGTACTTCCTCGGCAGGCCGAACCGCTGGGCGACTTCCGGTTGGGTGCGGTGGAACGACGTGTCGAAGCACGCGACTTGCGGCACGTCCGGCAACGCCCGGCGGACGGCCCGGATGATCGCGAGGCTGTGCGGCTCGTGCAGCGGGGCGAGGGGGACGAGTTCGTCCAGTGCCGCCAGGACGCCCTCGTCCACCGCGACGGGGCCGGGAAACTTCAGGCTCCCATGAACGACCCGGTGCCCGACGGCGGCCACGTCCGGGCAATTCACCAGCACCCCCGCCAGGGCCGCGTCCGGGTCGGAGGTTTCGACCTTCCCCCGGCTCACGCCGTCGCTCGTGAAGGCGGCGAACTTCAGGCTGGACGAGCCCGCGTTCAGGACGAGCAGCGTGTCGGACATGGGATCGCCTCGGGTGGCCGACTCGCTCCGCGAGTCGGCTCGCTTGGGATAAAGACTGCTCCTTGGGACTTGAAGCGTGGTCACTCGCGGAGCGAGTGACCCACCCGAAAAGACATTCAATACGGCCACGTCCAGTTCGCCGCCTCCGGCAAGTCGACGCCGTGCTGGTGCGAGTAGTTGCGGGCGCGGATCTGCTCGTTGCGGAACCGCTCCTTCGCGTGGGCACCGGTGATTCGCAGCCGGGGGACGCGGTCGACCACGTCGATCGCCAGGCTGTAGCGGTCGATCTCGTTCTGGATCGCGAGTTCCAGCGGGGTGTTGATGTTCCCCTTCTCCTTGTACCCGCGGACGTGCAGGTTCTTGTGGTTCGTCCGCCGGTAGGCGAGGCGGTGGATCAGCCACGGGTAGCCGTGGAACGCGAAGATGATCGGCTTGTCGGTCGTGAACAGCGCGTCGAAGTCGCGGTCGGTCAGGCCGTGCGGGTGCTCGGTGCTGGGCTGCAGGCGGAACAGGTCGACGACGTTGACGAACCGCAGCTTCAGGTCCGGGAACTCCTGGCGGAGCAAATCGACCGCTGCGAGGGCCTCCTTCGTGGGGATGTCCCCGGCGCACGCCATGACCACGTCCGGCTCGACGCCGTGGTCCGTGCTCGCCTGCGGCCAGATGCCGATGCCCTTGGTGCAGTGCGTGATCGCGTGGTCCATGCTCAGGTATTGCAGGTGGTTCTGCTTGTCCGAGACGATGACGTTGATGTACCCCTCGCTCCGCAGGCAGTGGTCCGCGACCGACAGCAGGGAGTTCACGTCCGGTGGCAGGTAGATGCGGGTGACGGCCGCCGACTTGTTCACCACCACGTCGAGGAAGCCGGGGTCCTGGTGGGTGAACCCGTTGTGGTCCTGCCGCCAGACAGTGCTGGTGATGAGCAGGTTCAGGGAGGCGATCTTCGCCCGCCACGGCAGGTGGTGGCAGATCGTCAGCCACTTCGCGTGCTGGTTGAACATCGAGTCGATGACGTGCGCGAATGCCTCATACGTGCTGAAAAACCCGTGCCGGCCGGTGAGCAGGTAGCCTTCCAGCATCCCCTCCAGGGTGTGCTCGGAGAGCATCTCGATGACCCGGCCGTCCTTGGCCAGCTCGGTGCCGTCGGCGTCCTCGGGGAAGTACTCCTCCAGCCAGAGCTTCTTCGACACGTCGTAGATCGCGTTCAACTTGTTCGACGTGTTCTCGTCGGGGCCGAAGACGCGGAAGTTCTGGAGGTTCCGCTTCATCACGTCGCGGAGGAACGCGCCGAGCGGCTTGCAGTTCTCGTGGGCGACGGTGCCGGGCTTCTCGACGGGGATGCCGTACTCGCGGAAGTCGGGCATCCGGAGGCCGCGCTTCAGGTGGCCGCCGTTGGCGTGCGGGTTGAACCCGATCCGCCGGGGGCCGGTCGGGGCGATGGCCTTCAGGTCCGCGCGGAAGGTGCCGTTCGCGTCGAACAGTTCGTCCGGCTTGTACGACCGCATCCAGTCTTCGAGCATCTTCAGCCGGGCGGGGTCCTTCTTCACGTCGGCGAGCGGCACCTGGTGCGCCCGCCAGCTGCCTTCGAGCTTGTGCCCGCCGACCTCGCCGGGGCACGTCCAGCCCTTCGGCGTGCGGAGCACGATCATCGGCCACCGCGGGCGGAACGCCTCGCCGCTGCTGCGGGCCTGCTTCTGGGCCGCGCGGATGTCCGCGACGCACTTGTCCAAGGTGGCCGCCATCGCCTGGTGCATCGTGGCGGGGTCGGACCCTTCGACGAAATACGGCGTCCAGCCGGTGCCCTTGAAGAACGCTTCGAGTTCCTCGTGCGGGACGCGGGCCCAGATCGTCGGGTTGTTGATCTTGTACCCGTTCAGGTGCAGGATCGGCAGCACCGCGCCGTCCCGCACGGGGTTCAGGAACTTGTTGACGTGCCAGGACGTCGCCAGCGGCCCGGTTTCGGATTCGCCGTCGCCGACGACCGCCGCGACGATCAGGTCCGGGTTGTCGAACGCGGCCCCGCAGGCGTGGCTCAGGACGTACCCGAGTTCGCCCCCCTCGTGGATCGACCCCGGCGTCTCCGGGGTGCAGTGGCTGCCGATCCCGCCGGGGAAGCTGAACCGCTTGAAGAACCGCCGCAGCCCGTCCTCGTCCTCGGTGCAGTCCGGGTAGACCTCGGTGTACGACCCTTCCAGGTAGCACGGCCCGAGCACGCCCGGTGCCCCGTGCCCCGGCCCGGCCATGAACACGACGTCGAGGTCGAGCTTCTTGATGAGCCGGCTCAGGTGGACGTAGCAGAACGCGAGGCCGGGGCTGGCCCCCCAGTGGCCGAGGAGCCGGTCCTTGATCTGGTCGGGCGTCAGCGGCTCGCGGAGGAGGGGATTCGCCTTCAGGTACGTCATCCCGAGGGCGAGGTAGTTCGACGCCCGCCAGAACGCATCGATCTTCCCGAGTTCGTCCGCGGACAGCGGCGCTCCGGGGACAGTACTGCGGGCGGGGCCGAACGCGGTGATCGGTGCGGGCATCGGTGCGGTCTCGAAGGGACGAAAAGTGGTCTGTTTCGGAATCTCAGGGGAACGTCTTCCTCCCGGTCGAAGCCGTTTCCCTCACCCCCGGCCCCTCTCCCCGACGGGGAGAGGGGAGGAAGAGTTTCTGACCCTCTCCCCGTGGGGGAGAGGGTGGC
>CAYUHJ010000244.1:1264-8853 GCA_964444365.1 uncultured Alcaligenaceae bacterium | reverse complement strand
GACCCTCTCCCCGTGGGGGAGAGGGTGGCCGAAGGCCGGGTGAGGGGAAGACCCCAACAGGAAAATCGCTTCAACCCACGGCAAGAAGCCGTCTCACGGATAACGCCTTTCCCTCCCCCCAAGGGGAGAGGAGAGACCGAATCGACTCGTCACCGCCCTTTCGCTTCACAGCATCGCCAGCGGGTGCTTCCGGTTCTTCAACGGGAAGTCCACCGGCCGGTCCAGCCGGTACGACTCGTACACGGCCATGATCATCTCCAGCGAGGCCCGGCCGTCCGCGAGGCTGCTCATCGGCGGGCGGTCCTTCTCGATGGCCTCGATCAAATCGTCGACGAGCCACCGGTTCCAGTTGACGATGTCCTTCGGGGTCAGCGGCTCCTCCTTGCCCAGCCCGGCGGACGTGATCGGCTCCCACTTCGCCTTGCCGGCCCCGGTCATCCACGTCGGGTCCGGGCAGAAGTACGCCGGGGGAATCGCCCCGAAGCCGATCTGGACGATGCCCTTCGTGCCGCGGATTTCCGTCCAGTACCGGGGGCCGGTCTTGTCCGCGGTGGGGTACGTCACGAAGGTGCCGACCGCCTTGCCGTCGAAGCCGTAGGTGGCGAAGATGTGGTCGCCGATGACCGGGCCGATCTGCTCGCCCGCCTGCGTCACGTCCGCCGCGACGGGCCGCCGGCCCTTCACCGAGACGCGGGCGAAGCACCACTTCGGGTCACCGACGAGAAACCGCATCAGGTCGAAGGTGTGGGTGCCGAGCACGATCAGGTCTTCGCCGCCGCCGCGCTTGTCGGTCTTGCCGTGGCCGCGGACCTCGATCATGTCCCCGAGGGTGCCGGCCGCGATGAGGTCCTTCACCTGCTTCGTCCGCGGGGCGGACCGCGTCTGGTGCGCGACCGCCACCTTGACGTGGTGCTTCTCGGCGGCGGCGACCATCTCGTCCGCCTCCTGAAGGGTCCGGGCCACCGGCTTTTCGAGGAAGACGTTGATCCCGCGTTCCGCGCAGGCGACCGTCATGTCCCGGTGGCAGTCCGGCCAGCGGTCGCAGACGCTCACGATCTGCGGCTTCTCCTTGTCGAGCATCTCCTTGTAGTCCGCGTACCCGGCCTTCGCCCCGAGCCGCTTCACCGCCGCCGCCCGGCCGGCCTCGTCCTCGTCCGCAACGGCGACGATCTCCGCCCGCGGGTGGTCGACCCACACCGTGTCGAGGACGTGGCCGTAGTTGCCTTTCCCCGTCCGACCGATGACGGCGACGCGGTACTTCTCGGGCGGCGGCATGGCGAAACTCCGGGTGGGGAGGGGTTATGGAACGGGCTGGTCGGTTGCTCCGCGGGCTTTGACGGCGCTCCGGATCTCGGAACTCGGGTCGTCTTTCATCGTCTGAAGCAGTGTCCGAAACGCTTCGCGAGACGGGCCGCGGTCGGGAACGGCCCGAACCGCTCGCAACCGAACAAGCGGGTCGGGCGAGGTCACCGCGTCCGAGATGACCTTGGCGGCCGCCGGGTTGCGGTCGTCCGGGGTGATCCGGAACAGGGCGGCGGCCGCGGCGACCCGGGCGTGCGGGTCCGCGTCGGCCAGCCGCTTGGCGAGCGCCTTCTCGGCGGACTTCGCGGCCGGTCCCGCCTGGGCGAGCGCGTCGGCCCCGGCCGCGCGGGTGCCGTAGCTGTCGGACCGCTCGTCGTTCAGCAGGCGATCCCGCAGGAATTCGACGGCGGTCCGCGCTTCGTCCGATTCGGGTGCGAGCCGCAGAACCGCGGACGCGGCGGCCGCCCCGCGGAACGGGCGGAAGTCGTGAGCCCAGTCGCGGTCCTTCAGCGCCTGCGTCAGCTTCGGGACGGCGGCCTTCTCCCCCGTCGCGGCGAGGGCACGCGCGGCGGACGCGCAGACGAACCGGTCGCCGTCCGCGATCGCCTTCACCAGAACCGGGGCGGCGTCGGCCGGGCGGACCGTCGCGATCGCCTCGCACGCCGCCGAGCGGACGTCCGGCACGTCGTCGGTGACGGCGGCGAGCAACGCCTTCCCCGCGTCGGCGGCGGCGTTCGGCCCCAGTTCCCCGAGCGCGACCGCCGCTTGCTGACGGGTGCCGGGGTCGGGCGACTTCAGGTCGGCGGCCCACTCCTTCGCGGTGCGGGCGGTCGCGGCGGCGCGGGACGGGTCGGCGGCCGGCCAGCGGTGGTGCGGGGCGAGCAGGTCCCACCGCAGGAACACCCGCACGTCCGGCTTCGCCCCCTTCGGGCGGACGCGGACCGTGACCGCCTTCCCGGCGCGGAGATCGGTGATCGCTTTCGCCAGGTCCGCGGGGCTGCCGGCGAACGTCGTCTCCAGGTCGGGCCGCATCCCGGTGTACCGCTCCCAGCCCTCCGCGCCGGTGTCTTTCGTGGTGGTGATGTACCACCCGGCCGCGGTCAACACGATGCTGCGGTGGTCGACGCTGCCGGCGAAGTACACGACCCGGTCGCCCGGCTTGAGCCCGCGGAGCTCCTTCGGCAGTTTGCCGTCCACTTGCAGGACGTGCTTGATCGTCTCGGGGAGTTTGCCCTGGAGCGTCTCGGCGGTCGCGAACTTCACCGCCCCGCGGTCGGGGTCGAGCTTCTCGACCTGCAGTACCCCAACGTGGGGGAACTCCAGCAACACTTCCGGAAACGTGACGCGGTCCCCGCCGACGTCGATGTAAGCCGCCGCCGGCGCGACGAGGACCGCGAGGGCGAACACCGTGAGGCGAAACATGGCCGGCCCCGAGAGGAACGTCTGGTATCCGAGCATAGGACAAATCCCGCCCGGCGAACCGGGGACCGCCGTGCCGGTGCTACAATGCCGGAATCTTCTCCGGAGGTTGCCGATGACCCGTACCGAGATCCGGCGGCTCGCTTTCGCGGCGTTCTGGGCCATCGTCGCGATCGCGTTGATGTTCCGCACGATGGCGCAGAACAACCCGGACGTGCTGCCGAACGGGAACGGCGGGCTGACGGTCGACACCGGGACGATGGTCGCGCTGGCGCTGTGCGGGTGGAACGTGCTGCTCTGGTTCCTGGCGGCGCGGTCCCGGCCGGTGTGTGCGGACGAGTCGCCGTTGATCCAGAAGAAGCCGCTCCAGCCGCGGGAGGAGCGGACGTTCGAGTACAACCCGGAGTTCGACTTCCACAAGCCGGAGGAGCCGACGCCGACGGGGTTGCCGCCGGCCGACTCGCGGAACGGGAACCACGCTCACCCGCCGGGCGAGCCGCCGGTGAACCGGATCGGCGGGTAGCCGAGGACTTCGACCGGCTGCGCGTCCGCGAGGAGTTGTGTGCCGGGTTCCGCGGACTTCCAGTGGACGTAGCCGATCGCGAGCGGGCCGCCGAGCCGGGGGGAGTCGACGGACGACGTGACGACGCCGACCTCCTGGCCGTCCCGCGTCAGCTTCGCGTCGGGCGGGACCGGCCCGCCGGCGAGCCCCTTCAGTCCCAGAAACTGCCGGTTGACCCGGCCCGCCCGGTCGCGGGCCATCACGATCGGCTCCTGGCCGGGGAAGCACCCCTTCGCGTAGCTGACCGCCCGCGCCGCGTTCCCGACCTCCATGACGAACCGCGTCTCGTCGATGTCCACGCCGTAGACCGGGGTGCCGGCCTCGACGCGGAGAATCTCCCAGGTTTCCGGCGTGCCCGCGACCGCCCCCGCCAGGGCGAGCGCCCGCTTCACGGCGGCGGCCCGCTCCGTCCGGCAGACGACGTCGTACCCCGGCACCCCGAGCAGGTCGCGGCGGCGGACCTGACACGCCGCGTCCCCGCCGAGCGCCCGTTCCATGTGCTGGAACTCGGCGAGGTCCGGGACCGCGTCTCCAATGGCGGCGGCGAGCACGGCCGCGGCCGCCGGCCCCGCGAGGTGGAACTGCGCGAACTGCGCGGTCGCGTCTCGGAGTTCGACCGCCTCCGCGATGAGGAACCGGTCGAGGTGCTTGAGGAGCGCTTCCCCGCGGCCCGGCGTGGTTTCGAGCCAGATCGCGTGCCGGTCGCCGAGCAGGACGTGATACGCCCACCCGACGAAGAGGGCCTTGGCGCGGGCGTCGCAGAAGTAGAGTTCGCACCCGCCGCCGAGCGGGAGGTTCTTCAGGTCGTTGGTGCTGATGTTGTGCAGGAACTGCGGGGCGTCCGGCCCGGAGACGACGAGCTTGGCGGCGTCCGAGCGGTCGAAGACGGCCGCGGACGCGAGGGCGGCAGTGTAGTCGACGGTTGGCATGGCGGTGGTTCCGTCGCGTAGGGTGGGTCGAGCGCTTCGCGAAGACCCACCGGCGTGGCAATCGGTCGTTGCCGGTTCGGTGGGTCTTCGCCGCAAAGCCGGCTCGACCCACCCTACGAAACGCCCGGCCTCAGTCCGGCTGGTGCTTCTCGTGGCAGGTCTTGCAGTTGCCTTTCTCGGTGAACTTCTCCAGGGCCTGGGTCACGCCCTTGGCGTCCTTCTTGCCGACCGCGTCCGCGACGGCCTTGGCTTGCGCCGCGTACTCGTCGCTCAGCTTCTTCCACGAGTCGGCCGCGCCCTTCGGCGGCTTGTTCTTGCCGAGGTCCGCCGCGTGGCCGGCCATCGTGTCGGCCATCTTCTTCGCGTCGTCCCACTTCTCGCCCTTGACGAGTTCGGGGAGTTGCTTCACGGCCGCCTTCTTCCCGCCGAACGTCTTGCCCATGATCGTGTCGATGCTGGCGGCGTCGGCCGCGACCACCAGACCGACCGCCGAGGCCAGGAACACCACCGCCGCCACGCCTGCTTGCCGCACCATCGGTACCAACCTCCCTGGGGGTGACAATCGAAACCGCCGATACGCCGCACTATACGGCCGGCGTCGGCCGGCGGACACCGATTCCGGACCCCGGCCGGCGATTCCGGCGGCCGAACCACCTGTTAGACGTGCTACCGGCTTCGTATCTTCACAGCGTGGCCGTACGAATTCTCGGACACAAACCCGACGCGCGAGCGAGGGTCTGATCGGCTCCCTCGCTCGCGCGTCGGGCTGGTATCGCAATCGACCGGGGCACCTTCGCCCTCGCAGTGAGTGTCGCGGGAACCCCCACCGCGCCGGACCTTCCCGGAACCGTCCCTGTTGAGTCTCTACCGGAGTGGCCGGGCATGAACGCGGTTCGCGTCGAATACATCTCCAAGGGTCTGTTCCTCGGCCTGTGGGCGTACCTCGCGCTGGTCGAACCGTCGGCCGAAGGGTTCGCCCGCGTCGTCGGCTGGACCGCCGCCGGGCTCGGACTCGGGCTGATACTGGGCGTCGGGCAGCAACTCGTTCGCGGGTACCGGCCGGGGGCGAACCCGCTCGGGTTCCTGCTGATGGTGCTGCTCGACAGCCCCGTGGTGATTTACGCCGGGCTCATCGGCGGGCTGGGCCTGGGAATCACTTACGAAACCGACCCGCCGGAGGGCCGGAACTGGCTCGGCTACTGCGCCCTGGCCGGCGTCGTGCTCGGGTTCGGGTTCCACCAGCTGACACAGGTGCAAGACCGCCTCTGGCGCGTCGGCCTCGGGCTCGGCATCGGCGGGGCGCTGGTTTACCTCGTCGTGTCGTACCTGGAAGCGTTGCCGGGGCTGGAGACCGTCGAGCAGCAGCGGGCGTTCGGCGTCATCATCCTGATCGGGCTGCCGTTCTTCTACGTCCTCACGTTCTGCGGCGAAACGGAAGAGTCCGAGGTCGAGATTGCCGCGCTGTGTGCCGGGCTCGGGATCGGCCTGTACCTGCTGAAGTGGGCGACGAACCTGCCCATGCTCGGGGACAAGGCGGCGTTCCTGATCCCGGTGGCGCTGTACTTCGTGTACTCCACGTCGTGGCTGGTGCCGCTGCGGGTGTTCAAGCACAACCTGCGCGGCTTCGGGTACATGTACCTCGGCCGGGTGCCGCAGGCGATCGCGTGCTTCGGCCGGGCGTTACAGATCGACCGCACCAGCGAACTCGCCGCGAGCGGGCTGTACGCGCTGCACCGCAAGGTCGACGTGACGAAGTTAGACGACCGCACGGTGCTACTGCTGAACTTCGACATTTCCCTGATGATCGCCGCGGACGAACTCATCGGCGACAAGCCGCCGACCGCGGCCCAGCGGGCGGAAGCGCTGCGGCTGCTCGACCTCGTCGAACGGCACAAGCCGGCGTTGCTGCCGCGGGCGGATTACCTGCGGGCGGTGGCCCTCACCCACGGCAAGGATTTTGACGCGGCCGCGGAAGCGTTATCGCGATTGCTCAGCCCCGAGACGCCGTACACCGACCCGATCGCACGGGCGAAGACATTGTTCGATGCGTGGGATCTCGCGGTGCGGCTGCACCCGGAGATCGCGAAGCGGCTCGGCGAACCGGAACTGGCGAAGCCGGGCCGACGGATCGAGGCCATCGGCGCGATCGAGCGCAAGCTCGCGTCGAGTCCCAACGACGGCACCGCCATCGAACTGCAACGGCTGGCGTACCAGGGGCTCACCGAAAACGAGTTCTACGCCGCCGTCACCGACGGCCCGCCGGCGGACTTCAACTACGACCTCGTCGAGCAACTCGGGCTCGCGTTAGCCGACGATACCGATCCGGCTCGCCGCGAACGCGGGGCGGCGTACCTCCGCATCGCGGGGCGGGGGCTGCCGGCGCGCGGCCCGGCGATCTTCACCCGGCTGGCGGACCTCGCCACCGCGGCGGGGCAGCCGGACGACGCCCGCAGCTACCTGGAACAGGTGAAGCGGGCCGGCCTGCAAGTCGGCCCCGCGAACCTGCCCGCCGACCAGAAGCCGCTGTACTCCAACGCCCTCAAGAAGCTCAGCGATGACGCCGAGGCCCGCAAGGATTTCGAGTCCGCGATGGCCGACTGGCGGCTGTTCATCGAGGCGGGGAACAACGACATCGAGTCCCTTCGCCGGCTCGCGGACCTGCACGAGAAGTCCGGCGACATTCTGAACGCGCTGCTCGTGACCGAACGCGGGTTGCTCCACGCGAAGAACGACGCCGACCTGAAGGACCGCCGCGCCGCCTACTACCGCGACGTGCCGGTGGAGCGTGTCGCCGCCGTTCGGGAGCAGGTGTCGCGGTGGTTCGACGTGGACTATTGCGTCCGCACCGCGAAGTCCGTCGCCGACCTCGCCGAGCCGGACGCGGAAACGCTGGCGTGGGGGCTGCACCTCGCCCGGCTGGCGCGGGCCGTCCGCCCGGAATCGCAGGCGGCACTCCTGGCGGAAGCGAACCTCCGCGGCCGGCTCGGCGAAACCGGGGAACGGCTCAAGCTCCTTGAGGACCTCCGCGAAATGCCCAAGGGGAGCGGCGAGGACGAGACCGCGTGGTACCAGGCGACCCGGCTGCTGGGGGACGCCTACCTCGACGAACTCGACCGCCCGGACCTCGCGATCGCGTGCTTCAACGACTACCGGAACTACGCCAAGAGCGGGGCCGAGACGCTCTACCGCCTCGGGGAAGCCCACGAGAAGAAGGGGGATTTCGCCGCGGCGAAAAAATACTACAAGGCCGTGACCGCGTTCGGCGGTCACCCGAAATATTGGGACGCAACCGAAGCCGTGCGGCGGTTGGAGGGCTAACGGCGAGCGGCGGGGCGTCAGCCCGCCGTGGTCGTGTCCGCGACTTGCACGGCGGGCTG
>CAYUHJ010000244.1:0-1254 GCA_964444365.1 uncultured Alcaligenaceae bacterium | reverse complement strand
CCCCGCCGCTCGCCGGACTTGAAGAAGGTCCGGAGAAACCACCTGTCCGTCAAGAATTTTTGCTCGCATTTCGCGGAAAGCGCTCCTACGATTCGATAACCGCCGTTGCCGGACCCCTTATCCGTTATCGGCAGCGGCGGCGTTTCGGCCGGCCGGTCACCGTCCCCCAGGTGGCCGGGCCTGCGTCCGCGATTCCCGTCGGGGGGTGTGGTTTTCCTCATCTTTTTTTGGAGAAGCGGAATGACTCGTTTGCCCACGAAGTCCCGCGGGTTCACGCTGATCGAGCTGCTGGTCGTGATCGCGATCATCGCGATCCTGATCGGGCTCCTGCTGCCCGCCGTGCAAAAGGTCCGCGAGGCCGCCGCCCGCTCGACCAGCACGAACAACCTGAAGCAAATCGGCCTCGGCGCGCAGAACTACCACGACACGTTCATGCGGCTGCCGGGGAATGGGGTGTCCTACGGAACGGCCGGGGCCACGGTCACAACCGCAACGGCAACGAACAACTCGTTCTTCTACCAGATTCTGCCCTACGTCGAGCAAGGGCCGCTGTTCACGACCCCTGGCCCGGCGACGGTGAAGATCTTCCTGGAACCCTCTCGCGGTCGTTCGGGCACCGTCGGCACTCTGCCGGCCACGGACTACGCCGTGAACTGGCAAGGTCTTTACGGTAGCAGCGCGGCTGCCACGGTCGCCGCCGCCAGCACGCTCAGCCTGCCGACGATCCGCGACGGGGCCAGCAACACGATCCTGGCCGGCGGCAAGTCGATGCCAGTCGCTGATTACAACGCTGCGGCGGGCACGAACGAGCGGTCGTTCCTGGACCAAAACGCCGGCGGCGTGGGCCTGTTCTGCGCCCGCAGCGTGGCCGGTCTCGCGACGGCTACCGCGGTTCGCGACGTGGGTGCGACCTCAGCCACCGACACTTGGGGTGGCCCCTACCCGGCGGGCGTGATCTTTGTTTTCCACGACGGTCACGTTCAATCGCTGACCTACTCGTGGTGCTCGGCCGCGGCGTCCAGTCCGACGACGACCACGAACCTCCGCGCGGCGATCACGCCGGATGGCGGCGAAGTGTTCACCCTCGACTGATCCGCGATCCCGTATCGCTGTTCACCCCGAGCGGGCCGGGCAACCGGGCCGCTCGGGTCGTTTTCGGGCGGTCGCACGGCGGGCTGACGCCCCGCCGCTCACCAGGCCACGGGCGAGCGGCGGGGCGTCAGCCCGCCGTGGTCGCCGCAAGCACTTCTCTCC
>CAYUHJ010000243.1:0-8912 GCA_964444365.1 uncultured Alcaligenaceae bacterium | reverse complement strand
GATACAACCTCAACAGGGAGACAGGTCCACCCCTCACCCCCGCCCCTCTCCCCAGCGGGGAGAGGGGAGAACAGTTATTCCCAGAACCCCGACTGCGTCACTCCTAATGGAATCACGAATTCGATGCTGGACGGTTTCTCAGGGTCACCGGGCCGCCGCCAGCTCCGCGGCCGGGGGCGATTGGGGCTCCTGTTCGGCCGGACCGTTTGCCGGACTCGGGGCCGGACCCGCCGTGCGGCCCGCCCGCGCCTGCCAGACCGCGTCGCCGATGAACACCGCGACGGCGGCCCATGTGCAGCCCATCGCGATCCACCGCTCCGCGTCGAATTTTTCCCCGATCCACACCAGCGCCAGCCCGAACTGGACCGTCGGCGACAGGAACTGGATGAAGCTGTTCGCCAGCAGCGGCAGCCGGCGGATCGACAGCGTGAACGTCAGCAGCGGCACCACGGTCACCAGCCCGCTGAACATCAGCAGCCCGTCGAGCTTCCCGTCCGCCGCCCCGAAGTGGCCGTCTCCCTGGGACGCGACGTAAACCAGATACCCGACCGACGGCCCCAGCATGAGGATCGCTTCGACCGTCAGCCCGGTCATGCCGTCGACCGGCACCTGCTTCCGGACCAGCCCGTACAGCCCGAAGGTGACCGGCAGGGTGACCGCCAGCCACGGGAACGACCCGGCCCACACCGTCGGCACCAGCACCCCGACGGCGATCAGCCCGAGGGCCGGGTAGTGGGCGGGCCGCAGCTTTTCCTTCAGCACGACCGTCGCCAGGAAGGCGTTCACGAGGGGCATCATGAAGTAGCCGAGACTCGCCTCCGCGACCTGCCCGGTGACGGAGGCGTAGATGTACATGAGCCAGTTGCCGGCGAGCAGCACGGACGAGACGAGCAGCACCCCGACGAGCCGGGGGGACCGCAGCACCCGGAGGAGTTCCCCCCACCCGCCGGCGGCGGTCGTGAGGAGCAGCAGCAGCGGCAGGGACCACGCGATCCGGTGGGCGAGGAGCTGGTCGGCCGGGACGTTCCACTTCCCGACGGCGTTGAAGTACAGCGGGACGAACCCCCAGCACGTGTACGCCACGATCCCGAACGCCAACCCGGCCCGGAACGTTCGACCCGATGAATCTCCCACCGCACCCTCCGAGACGAGCCGCGGAACCCCAGGGCGACAGGTGAGAGACGCCGGTTCGCCGGCCGGGTTCGCGCCAGAGTCCAGTGTACCGGTTTTCCCGCGGCGACCGGATCGCGGGCGTCTTCGACACGCCAGAATCCGCGCTCGAGGCCGGCTACGACCTGTTCGGGTTCGACCCCTTTCTGGTCCAGGAAGTCACCGACGCCCCGGTGCCCGTCGTCTTTTCCCGCAACATCCCCCGATGCCCATAGTCGGCTCCACTCGGCAGATCATCACGCTTTTCTGCAGCCGCGGAGCGGTGCACGTCCGTAGCCCCACGCGGAAGCGTGGGGCTACGGACCAAAAGGAACCGAGCCCCGTAGGGGCGTTCGCGACATCCCGGACGCCCCTACGGGGCTCGGATCTTGGGGAAGATGACCCCACGCTTCCGCGTGGGGCTACGGACGAACGCCGCTCCGCGGCGAAAATCGCTTCACAAAATCAAGCGGGCGACCGAACGCGGAGAGCCTGAGCGCGAGCAGTATGACCCGTCAGATCGGGCGAGACGTGCTGGATTACTGCTCGTTCAGCGACCACGGCACCGCGAAGCACTTCGAGTTCTCGTTCTAGCCGACCCGCCGCGTTTCCCCAGAATCAAGGGTATTCCGCGTCCCCCACCCTCCTGCCGACCGCGACATGACACCCCTCCCCGAAACGATCCTCCAGTTCGGCTCCGGCCGGTTCCTCCGGGCGTTCGCCGACCTGTTCGTCCACCACGGCAACACGCAGGGCCAAGCTGTCGGCCGGGTCGTGATCGTCCAGTCGACCGGCGACGGCCGGGCCGGCGGGCTGAACGCCAACGCCGGGAAGTACCACGTCGTCGTCCGCGGGTTCGAGGCGGGGCACGTCGTCGACCGGGTCGAGGAGTGCGCGAGCGTCAGCCGGGCACTGCACGCCGGTTCGCAATGGGATGAGGTGCTCAAGCTCGCCACGTCGCCGCACCTGACGACGATTCTGTCGAACACGACCGAGGCGGGGTTCGCGCTCGACCCCACGGATTCGCCGGCCGACGCGGTGCCGAAGTCGTTCCCGGCGAAGCTGCTCGCGGTACTGAAGGCCCGGTTCGAGGCGAAGCTCCCGGCCCCGACCGTGATCCCGTGCGAACTCATCGAGGGGAACGCGAAGTTTCTGAAAGACGCGGTGTTGAAGCTCGCCGACGGGTGGAACTACCCGGACGACTTCATGGGCTGGCTGTACCGCACGCCGTTCCTGCACACGCTCGTCGACCGCATCGTCACCGGCACACCGGCGGACCACCCGCTCCTCGCGACGGACCCGATGGTCATCGTCGCCGAGCCGTTCGCGTTCTGGGCGCTGGAAGACCACCCGCGGTCGAAGTTCAAACTGGAACACCCGGCGATCACCCGCACCCCGACGGTCGAGCCGTACTTCCTCCGAAAGGTCCGCATTCTGAACGCGGCCCACACCGCGCTGCTCATCAAGGCGAAGCCCCGCGGCTTCGCCATCGTCCGCGACGCGGTCAACGACCCGGACCTCGGCCCGTGGCTCTGGCGGCTGCTGACGGAAGAGATTGTGCCGACGCTGGAAGGCCGCGTCGACGGCCCGCTGCGGTTCGCGGAGCAGACGATCGAGCGCTTCAAGAACCCGTTCCTGGAGCACAAGTTCGCGGACATCGCGCTGCACCACGAGAGCAAGATGCGAGTCCGCCTGCTGCCCACCCGCGACGAGTTCGCCGCCAAGACCGGCAAGCAACCGCCGCTCTTGAACGAGGTCATCGACGAAGGCTTCCGGCAGTTGAAGGGGGACTGAGCACGGGGTCGTTACGTTCGGGAAGTTGACAGGGCCGGACTTTCGTGCCACCTTCTGCTGAAGGTCAGTTCGTGTGGCCCGTCCCAGGAGTCCGCCCATGACTGGTTTGTTCCGCGCCGTCATAATCGGGTTCGTGTTCCTCGCCGGGACCGCGTCGGCCGCCGACACGTCCATCCGGACCGACGCCAGCGGCCCCCGCCTGCTGTTCGTCGACGGCAACGACATCCGCCCCGAGCCCGGCGGGAAGCGCCTGCTGTTCGTGGACGGCGACGACATCCGCCCCGAACCCGGCGGCAAGCGGGTGCTCTGCGTGGACAAGGAGGGCAACGTCCGGGCCGACCCCGCTGGCGTCCGGCTTGCGTTCTTCGACAAGACGGACAACACCCTCCGCCGCAAGCCGGGCGGGAAGGTTCTGCTCTGGATCAAGCACCCGGAAATCCGGGAGGAAAACGCCAGCGGTAAGCGGCTGTACCTCATGGACGGCGACGCCCTCGGCCGGGCGCACGTCGTCGCCGTGCTGCACCACCTGAAGCCGGACCTGTTCCAGCTGACGAAGGAGGAACTCGCCGCCCTCGAAGCCGAGCGGACCGAGGCCGGGCGCGAGGAAGAACTGCGGCTCGCGAAGCGGCTGCTCGGCGACTTCGGCGTCCTCAACAGCAACCTCGACTTCTTGAAGCAGGCGAAGATCACCGTGACGCCGGCGAAGGGCCACTTCGCGGTGACGCTGGAAGTCGGCAAGACGAAAATGACCGGCATCGGCGTCTCCCGGACGGTCGACTCCGAACAGGAAATCTGGCTGGCGATCGGCTCGAAGGGGGACAAGGGGGACGTGAAGCTGATCGTCTACGACCTGAACGGCGCGGACCTGGACGGCACGGTCTACCCCGCCGCGAGCCTGGCCGACGACAAGCCGGCCACCGGCACGGAGAAGCTCAAGCTGACCAAGCCCGGCCAGTACCAGTTGACCGCCGGCAAGGCCCCGAAGACCGGCACCGAGTACAAGGGCACCATGCAGGTGAGCCCGGTGAAGGACCCGGACTCCGGCAACGAGATCAAGAGCTTCGCGGTGCAATGGACGGTCGACAAGAAGAAGACCGCCGGGTTCGGGTTCCTCGCCGAGGCCCAGAAGGGCGGCGGGTTCGCGGTGGCGGCCAGCACCGACCCTGAGTACCTCGTCGGCCGGCTGCGGCACACCTCCGGCAGCGGGGTCCACATCGACTTCTTCGGCAACGCCGGGAAGGCCGGGTACATCCTGCTCGACAAGACCGAGAAGTGACGTGGCCACGTCCCAGGCGACCATCGACCTGTTGCTCGACCGGCTGGCCGCCGCCGGGCGGGTGACGGCCCGGAAGATGTTCGGCGAGTATTGCCTCTACCTGAACGACCGGCCCGTCGGGCTGGTGTGCGACGACGAACTGTTCGTGAAGATCACCGACGCGGGCCGGGGAGTCGTTCCGGCCGCCGGGCAGGGGCACCCGTACCCCGGTGCGAGAGCCCACTTTCACTTCCCCGCCGACGAGTGGGCCGACGCCGACCGGCTGTGCGAACTCCTGCGGGTGACGTTCGAGGAAGTGCCGGAGCCGAAGCCGAAGAATCGCGGGAAGAAATCGTGACTCGAACGTGCGTCATCTTCAACCCGGCGGCGGGGCGCGGACGCGCGAAACAACTCATCGCCTCGGCCGTGAAGCGCGTCGGCGCGTGCGAACTGCGGCCCACGTCCCGCCCCGGCCACGCCGAGGAACTGGCCCGAATCGCGGCGGAGGAGGGGTTCGCCCGCGTCGTCGCGGCGGGGGGTGACGGGACGGTTCACGAGGTCGCGAACGGCATCCTCCGCAGCGGCAACCGCAACGCGGTCTTCTCGACCTGGCCGCTCGGGTCGATGAACGACTATGCCTTCGCCCTGGGGCTCGACCGGTGGTGGACCGAACGCCGCGGGCCGGGGGAACTCACGTCCACGCTGGCCGATGTCGGAGTGATGCGGGCCGGGGACCGCGAGCGGTTCTTCGTCAACGGCTGCGGGTTCGGGTTCAACGGCATGGTCACGCTCGAATCCCGTCGCATCCGCTCGCTGCGCGGGTTGCCGCTGTACGCGGCCGCGTTCGCCCGGGCGGGGTGGTACGACTTCCGCTGCCCGGTCACGACCGTTCGCATCGACGGCACCGAATCCGTTTCGCCGATGCTCGCCCTGTCGGTGAACTTGGCCCAGCGGGAGGGCGGCTTCCCCGTCACGCCGATGGCCCGCATCGACGACGGGGTGTTCGACTTCTTCCACGTCCGCGCGGTGAGCCGCTGGCACCTCGTGCGGTACTTCCCCGCTCTCGTGAGGGGCACGCTGCCGGCCGACCACCCGCGGTTCGGCTTCGGCCGGTGTTCGCGGGTCGCGGTGAACTGCGGGGAACCGCTGTGCGTCCATGTGGACGGGGAACTGTTCTGCGTCCCGGCCGACGGGCACCGGGACTTCGCCGTCGAGATCCGGCCGCAGAGGTTGCGGGTGGAGGTGTTCCCGCGATACCATGCCCGGACGACCGCCGCGGACGGACCGCCCCCGCTCGAATAAAATACCTGCGGGTCCGGTTTCGGCCCCCGCACCCGGACGGAGGCTCCGCCATGACGCACCCCATCCTCGTCCCCGTCGACGGCTCCCCGGTCGCCGAGTACGCGATTCCGTGGGCGCTGGCCCTGTCCCGCGGGGCACCGCTGCACCTCGTTCACGTCCACGTCCCGCCGACGCCGGTGGCGGTGGAAGGGATCGTGGTCGCGGACCCGACGCTCGACCGCACGCTGCGGGAGCAGGAAGCCGAGTACCTCGCCGGGCTGACGGCGCGCGTTCGCGGGGTCGCCCCGCTGGTGCGGGTCGAGTCCCGGTGCGTGGACACGGACGACCCGCTCGGGGACGCGATCGCGCACGAAGCGGCCGCGTCCGGGGCGGCGTACGTCGTGATGTGTACCCACGGCCGCGGGGCGTTCGGCCGGTTCTGGCTCGGCAGCGTGACGGACGACACCGTCCGCGCGTCCCCCGCGCCCGTGCTGGTCATCCACCCCGGCATGGAGCCGGCCGACTTCGCGGCCGTGCCGCCCGTCGCCCACGTTCTGATCCCGCTGGACGGCACCGCCCTCGCGGAACAGGTCGTCGACCGCGCCGTCGAGTTCGCCCGCGTCTTCCTGGCGAACGTGACGCTGTTGTTCGTCCAGGAGCCGGGCACCGTCGCGGACGGCCGACCCATCGACGACGTGTCGTCGCGGCTGGCCGACGCCGGCGTTCCCGTCTCGACCGTCGTCCGGCAGGGGGCCCCGGCGAAGGCCATCGTCGAGTTCGCGAGATCGCACCCCGGCACCGCGGTCGCCCTGGCCACCCACGGGCGGACGGGGTTCGGCTGGCTGCTGAACGGCAGCGTGGCGGACGAGGTCGTCCACCACGCGACCGGCCCCGTGCTCGTGTACCACCCGCAGACCGCGTGAGTTGTCGGCGATTCTGTCACCCCGAACCGGGAGGATTCCGTGCGTACCGTTTGCCTCGTGGCGTGTGCCGCCGTTTCGCTCGTCGCCGGCCAGGCCCCGTCCCAGGAGAAGAAGAAAGACCCGCCGAAGACCGCCGAGGCGAAGCTGATGGCGCAGAAGCTCCAGCACGCCCAGACGCTGCTCGACGGGCTGACGACCAACAACTTCGACAAGATCGCGAAGTCCGCGGACGAACTGATGCTCATCAGCAAGGCCGCCGAGTTCAGCGCCCTGAAGACCCGGCAGTACGAACTCCACACGAACTCGTTCCGCGAAGCCCTGATGACGATCTCGAAGAAGGCGAAGGACAAGAACCTCGACGGGGCGACGCTGGCCTACGTGGACATGACGCTGACGTGCGTCCGGTGCCACCAGCACACCCGCGAGGAGCGGAACGCCCGGCTGCCGGTCGAGGGGTCGGGCCTCGGGAACTGAATCGTTTTCGCGCGGCCGTTTGTCTTCCGCTGCCAGTCCCGGTGTAGAATGAGCCCTTGCCTGCCGACCCGACCGGGTCGGCGGCGGGGTTCCGACCGGGGGCCGGCGCGTGGGCACGGGCGACCGAGAACACTTCCCAACACCCCGCCGCCCGCTCGTCCGGTACGGCGCGACCGTCGGGGCCGTCGCCCTGGCCGCGCTGGCCCGGTGGCTGCTCGACCCCCTCCTCGGCGACCACGCCCCGTACGTCACGTTTTACGCCGCGGTCGCCTTCGGGGCCTGGCTCGGCGGGCTGCGGACCGGGCTCCTCGCGACGTTGCTCGGGGGCGGGATCGCGCTGTTGCTCCTCGTGCCCCCACGGTACTCGTTCGCCCTGACGTCTGCGCCCCACCTCGTCGGGTTCCTGCTCTACCTGGCGGTCGGGGCCACGGTCTCCGGGTTCGGGGAGGCGCTGTGGGCGGCCTGGCGGCGGGAGGCCGAGAACCGGGAGCGGCTGCGCATCACGCTCGCCAGCATCGGCGACGGGGTCATCACCACCGACCCGGCGGGGCGGGTGGTCGGCCTGAACCCCGTGGCCGAGCGGCTGACCGGGTGGTCGTCCGCCGAGGCCGCCGGCCGGCCGCTCGACGCCGTGTTTCGGGTCGTCCACGAGACGACGCGGCAGGCGGTCGACAACCCGGCGGCCCGGGCGGTGACGGACGGGGCCGTGGTCGCCCTCGCCGGCCCCGCCGTGCTGATCGCCCGGGACGGCACCGAGCGGGCCGTCGAGGACAGCGCCGGGCCGATCCGCACGGGGTCCGGGGAGGTCGTCGGGAGCGTCCTGGTGTTCCGGGACGTGACCGACCGCCGGCGGGCCGAACAGCGGGAGCGGGACGGGCGGGAGCTCACCCGGCTCGTGGCCGACGCCGTGCCCGCACTGATCTCCTACGTCGACGCCGACGGCCGGTACCGGCTGAACAACCGGGCCTACGAGACGTGGTTCGGCCGCCCGCGGGAGGAACTGCTCGGCCGCCACGTCCGCGAGGTGCTCGGCGAGGTGGCGTGGGAGGTGGTCCGTCCGCGGATCGAGTCCGCCCTCGCCGGAGTCACGTCCGCCTGCGAACTGGAGGTGCCCGACCGGAGCGGCGGCACCCGCTGGGTCGCCGCCACCTACGCCCCGGACGTCGGCCCGGACGGCCGCGTCCGGGGGCTGGTCGCCCACGTCCACGACGTGACGGCCCGGCGGCAGACCGAAGAGGCGCTGCGGCGGCAAACGGACACCCTCCGGGCCGTCACCGACACCACGACGGACCTGATCTTCCTGAAGGACACGGACTGCCGGATCACGTTCGCCAACCCGGCGTGCCTGGCCGTCCTGGGGCGGACCGAGGCGGAGGTCGTCGGGGTCGACCCGGCGGGCCTGTACCGCGACCCGGTCGAGGCCGCGGCCATCCACGCCAACGACCGGCGGATCATGGCGTCCGGCCGGTCCGAGACGGTCGAGGAGCCGTTCACCGGCCCGCTCGGCCCCCGCATTTTCGTCGCCACCAAGACGCCGCTCCGCGACGGGACCGGGGCCGTCGTCGGGCTGGTCGGGATCAGCCAGGACGTCACCGAACAGAAGCGGGCGGCCGACGCCCTGCGGGACAGCGAGGCCCGCTACCGCATGGCCACGGAGGCGGTGGCGGGGCTGGTGTACGACTTGGACCTGACGACCGGGCGGGTGGAACGGTCGGTCGGGTTGGAGGCCCTGGTCGGGTTCCGGCCCGACGAGGCCGAGCCGACCGGCCCGTGGTGGTCCGACCGGGTCCACCCGGACGACCTGGCCCGGGTGCAGGAGGAATTCCGGGTCTCGACGGCGGCCGGGGCGACCACCCAGGACGCCGAGTACCGCGTCCGGCACCGCGACGGCACTTACCGCCACGTCTGGGACCGGTCGGTGCTGATGCGGGACGAGACCGGCCGGATCGTCCGGGCCGTCGGCTGCACCCTCGACGTCACCGCCCGGCGGCAGGCCGAGGAGGAGGCGCGCCGCCGGGCCGAGGAGTTCCGGGTCC
>CAYUHJ010000242.1:0-8985 GCA_964444365.1 uncultured Alcaligenaceae bacterium | reverse complement strand
TCGACTTCGGCATGGTGGTGGACAGCAGCGTCGTCATGGTCGAGAACTGCGTCCGGCACCTCGCCCACAACCCGGACGGCAAGAGCAAGCGGGAGGTGGTCCGGGACGCCGCCCTGGAGGTCCGCAGGCCGACGCTGTTCGGGGAACTCATCATCATGATCGTCTACCTCCCGATCCTGACGCTCGAAGGGGTCGAGGGGAAGCTGTTCCGCCCGATGGCCCTGACCGTGATCTTCGCCCTGATCGGCTCGATGGTGCTGTCGCTCACCCTCATGCCGGTGCTGGCAAGCCTGCTACTACCGAAGAAGGTCGCGGACCGGGAGCCGCTGCTGATGCGGCTGGCCCACGCGATCCACGCCCCGATCCTGCGGCTGTGCATGAACCACAAGCTGGCCGTGGTCGGGTTCGCCCTGTGCCTGCTGGTGGTGGCGTTCGGGATGATCGCCCCGAACCTCGGCTCGGAGTTCGTCCCCCGACTGTCCGAGGGGGCGGTGGTGGTGAACGTGGTGCGGCTCGCCGGCACCGACCTGGACGAGTCGATCCGGTCGAACACGGAGATGGAGCGGGCCGTCCTCGCGGCCTTCCCGGACGAGGTGGAGCACGTCTGGAGCCGGATCGGGTCCGCCGAGGTCGCCACCGACCCGATGGGCCTGGAACTGACCGACATCTTCATCACGTTCAAGCCCCGCGAGCGGTGGACGAGGGCCACGACCCAGGACGACCTCACGGCCAAGATCGACCGGGAGTTGAAGAACCACCTGGGCCAGCGGCTCGCCTACATGCAGCCCATCGAGATGCGGCTGAACGAGATGACTTCGGGCGTCCGGGCCGACGTGGGGGTGAAGCTGTACGGCGACGACTTCGCCGTGCTGACGGCCAAGGCGAAGGAGATCGAGGCGGTGCTGCGGGCGGTCCCCGGCGTGGCCGACCTCGCCGTCGAGCAGGTGACGGGCCAGCCGGTGTTGCAGGTGAAGATCAAGCAGGACGAGATCGCCCGGTACGGCGTCCCCGCCCAGGCCGTCCTCGACCTCGTGGAGTGCATCGGGTCGAAGCCGGTGGGCGAGGTGGTGGAGGGGCAGTACCGCTTCCCGCTGGCCCTCCGGCTCCCCGACCGCCACCGGGCCGACCCGGAGGCCATCGGCAAGATGCTGGTCGCGGCCCCGTCCGGCGAACGCATCCCGCTGTCCCGGCTGGCGACCGTCGAGTTGACCGAGGGGCCGTCCACCATCACGCGGGAGTGGGGCCAGCGGCGGATCACCGTCACCTGCAACGTTCGGGGCCGCGACCTGGGCGGGTTCGTGGCCGAGGCCCAGCGGCGGGTGGCCGAGGACGTGCGGCTCCCGCCGGGCCGCTACCACGTCGCCTGGGGCGGGCAGTTCGAGCACCTCCAGCGGGCGAACGCCCGGCTGCTGATCGTCGTGCCGGTGGCGTTCGTGCTGATCTTCGGGCTGCTGTACATGACCTACGGCAGCGTCCTCGACGCCCTCCGGGTGTTCACCGGCGTCCCGTTCGCCTGGGTGGGCGGGATCGTCGCCCTGTGGCTGCGGGACATGCCGTTCTCGGTGTCCGCCGCCGTCGGGTTCGTGGCCCTGTCCGGGGTGGCCGTGATGGACGACATGATCCTCGTGTCCTACGTCCGGCAACTCCGGGCCAGGGGGGTGCCGCTGGACGAAGCGGTGCGGCAGGCCGCGACCACCCGGCTGCGGCCCGTGCTGATGACGACGCTGGTGGCGTGCCTCGGCTTCCTGCCGATGGCGTTCGGCACCGGCGTCGGGGCCGAGGTGCAACGGCCCCTCGCCACGGTCGTCATCGGCGGCGTGATCGGGGCGATGGTGATGTCGCTGCTGGTGCTGCGGGTGTTGTATTCCGTTTTCCAGATGCCCTTCCGGGGCAATCCCGACCGTCCGGCGGCAGCCGCCCCGGAGCCGGCGGGCGAGCCGGCCCCGGAGGGCGGTTCCACTCTTCAGGAGGTAATGCGATGACGAAGACGACGTTCCGGGCGTGGGCCTGCGGCCTGCTAGTTCCGGTGCTCATGGTCCTGACCGGGTGCGGTCAGGAGCCGGCGAAGACGGAACAGGCCAAGGCCACCACGCCCGACAAGGCGGCGGCGAAGAAGGCCGACGACCACAGCCATTGGTGGTGCGGCGAGCACGGCATCCCGGAGGAGGAGTGCAGCATGTGCTCGGCGAAGCACGCCAAGGCGTGCAAGGCGAACGGCGACTGGTGCGACAAGCACGACCGGGCGAAGTCGCAGTGCTTCATCTGCGACCCGTCCCTGAAGGAGAAGTTCGCCGCCAAGTACCGGGCCAAGTACGGCAAGGAGCCGCCGCCCATCGAGGAGGAAGACGCCAAGAAGTGAGTCCGCCCTCCCCGGCACGCCCGCGGGCCGACAATGAGGTCGGGCCGCGGGGGGCGTCGTGCATAGCATCTCACCCGTCGCCGGTCGGCTCATGTAATCGTCCCGGGAGGGCCGGGGGAGGCGATCGGCGTCGGTGATCGGGCACCCGCGGGCGGCTTCTCGCCCCCACTGCCGCACGATGTCGTTGACTTGCGGACGGGTCGGCAGGTACAACCGCTTGTTCCGCGGTCGCCAGCGGGGTCGTAGTCGCCACCTCTACCCTGAACCTCGGCACTGCCCGCACGACGACGCAGATCGACACGGGTGGGTCGGCCCGATGGTGTCACGCCCGCTCGTGGGCCACCCGGTTAGCCCGGACCGCTTCACGAACATCGTGCTCAGTGATACCGGGGAAGATCGAGTGCCATCCTCGCCCAACCGCGGTTCCGACACAAGACCCGGAAGTTGCCGTTCTTGGCCGCGTTCTGGGGCGTGGTTGTGCTGCACGTCCTCCTCGTCGGGACGGTAGTGCACACGCTCTTCGGTGACGGTGCGGACAGGTGACGACGATCGACCGCCTCGCACGTCTGGGGCGACGGGTTCTCTCCAGAGGGCGGAAAGCTTCGTGCCACGACGCTCGAACCGACAGTCGAAACGCCGCCGCGGCAAACCAAAAAGTGGTTTTTGAAACTGGTCGTCTCACCGCTCGGAATGGCGACCCGATCGAGCCGCTGCCGCGGGCGGCGTCCCCTTAAAGTCCTTTCGGAAAAGAACCCCACGCAAAGCGGGGTTCATCTACCTGTCTGGTTATTAGGAAAGAAACTTATCCTATAGCACACCGACCAACGCCCGATCCGACGCGGTCCGAGCGACTTCACGTTCGATCCGTTCACCCCTCCGATCCGACGGTTCTCTACGCGACACGCTCCGTTTCCGACCGCGACGCCTTCCACACACCGACGCGTTGCCCTGGCGGTCCTCCCCCGTTGGCGTGGATAATCCGGGGGTGGCGTTACCGTGGTGCAACCCCCGGAGGCGGCCGTGGGATGGGACCGCAAGCGGAAGGGACCGGCCGGCGGGTACTTCTACCTGAGCGTCCGCACCCCGGCCGGCGTGAAGAAGGTGTACTTCGGCCGCCGCACGGCCGGGCACCTGGCCGCCGCCGCGGTCGAACGACGGCGACAGGCCCGGCTCAAGGTCGCGTCGGCGATCGAAGCCGAGAAGGCCACCACCGCCGACGCCGACCGACTCGCCGAAGAACTGACCGTCTGGGCGGACCTGCTGTCGGCCGCATGGATGACACTCACCGGCCACGCCTACCACCGCGGCGAATGGAGGAAGCCCCATGGGTAAGAAGAAGCACGCTCCGCCCGACGCCCCGAAGAAGCGGCACGGGTCCGTGGAGTCGGCCCGCGAGATGGTGAAGCTGCTCACCGTCCGGGCCAACGAGGGGCACCCGGAGGCCGTGGGCAGCATCGAGAAGTGGCTGGAGGCGTTCCCCGAACTGAAGCCCGAGTGCCGGGCGTTGGACGAACTGGCGGACAAGGCCGCGGCCGCGTGGGCCGCATCCGTCGGGTTCGGCGACAAACTGGCCGAGCAGGCCGCACGGGACGAGGCGGCGAAGCTGAAGCAGGAACTCACCGGCCACTCGTCTTCGCTGCTCGACCGGGTGCTGGCGTCGACTGTTGTTGTTGCCCACCTGGCCCACACGCGTGCGGCGATCATGGCCGCCCAGAAGGCCGACCACCCCGGCATCCGGGAGGCCCGCGAGCGGGTGCTGTCGGTCGCCCAGAAGCGGCTGGCGGCGGCCGTGAAGGCCCACCGCCTGCTCGCCCACAAGCAAGGCAAAGGGATGCGGCCGAAGGCGAAACTGAAGGTGTTCGAGCCGTCCGTGGCGTGATCCGGCGTGCCGGCGGTGTTAGCCCCACATCACCGAGACGGATTTCACCTTGGCCTTCTTGCCTCGTTCGGTCACGTAGTAGGCTTTCAGGCGGGCGATCACCGCTTGAGCCACCGCGGTGTCGAGTTTCGTGAGGTGCGAATTGCACTGCCGCAGGGCGGTTGCAATCGCGGCCTCCTGTTCGGGGGTGAACGCGTCGGCTGCGGGCTTCTCGGCGGCCTTCGGCTTCGCCGCCGGGCTCATCTTCGGCGTCGCCGGCTTCTTGGGTGCGTTCGGCATGTCTCCTCCAGGTCGGATTCGGTGTAATGACCGCAGTCGGGGCGTGCGGCCGTGGTGCTGATCTTTCCGTTGTACACCGGCCGGCATCGCTCCCGCCCAAACCTCGTCCCCTCAGTTCGCCACCGAACCTCTACCACCGGCCTTACAACCGGCACGTTCCGCCCTCTGGGATGGCGGTTTTGCCCGGCTCACATTCGATCGGGGGCTAAGATCCAAGAAGCGGGTTTTGGGTGGGACGTGCTTGCCAGGTTCGGTTCGCGTGTCCCCCACCCGTCGCTTGCTGTCGGTCTTGGAGAAGCCATGTCGCAGACGCGTCGGCAACAGGTGGCCGCGGCGGTGAAAGCCGTCCGGGCGTTTCACGAGTTCGGCCGCTCCCTCCCGGCCAAAGCATCGCACAAGGACGGGTACGGTCAGGGCACCGTCACAGTCGAGGCCGAGAAGTACGGCTTGAACCCGGACACCGTCCGCAAGGCCCGGCATTTCGCCGACCCCGTGAGCGGGTACACGGCGGCGGAGGTGAACGCGTTATGCCGCTCGATCCGCGAGGTGCAGGAAGAGCAGGACGGGCCGGTGTTCGGCCGCACGCACCTCATCCGGCTGCTGAGCGTGCCCAAGAAGCAGCGGACGAAGGTGCAGACTGCGGCCATCGAGAACGGCTGGTCGACGGCCGAGTTAGAAGCCCACATCGCCACCCGGTTCGGCAGCCGCCGCGACGGGGGCCGGAAACGCCGCGTTCCGTCAGACCTGCCGGGCGTACTGGTGCAACTGGAGGGCCTGTGCGAGGGCTGGCGGCGGTGGGCCGAGGTGGTCGTCGGGGATGACAGTGACCAGCCGCAACGCCAGGTTCGCAAGCGGGTCGAACTGCCAACGGAACTGCTCACATCGGTGCTGGCCGCCACGAAAGCGATCGCGGAACTGCACGCCGAGGTGAACGACGAACTCCAGACCCGCCGTCCCAGGCGGGCGGTGCGGAAGCGGTTCCGGGACGGAGAGGGGTCGGAGTAGTTCATTGCGTTGGTGGGCAGTGCGTTCGGAAGGCGTCTCGGCTCGGGCAGATGTCCGCGGATCGCAGCGTACTATTTCCAAAATCCACTTTTTGAATTGACCAGCAAGTGCGTTGCGAATTGGCAAGTCGGCGGTGTAAGCACCGAGCACGCGTTGAAAATCAGTTTGTGGGGCTCAGGTCGGTGGTCGGAGGTGATTGTGAGCATCTGTCGGGCGGTCGCGGTACGCCGTCAGTGCGGCGTGGGCTTACGAAGTGTCGGGGGGAAATCGGTCGTGTCGGGCTGGTGAATCGGTGAATCAGCGTTTCAGGCCCATCATCTTCCCCTGTGTTGCTTTGCAACGCCGGGGCGGCGACGGAAGGCAGCCGTCCCCCGGCGGTGTGCGTACTACGTTGTTAACTTCGTAGAGGATCACCTCAGTTCATAAACGCTTGAATTTCAAGTGTTTTCGCACTTCGAGCGGAGGGGTTTCGGGCCACTTTTTGTCACAAACGGGCCACTTTCGGGCCACTTTTTGTCACAAATGGGCCACTTTCAGGCCACTTTTTGTCACACTCGCTCGATTTCGCTCCCCGTTTCGGCAACAAACGCGGCCAACTTCTCCAAGAACCGGCGAGATGGCACACGCGACCCCGTTCGGAACCTGCACACCAAGGTGCGGTCGACGCCGAGTTCTTCCGCGAGTTCGGCGTCGCTCAAGCCGGCCGCATTCATCCACCGGGCCAGTTGCTCGGAGGTCGTAATCGCCGCCCTTGCGGGTGCCGGCACGATTTCGCCCGGTTCGCCCCTGGGGATGACACCCAAGCCGAGCTTCGACGCGAAGTACGCCCGCCACAGGTCGGGGTAGTTCGCCGGTGCGAACAGCTTGATCAGGCACTTGCGGGCCAACTTGGCCGGGGCGACCACCTCCACCTCGTCGATCATCTCGTCGGCGGTCAGAAAATCGTCGCGGCCCGGTACACGAACCGCGGCCACCACGCCGAGCGATTTCGCCAAGTGGTTCATGTCGGTGAAGAACTCCTTCGCCGACGCCCGGAACGAGGTAACGGCGGGATCGTGGGGGTAACCGGCCCGCTTCATCCACGTCTTGAGCGAATACCCGCAGCCGTGGAACTTCGACCTCTTTCGACTCCCGTTCCCATTAAACCCGACGTACACCGTGTTCGCGTCGAGGAGCGGGTTGTCGGTGCCGGGAACCAGCTCGGCGTGATCGGATCGTTGGGCCTTGCGTCCGACTTCTCGCGTCAGTTCACGGGTGGCGGCTTGAAGTATCCGGCACGGGCCGGGCGGTAGGGCATGTGGGCCGAACACCCAGGCCGGAAGGTAGATCGCACACCAGAGTCCATCCTTCACCAACTCGCGGATCTCCTTCGACTTCGCCTCCGCGACCTCGGGCTTCGGGTGGTGCGACCGCCGGCCCGCGAAGTCGTAGGTGTACTCTCCAGACTCCGAGACCTCGGTTGCGAAGGGGAGGAAGTGGTCGAGGGCACTCTCGTTCACCAACCGGAACCGCAGGTGCCGGTGCCGGGTGCCGGCGAGTGGGCAGTCGGGCGAGCAGGTCGTTGATCTCCCAACGAGCTTAAACCACTTGCCGCCGCCCACCCGGCCGATCTTGGTCGCCAGCTTCCGACGCCATCGCTTCGGCCAGTTCGTCCGATCCCCGCCCCAAACGAGTTGGGCGAGGGACACGTCGGGGATGTCGACGGCGGACTTCTTTTGCAGGACCACGTTCGCAAACAGTAGGTGCAGAATGCCGACGGTTGCGATCCGGGGACGGCCGTTTCGCACACCCGCTGGTCGCGGCTTGGCGATCCCCCAGATGTACTCCACCCAGTCGGGCACGGCTGTAGTGAAGGCCGGACCCGCTACGACATCCGGCTTCGGCACGCCGGGTGTGTTGGCGATCGCGGTCGGGTGCGTTGGTGCCGGTGCCGCGTTGAGGAGACGCCCCCGCCGGCCGGGCGATTCGGCCGCCTTCTGGAGCTTGAGCAGTAACTCGGCGTCGGGCCACTTCGGCCGGCAGTTGGTGCGGTTCCAGGTCTTCAGCACCGGCAGAGCCTGTTCGACCGACAGGGCGAAGTCCTTGACGAGGTAGCACGCGGCGGTGTACGTCGCCTTGTCGCCGTCCGCCCCTTGCACCGCCGTGACCCGCTTGGCGAGAAGTGCGAGGGCACGCGTCTGGACTTGGCCCAGACGGTCCGGCCCCACCGTCACCGCTTCACGCTCAACTCCGGCCCGGTCGTCTCTTGCTTCGGCGTCCGCTCGCAACGCGTCGAGAACGAGTGGCGGCAGTTCCGGTAGCTCCATTTCCTCAAGAGACCGCCCCTCGGCCCACCGATACCGCCGCCCCGAGGGGTGAACGCTCGGCGGCAAAACGCTCAACCCGCCCCGCCCGCGGAACTCCAGTTGCGGGTGCCAGGGGGTGATCTTGGCTCGTGTCGGCAGACTTGCCGGGTGACGAAACAGGAGCTGATAACGGAACGGCTTGCCGCTGCCGGTCAGCACCTTCGGGGCGGCGGGCTCGGTCCTGAGCCGCCGCACCAGTTCGGCGTGGGCGTCCGGCCCGTCCACGTCGATGGCCAGCACGTTGCTCACCGGGCCGAGCACCACGGCCATGCCGTCATCCGGCCGCTCCCGCCACCAGCGGTTGATCTCGTCCTGGGTCGGGGCAACGGTCTGGTACGCCTTCCACTTGATCGCGGGCCGCTTCTCGCCGGGCGGCAGTGGCACCACCGCCAAACCCACTCGGGTGTACGCTTGGGCTTCCTCCCAAGAGTCGACCAGGGTGTTGAAGGTCGGCAACGCCCGCGGCCCGAGCCGCTTCCGCGGGGTGACAGCGACGATAGTTTTAAAAAGCGGTTTTGAAATATTGGCGGGGCGTGACTTGCCGTTGCCCCGCGTCCCGACACCGGGTACGCTCATGGTGTTCACTCCGGGACGCCGGCCGAGTCGCTGTCCGCAAAACAGCTCGGCCGGCGTCTCCTCGTTAATGGGTTCAGTTCAGCCAACAACCGTATCGCCGGGGCACTTCGTGGGTCAACAGAGGACGTTCGTGTGATCCGTTGGGTCACGCAGCCGAATCGAAGCCGCGGACCAGCAACACGCACACGGCTACTATGTCGTCGGGCGTCACCGCCTGCGGGAGAATCGAGGCCGCCCAGCGACCCTTCGTTCGCTCGCCGCTGCCCGTGTCGGGCTGCCCAAGAAGCACCGCCTGCTTCGACGCCTCCAAGGTGCCGTCCGGGAACTCGTCGATGACGATCCGTCGCACCTTCTGCGGGTGGTGGGTGAACGTCTCGGCCTGCAAGAAGGCGGCGTGCTCGTCGCTCTCCCTGACGTACTCGAACTCCGCCAGTCGCAGCACGCTCTCACCACGCCCGCGGACGTGAACCACGCCCCACATGCCGTGCAACCGTTCGGGCGACGGGAACGTGCCCCGGTCCGTCTCCATGAGCATCAGGTCG
>CAYUHJ010000241.1:0-9002 GCA_964444365.1 uncultured Alcaligenaceae bacterium | reverse complement strand
GCCCGTGAGTCGCGAACGAGCTGCCCCTGACCTGCACGGCGTGGCCCGTTCGGGTGCGGGACACGGACGACGCCGGGGATGGCACCCCCGGGCGGCCTCCTCCGGCTCGTCAGCTGCGTCCCCCGTGCCGGTGCGAGTGAAACCACGGCCATGAGTCAATTCGCCCACCAGCCCGGCCTTCCGCACGCCCCCGACGACGACCCGCCGGGCGTGCAGGACGACGTCGTCGAAACGATCAAAGCCGGCACTGGCGAGACGGAGACCATCGGCCATGCCCAGCGGGGGTTGCCGATGGATTCGGACGACGACGTTCATCAGCAGCGCGACGAGTCCGGGTCCGACTCGCTCGACGGCCTCGCGCCGTCGGACCTCATCTTCCCCCAAATCGGCGACCGCATTGTTTCGGTGGACGGCAACCACACGTTCGTGTTGAACGAACGCCTGGGGGCCGGCGTCTCGTGCTTCGTCTTCCGCGGGATCGACGAGGTGACCGGCCAGCAGGTCGCCGCCAAGATCGTCAACTGGGAGAACGTCTACGACCGGACCGCCGCCCTCCGCCAGATGCGGACCGAGGCCGCGGCCCTGGCCCGGGTCAAGCACCCGAAGGTCGTCCGGTTCATCGACTTCGGGTTCGACCCCCGGTGGCCGTACCTCGTCACCGAGTACATCGACGGCCGGGCGCTCGGGGAACTCCTCCGCACCGGCGGGGCTCTACCGACCGAGTGGGCGGTCTACTTCATCTCCCAAGTCGTCGACGGCCTCGGGGCGGTCTGGCGGGCCGGGCTCGTCCACCGCGACATCAAGCCGGACAACATCCTTGTCCTTCAAGACGGCAGCGCGAAGCTGATCGACTTCGGGCTCGCCAAGGCCCCGGTCTTGCAAGCGAACTCCGGCCAGACCGGCCCGGAACTCGCCGGCACCGCGGCGTACCTGTCCCCGGAGCAGGCGAAGGACGCCTCGATCGTCGACTTGCGGGCGGACATCTACTCCCTCGGCGTGACGTTCTACGAAGCCCTGACCGGACGGTTGCCGTTCGAGGGCCGTAACCGCGTCCAGATGATCTTCCAACACATCAACTCCGCGCCCGTCCCGCCCGCCGACCGCGTTCCCGGCCTGCCGGAAGTGATCTCGGACCTGTGCATGTGGATGCTGGCGAAGAACCCCGACGAGCGGCCGCAGGACTACGAGAGTCTCCGGTCCGGGTTCGACACGATCATGGAAAGTTGACCCCTCCTCCGGGCCTCCCCACCGTCCTGCGTTCCATCCGGCCGAGCCGGGTGGAACGCAGGATGTGCGCCTTCAGCCGCCACGTTATTCCCGTGAAGAATCCGTTCCCACATTGAAGACGCCCTCTCGCGGCTTTAGTCTGACTTCGCAATACCGAACAATGCCTTTCACAGGATCGGTCATGCGTCGTCAACTGGATCGGGACCTTCGTCGTGCGGCGTTCACCTTGATCGAACTGCTGGTGGTCATCGCGATCGTCGCGATTCTGATCGGGATGTTGCTGCCGGCCGTCCAAAAGGTCCGGGAGGCGGCGGCGCGGACGAAGTGCCAGAACAACCTGAAACAGATCGGGCTGGCGCTGCACAACCACCACTCGGAGTACGGCCACTTCCCGCCCGGTTACGGCAGCGCCCCCGCCGTCCTGCCGCCGCCCGGTGATGCGGGCGGGGACACCGGCCCCGGCTGGGGCTGGGCGGCGCACCTGCTGCCGTACCTCGAACAGGACGCGCTGTACCGGCAGATCAACTTCAAGCTCGACATCACCCACTCCGCGCATGCGGACGTGCGGAAGCACGCCCTCCCCGTGTTCCGCTGCCCGTCGGACTCGCCCGTCCCCGCCGGAGAAACCTTTGCCGTCGCGTTCGCCACGCCGCCGGCCACGCCGGTGACCGTCGCGTTCTCGAACTACGCCGCGATGTACGGGACCGGGGAAGCGTCGGAACACCCGGCCGACGGGGACGGCGTGTTCTACCGCAACAGCCGCGTGAATGTGCTGCAAATCACGGACGGGACGAGCCAGACCCTCGCGGTCGGCGAGCGGAGTGCGTCGCGGGTGTGGGGGACGTGGACGGGTTCGGTCACCGGGGCGGAAACCCCGCCCGCACCGGGGTCCCCGTCGAGCCAGGGCGAAGAAGCGCCCGCGTTGATCCTCGGCCACACGGGGGAGGTGCTGCCGGGGCCGGACTACTCCGACGTGCATACGCCGAATTCCCCGGGGGCGCACCTGGACGACTTCACCAGCCGGCACCCGCAGGGCGTCAACATGCTCATGGCGGACGGGTCCGTTCGGTTGTTCACCGATTCGATCAACCCGGCGACGTGGGTCGGGCTCGGCACCCGGGCGGGGGGCGAAGTCGTGGGCGGCGACTGGTGAGCCGTCACCAGTCCGCCCCGAGTGGGGAGCCGTCGCGGGGGTCGCACGCCTTCGCCCAGGTCTCGGGGGTGACGCCGGCCGCGACCGTGCGGACGCTGCCGTCGGCCAGCCCGACCACGATGCCGCCGGGGTGCGGGGTCTGCGACCGGGCCGAGTTGCACTCGGTCAGGGGGTTCGGCCGGACCTGGAACATCGCACACGGGGCGTACCCCGGCCCGGTCGGCGTCTGGTTCGTCGTGTTGATGCAGAACGCCGGCCGCCACCAGAAGTTGGAGTCCGCCCACAGGTTGGCGAACGCCGTCGGGCCGTTGATGTCCCCGCCGCTGGTGCAGCCGCGGTAGCGTTCGGCGAAGGCGATCGTGGTGGACGTGCCGTCCGGGAAGCTCGCGGGGAGGGTCGCGCGGCCGTCGATCCGCCCGGCCGCGGGGTCGCCGAAGACGAGGTAGTTCGCCGCGTAGTTGCCGGCGGCCCAGTCCCCGGCCCCGTCGTTGGTCGTCGGTGACAGGCCGTCGCTGCGGGCCGGGTCGGACGGGCACAGGTACACCGTCAGGGGGGTGCCGTACACCGGCTTCCCGCCGACCGTCGCGTTCACGTCCCGGTTCGCCCCGTCGAACAGCGGCCCCTGTTCGAGGTGCGGCAGCAGCCAGAAGAAGACCGTCGCTCCGGTCGCGCCCCGGAACGGCCCGCGGGTCTGCAGCGGCGACCGGGACTGGATGAGCACGCCGCCCGCCTTGTCGTTCACCCCGAGCGGCGGCAAGACGGTGTACACGTCGTGCAGGGCGTGGGTCGCGAGGCCGAGTTGCTTCGCGTTGTTCAGGCACCTCGTCCGCGCCGCCGCCTCCCGGACCTGTTGCACGGCCGGCAGTAGCAGCCCGATCAGAATCGCGATGATCGCGATGACCACCAGCAGTTCGATCAGGGTGAAGCCGAGACGAATGAGAGTTCGAGACATGACACGCGCCGGGTTCGGTCGGGCGACGCAGTGCGAGTGTAGCTCGGACTCGAGGGGCGTGTCAACTTCCGCGGAATCGGTCGGCGAACGACTCGTACACCGGGCAGCCGATGGCCCACGGCTTGAACTGGCTCCAGTAGTGGACGAGATGCACGGGGTGGTCCGCCGCCAGCCCCCGCGTGCGGCCGACCCAGCGGTTCCCGTCGCGCCTCACATCCGTCACCCCGGCACAACTGTTCCACTCGGGGCCGACGGCCGGGTGCGTGTAGTCGTACCCGATTGCCCGGAAGTAGCGGAAGAGAATCGCCTGGTCGTGGCCGGGGCACGGGAACAGCACGGACTTCGGCACCGCCGCGTGCCTCGCCAACGGCACCGCCGCGTTTTGCACGTCGAGAATCGCCTGCAAGTCGTAGAAACTCGGGTCCCCGACGAGTTGCACCCCGGAGTTCAGGAACGGCGAGCGGTGCGTTCGCCCGTCCGACGGCACCCACTGGTGATCGACCCCGACCCACGGCTTGTCGTGCCGGCGGTCCCACACCGGTTGTAGCGGCGACAGCACCGCCGTGTCCGCGTCGAGGTACAGGAACGGGAAGTCGAGCCCCGCCAGGTTCGCGAGCTTGAACCGCAAGTTGAAGTGCGGGTGCCCCACGTCCTTCGACCGGCACCGGACCACGTCGATGTCCGCGGCCCGGCGGTGTTCCGGGGCGATGGTCGGTTCGTGATCCTCATACAGCACCGTGACGCTGGCAGCCCCGTTCGCAATCGCGGTGTCGAGGAAGGCGTGGCACATCTGCCGGGTGCGCGGCTCCGGCGGGTAGTTCATGATCGTGACGACCTTGATCCGCGAGTCCGCCACCGTCCGCCCCTCCGCGTGATGAAGGGTATGGTATCAGTCCGGGTCGGGCGGGCGGAACACCCTGGCCGACCTGTGGCCGGTGCGGGACGAGAACTCGGCCACCGAGATGACCGCCGCCATGAAGCCCCTGCGGGCCTTGGCCGACGGGCGCAGCGTGCTGGCCATCCACCACCTGCGGAAGTCGGACGGGGCGGAAGGCACCGGGTCCCGCGGGTCCGGGGCGCTGGCCGGATTCGTCGATGTCATTGCGGAACTGCGTCGGCCAAAACAGTCCCAGGGCGGCGGCGAGACCCGCCGGGTGCTCAGTGCCGTGGGGCGGGCACCGGGCATCCCGAGCGAGTGGGTGGTCGAGCTCAAGGACGGGACGTTCGAGCGTGTCCCCGAAGAGGAGTGCAGCCGGGCGAAAGCCAACGACGAGCGAGAGGAGGAACGCATCGGCGAACTGCGGTCGGCGATTCAACTCATCCTCGGGCGAGAAAGCGATCTCACGGCGGACGAAATCTGGGAGCGGCTGCCGGACGACATTCGCGTCAACAAGGTCCGGTTCCAGTCGATCCTTCCGAGCGAGAATGGAAAGCTCTGGGTGCGGAAGGGCGGGGGGAAACGCCCCTACCTTTACTCGCCCACGGTCGGCGATCTTGTTCCTTAATCCCCCGTACCCCCTATGTGTTGGGGGTACTTGCAGCAACAAAACCCCATAAAAAGCAGAGTGGAGTCGTTGTTGCTGCAAGTTGCCCCAAGAGGGGGGTCCGGGGCGGGTCTTGCCGACAAATTCCTTTCTCGCCCGCGGTTGGAAACCCCCGCCGCGAGGGAGGTTCACATGTTTCGCCGATTAGCCGTTAGCTGTCAGCCGTTAGCTCTTAGCCGGAACCCGGCGAGCGGCGGGGCGTCAGCCCGCCGCGGTTGCGATTGCGACTTCCACGGCGGGCTGACGCCCCGCCGCTCGCCCGTGGTGCGTCACACCGCAACCGGTTCGGGGTCGAGAACGGGCGGGGCAACGAACCCGGTTTCGGTCGTCGGGTGGATGAATCGGGACAGGGCCAGCGACACCGCGGCGGCTGACGCTCCGATGATGCCGACGAGGGGGTAGCCGACCAGCGTGCCGTCCGTGTCCCGCATGACGACGGCCCCGGCGATCATCGGCGCGAGGCCGGTGGACAGGTTCTGGATCGCGGTGTTCAGGCTCATGAACCCGCCGCGGAGCCGGGGGGCGGCGACGCCGATCAGCATCGCCTGGGCCGGCACCATCCGCCCGGCGGCGAAGATCATGAACAACGACATGACCCCGGCCGCCACCCACAGCGGCGTTTTGGGCAGATTCGTGACGACGACGCACAGCACCATCGCGGTGCCGGCCATGACCAGGAACACCGGCCGCTTGCCGAGCTTATCGGACGCCCGGCCGACGACGTTCATCCCGACCAGCGTGCCGAGCCCGGCGACGAGGTAGATCACCGCCACGTCCTGTTCCTTCCAGCCGTTGAGCGACATCAGGTACGGCCCGATGAACGACGCGACGGTGAACGTGCCGAGCACCAGCGAGAAGGTGAACGCGAACGCCCAGAGGTGGGCGGGCTTCCGCACCACTTCCTGAAACTCGTCCCAGGCACTCGGCCGCTTCGCCGTCAGGTGCCCGAGCATGGTCGGCATCCCGAGCCATGCCGCAACCCACACGCCGACGCTCAGAGCCGCCAGCACGACGAACGGCGTTCCGCGGCCGAACTCCCCGGCGAGCAGCAGGCCGATCGGGAGCCCCGCCACCGACGCGACCGCGAACGAGGACATGACCGCACCGGTCGCGGTCCCCCGGCGGTGGGGCGGGAACGCATCGCCGATGACCGCCATGATGGTGGCGGACGCGAGCCCGCCGAAGATGCCGGCGAAGATTCGCGAGACGAGCAGCAGTTCGTAGGAACCGGCCAGCCCGCAGAACAGCGTGCTCGCGGTGAACCCGGCGTACATCCACAGCAGAACGCTTTTCCGGTCGAACCGGTTCACGACCGGACTGCCGAGCAGCCCGGCGAACGCGGCGGCGAAGGCGTACACCGCCACGACGCGGCCGAACTGGTCCGGGGAAATCGCCAGTTCGTGCATGAGCCGCTCGCCGAGCGGCATCATGATGACGAAATCGACCATGTGCGTAAAATTGACGGCCGCCAGAATGATGATCAGTCCCCACTGGGCACGGGAGAAGCGGTCGCTCGAACCAGAAGCGGGGTCAGCGTGCATCGAGCCGGTTCCTCGAAGTGGGAGCAATCCTCACCTTATCACATCCGAAGAACTCGCCACGGATGAACACGGATCCGCACGGACCAGAACCAATCCTCTGTGTGCATCGTTGACCAGGCAAGTCGAAGCAAAGAAGGGTTGGTTTCGATCCGTGCGGGTCCGTGTTCATCCGTGGCTCAATGGGCTTCAAGAGAGCTCGGCATTCTTCCGAATCCTGAACTATGGTCTGGCAGGGGCGTAGTTTGGGGCGAGCGGCCCGACGCCGTGACGGATGGAACGTCGCTAAATACTATCTGACATAGACTTGCGGCAAATCGGCTCGGCGGGCGTCACGTGCAAGGGGGTCGGAAAGTCGTCGACAAACTGCGGAAAGTCGCCGTCCGGCGGGGCCGAGGGCTCGTCTTTCGGAAGGCGAGCACACATTTTTCGCGGAGTTTCGGGAACTCGTTTCCCGCGGCTGCGTCTGATGAATTAGAATCAGCCCACCGGGGCGAGCGTGAACCCCCCGCGACGAGCGGCCACAACGCCCTAAACTGTTTCCCATCCACCCTTTCAATCGCACCGGCGAACACCGGTCCACGAGGGAGTCAAGAATGAGCGGGACGATCGACCGTCGGCACTTCATGCAACACGCGGCCGCCGGTGCCGCGATTGCCACGACCGGGGCGGCCTTCCTCACGGACGTGCGGCTGCAAGCGGAAACCATGGCGAAGAAGGGCAAGAGCCTGGTCTTCGTTCACCTCGGCGGCGGCCCGCCGACGATCGACATGTGGGACATGAAGCCGGGCAGCGCCAACGGCGGCGAGCACAAGCCGGCCAAGACGGCCGCCAGCGGCATCGAGATCAACGAGCGGTTCAAGAAGATCGGCGAGCAGTTCAAGAACCTGTCGCTGATCCGCTCCATGTCGAGCGGCGAAGGGGACCACGACCGCGGCCGGTTCGTCATGAACACCGGGCACCAGCCCAGCCCGCTCGTCGACTTCCCGCACATCGGGTCCGTGCTGAGCTACCTGGCCGGCAAGGACACCGAGCGGATGAAGAACATGGACCTGCCCATGTTCATGTCCGTCGGCGGCGGCGGCAGCCCGGGCTTCCTGGGCATGCGGCACGCGGCGTTCACCATCAACAACGCCGGCTCCCCGCCGGAAAACGTCGAGCCCTACGCCGGCAGCAACATGCAGCGCCGGTCGGAACTCTTCAAGCTGCTCGAAGGCGTCACGCCCGACAAGCTCGGCATGAAGACGAACGTGCCCGCCGACGCCGCCAAGGCGCACAAGGACACGTACATGAAGGCCCTCGACCTCGTCGTGTCGAGCCGCAAGGACGTGTTCAAGTTCAACGACAAGGAAACCAAGGAACTCGAGCGGTACGGCACCGGCGGGTTCGGCCGGGCCTGCCTCCTCGCCCGGAAGCTCGTCGACACCGGCGTCGCCTGCATCAAGCTGGAACTCGGCGGCTGGGACCTCCACGGCCAGGTGTTCAACGCCCTCGACACCAAGCTGCCGGAACTCGACAACGGGTTCGGCTCGCTCGTCGCGGACCTCACCGCCTCCGGCAAGATCAAGGACACGGTCCTCTGCATCGTCGGCGACTTCGGCCGGACCCCGAAGATCAACATGACCAACGGCCGCGACCACTGGCCGCTCTGCTGGTCGGTCCTCCTCGGCGGCGGCAACATCAAGGGCGGCGTCGCCTTCGGCTCGACGAACGCCGACGGTACCGGCATCCAGGACAACAAGGTCACCCCGATCGAACTGTTCTCGACGCTGTACCGCGGCCTCGGGATCGACCCGACCCCGGCGAACAACGCCGAAGTCCGCGACAACCTCGGCCGGCCGTACAACATCGGCGGCGACAACCCGCCGCACATCAAGGAACTGGTCTAATCCCGGTGCCTTGAACGCGAAGGGCGGACGTGCGGTCGAACCGCACGTCCGCCCTTTTTTTTGTTGTCATGCCTCTCACCCATCAGCCCGGGCGAAGCGTTCTCCCCCTCGCCGGTCACCACCCGCCTGCGCCGGGTGACACCCGTCGCGGCCCGACCCCGGTTTTGTGCCCCGCCGCCCAATCGGATTAAATCCCCCGTCCGGGTCGGCCGATATATCCGCTATCACGACTCGAACCGCGCGTGACAGCGCGGTCGGCGGCCCAGGGGCGGCTCGGGGCACGCCGCAGCGGGCGGAACCAGACACTTGTGGGACGGGAGACAGGCATGAGGATCGCTCGCCGTCTGATGGTTCGGGGGGTCACCGGCGGGAGCCTGCTCGCGCTGGCGCTGGCCGTCACCGGGTGCCAGACGTACCCGGCCGGGTTCGGCGGCATGACGCTGCCCAGCCCGCACTACCTGAAGCACTACCCGCAGTACTTCCCGCCGGACCCGGCGTTCCCGCTGCAGCGGGAGCTCGACTCGATGCAGGACCCGGACGGGGCGATCCGCCGGGGCGGGGCGCTGTCCGGCCCGGCCGTGCTGCCGGCCCCCGCGGGTCCGGTCGCCCCGCCCGCCCCGAAGTGAGAACCAGGGCGACGCAGTGTTTCAAGCTCGGCCGATTCAGTAGGTCACTCGCTCCGCGAGTGACTGCGCGTCA
>CAYUHJ010000240.1:0-9192 GCA_964444365.1 uncultured Alcaligenaceae bacterium | reverse complement strand
CTCGCCCGGCAAAAGTCCGCCCTGCTCCCCATCATCGGCAAGGACGTCCAGGCCGACCGCGTGTCGATCTACAACCCGTCCGTGCAGGCGAAGCACCCGCTGCTCGGCGTCCGGTTCAAGAACACGACCGGCTCGCACCTCGCCCAAGGCCCGATCACGGTGTTCGAGGGCAGCACCTACGCCGGGGACGCCCGCGTGCTGGACGTGCAGCCGAAGGAAGAGCGGCTGCTCGCCTACGCCATCGACCTCGGCACCGAAGTCACGCCGCAGGTCGGGTCGGGCACCAGCACCGTGACCGGCGTGTGGGCGCAGAAGGGGATCGTCCACGTTTCCCGCACGTTCCGCGAGGAGAAGGTCTACAAGGCGATCAATCGCTCCGGCACCGACCGGCAACTGGTGATTGAACACCCGAACCGGACGAACCAGCGGTTCACGGTCGTCGACACGCCGAAGGCCGTGGAGGAGACCCCGGAACTGTGGCGGTTCCAGACCCCGCTCAAGGCCGGCCAGACGACCGAGTTCAAGGTCGTCGAGGAGCGGCCCGACGAAGACCGGATCACCCTGACGAACTCGTCGGACGACCAGATCCGGATCGTGATGAGCATGCGGGAAGCGTCCGCCGGGCTGAAGGCCCAGCTGCAAGCCGCGATGGCCAAGAAGGGAGAGTGGGACGCCGCCCGCCGGGAACTGGCGCAGGTCGTCGCGGACCTGCAGCGGATCGCCCTGGACCAGGACCGCATCCGCCGCAACCTCCGGGAGACGCCGAAGGAAGCGCCGGTCTACAAGGAGTACCTCGACACCCTCGGCGAGCAGGAGAAGGAGATCAAGTCCCTGACCAAGCACCAGAAGGACTTGATGGCCGCCGAGTTCGCGAAGAAGAAGACCTACGAGGACTTCCTGTACTCGATCAACGACGCGAAGCCGAAGGCGGGCAAGTGACCGGCCGGCGGGGTTGACGGCGGAGCCCGCGGGGGCGATTCCCGCGGGCTCCGCCGTTTCGTCCGCGAAATCGGTTGCCGGGGCGGGGCGGTTTTGGCAGGATGACGCGACCCGCCCGCCCGTTCCCCCGCCAGAACCGACATGTCAGACCCCGCCGCCCGCGCCACGCACGTCCGGTTTCTCGTCATTGTCGTCGCCATGTTCGCGTCGCTGCTGCTGTACCTGGAACGGGTGTGCCTCAGCGTCGCCGACGTGTACGTCCGCGAAGACCTGAGGATCACGAAGGCGGACATGGACCTCGCGTTCGGGGCGTTCTTCGTCGCCTACGCGCTGGGGCAGGTGCCGAGCGGGTGGCTGAGCCAGCGGTACGGCCCCCGGCTGATGATGACCCTGTACATGATCGGCTGGTCGGTGTTCGGCTGCTTCATCGCGCTGTCGCAAGATTTTGTGACGCTGTTCATCGCGCGGTTCCTGCTGGGGCTGTCGCAGGCCGGGGCGTACCCGACGGCGGTGCTGCTGGTGAAGCGGTGGGTGCCGGACCGGTCCCGCGGGTTGGCGAGCAGCGTCGTCGCGTTCGGCGGCCGCTTCGGCGGGGCCGGCGCGACGTGGCTGACGGGGTTGCTCATCGTGGCGTTCGTGCCGGGGGACAAGCCGGCGACGTTGACGGAAGCAGATTTACTTGATGCCAAGCCGCTTGCCAAATCATGGATCATGGAGCCTCTGCCGAGCGATCTGCAGATGAATTTTGGCGACGTGACCGTCTCGCAGTTACCAATCCACGGTGAGAAGTCCCGCGAACCGAAGTTCGTTACCCAAACACTCAACGGTGTTATCCGAGATCCTAAAGCGTTCGTGAATCTTGAATCCCGAAATGATTTGAAGCTAGCGTCCGATGGCCAAGCGATCATTTCCAAGGCGCTTTCCGAACGCACCCAGGCCGAATCCGAACGCCTGAACCGCCTCATCCTCGAAAAAGCCTTCCCCGGTGCAATCCGCCAACTCCACGGCGAAGGCTGGCGGCCGACGCTGATGCTCTACGGCGTCCTCGGCATCGGCGTCGGCGGGTTGTTCTGGGTGCTCACCCGCGACCGGCCGCGGCAACACCCGTGGGCGAACGCGGCCGAGGTCGAACTCATCGAGTCCGGGCAGGCGAAGACCCCGGAGGCGGCAGCAACCGGCATCCCTTGGAAGGCCCTCGCCGGGAGCCGGAACCAGTGGTTCTTCTCCGCGAATCAGTTCTTCTCGAACGTCGGCTGGGTGTTCCTCATCACCCTGTTGCCGCGGTTCCTCGACGAGCGGTTCGGCGTGCCGGTCGACCAGCGGGGGAAGATGAACACCGTCGTGCTGTTCATCGCGGCGTTCGGCACCATCGGCGGCGGGTGGCTGACCGACTGGCTCACCCGGCGGCAGGGGAAGCGGATCGGCCGGTCGATCCCGGCCGGGGCGTTGAAGATCCCGTGCGCCCTTGCGCTGCTGGCGGTGCCGTGGCTGCCGGACGTGTGGACGGTCGTGTTCGCCCTCGCGTTCATGGCCGTGTGCCAGGACGCGGGCATCCCGTCGGCGTGGGCGTTCGCCCAGGACACCGGGGGCGACCAGGCCGCGACCGTCATCGGCTGGGCGAACATGTGGGGGAATTTTGGGGCCGCGGTTGCCACGCCGGTACTCGGGCTCCTCGGCGCGAAGCTCGGGTGGGACTTCGTCATGTTCACCGGCGCGTTCGCCTTCGTGATGAGCGGCACCTTCGGGATGCTGATGAACGCGACCGTGCCGCTTTTCCCCCGAACGGAAAGCGAGTCGGCGGAGGGGTGAGGTCATGACGGTCAAGGCCGTGATTCCAGGTCCTTTGCCGCTTCGGCCCAGTGCGGGAATCGGAACGGGAAGCCGCCTGCGCAGAGCTTGCCGGACACGACCCGGCGGCTCTTCAGGAGGAGTTCGGTTTCCGTCCGCATGCCGATCGCACCGAGTTCGAGCATCCACCGCGTCGCGGGCAGGCCGAAGCGAACTCCGACTGCCCGGCGCAGGTCGCGCATGAACTCCGAGTTCGGCAGGGGGTTCGGCGAACAGACGTTGACCGGGCCGCAGAGGTCGCCGTGCTCGATCAGCCAGTCGACGGCCCGGCAAAAGTCCGTGCCGTGAATCCAGGAGACGAACTGTCTGCCGTCCCCGGCCCGCCCGCCGAGCCCCTTCCGGGCCAGCCCGCGGAGGACCGAGTACACGCCGCCGGGGTCGGGGGACATGACCATTGCCGTCCGGAGCAGCACCTTTCGGGTGGCCGGCGTCTCGATCTCGTTCGCCGCGGCTTCCCACGCCTTCGCCACGTCGGTGCTGAACCGCCACGTGTCCGGCACGTCCGGCTCGGACCCGCCGAGGACGCCGGTCGCCTCGTCGTTTCCGGCGTCGTACCGGTGGGCGTAGATCGTGGCCGTGGACATCTGCAGCCAGACGCGGGGCGGGCGGGCACAGCGGCGAATCGCGCCGCCGACGGCGCGGGTGGACTTCACCCGCGAATCCCGAATCAGGGTCCGATTCCCCGTCGAGTACCGGCAGTTCACCGACCGCCCGGCGAGGTTGACGACCGCGTCCGCTCCGTCGCACTCCCGCGCCCATTCGCCGACCGTTTCGGCGTCCCAGACCGCGGTTCGCCAGGGTGCGGGCTGCGGGGTCCGAGACAGGACCACGACCTCGTGCCCGCCGGCGTGGAAGTGCCGCGCGAGAAGCGTGCCGACCTGTCCGGAGCCGCCAGGGAGGATGATCTTCATGCCGTTGAAACCGCCGGCCGACGGCGGCGGACAACCGCGATTCGCCGCTGAGGGCCGTTCGATTGGCGCTCCCCCACGGGGTTACGCCCGCACGAGCACCACGCCCTCGCCGTTTCGCAGTGCGACTTTCGTCACGACCGGGCCGAGGGTGCCGTCGGCGTTCAGGACGCGGTACCGGCCGCCGAGGTCGTGGGACGTGGCGGTGCGGTCGTCGCGGGTGCCGGTGCCGACGCCGAGGGTGTACGACAGCGGCTTGTACAGCACCAGGGCGCGGTCGTACTGCCGGGCGAAGACCTTGTACGTGAACCGCGGGTTCTGCGGGTCGACGCCGGTGGCGAAGGTCGTCATCCCGCCGGTCGGCCGGCCGACGTTCGTTTCCGCGGCGGTGATCCAGGTCGACGACCACGCGGCGGCCGGGGCGTTGCCGCCGAAGAACATGACCATCGTGCGGTCCGGGTCGGCGAGCAGGTAGTAGTACGCCAGCGCCGCGGACTGCGTGCGGGGGTCGTTGTACGGCGTGACCGACGTGTAGGTGTCGAGCACCACGTAGGGCGGCGGCGAATCGCTGGCGAGCCGGTCGGCGACGAGCCCGGCGACGGACGCGACCTGCGACCACGTCGCCTCCAGCGGCCGCAACAGGAACTCCTCCACGGCCCCCGTGCCGAGCCCGGCGATCGGGTTCGCCTCCGCCCCGCCGCCGACGGTGTTCGTGAAGACCATCTTCGGGGCGATCGCGCGCCAGACGGAACTGACCAGCGCGGCGTAGTCGTCCGCGTAGCTGTTCGTCGCTTCCGTGACGGCGATGCCGGCGATCGGCAGCCGGCCGTTCGAGTTGTCGATGAAGAACCCGTCACTGAGCGGCATCGTCGCGGCGAGGCGGGTGTGGTAGTCCCCGGCCCACCGGCGAACCGCGGACGACGACGGGTTCGTGGCGAACCGCATCTGCCCGTACACGGGGTAGAACAGCCGGGACTCGTAGACGAACCGCGCGTCCTTCCCGGCGGCCCGGTTCGCGTACTCCGCATCCGACAGGTAGCCGTCCCTGTCCGCGTCGGCGGCGTAGTCGAAGGCGGGGATCACGCCGCGGTCGGTGCCGTTCGCGCCGGAGTAGTCGCGGCCGAAGAGGGTGCGGGCGTCCGGGGCCTGGGCGGCGGTCCCGGCGGTGGTGCGGACGCGGACAGAGAACAGCCGGTCGGTCGTCCCCGGAATCGTCCCCGCCACCCAGTCCTTCGGCGGGTCGAACGTGATCCGGCCGGACGCCCGGAACCCGTTCGTGCCGTCGGCGAGGACCGTCAGCGTCTTCCACTTCGTGACGTTCCCGGCCGCGTCCACGGCGACGGGGTACTCGAACGTGTACTGCCAGCCGTCGGCTGCCGGCCGGTTCAGCGTGACGTTCAGTTCCCGGAACTTCTCGACGGACCCCATCGCGACCGACTCGCCGGCCGCGCCGAAGGCGGTGCCGAACGTCCGGCCGCCGCGGGCCGCGCCGGTCAGGTCGGTGGGCGGGCCGCCGGTCGCCGGGGTCCGGTACACGCCCCAAAGCCAGGTCACCGGTTGCGACGACGGGCTCGAACCGTTCCACGGCGTGGCCTGGGAGACGTGGTAGAACGCAAGCTCCCGCGAGACGCCCGTGCGGTCCGCGTAGTTGAGCCAGTCCGCGAGCAGGCCGCCGTACAGGTTCGACAGGTTCGTGTAGACGAGTTGCGGCGTGCCGGGCGACGCGGTGTTGATGGCGGACAGGTACTTCGGGTTCGGAATCACCACGTCGACGGCGGTCTTCAGCTTCTGCTGCTCGAACGCCCCGAGCGGGTTCCCGTCGTAGGCGAGGGCCGCGATGCGGATGTGGCTGAAGTGTCGCGGGATCTCCGGGCGGACCGGCGGCGGCGTCGGGTTCGGGTTGTTGACGGTGAACGTCATCGTCGCGGTGCCGACGTTCCCGACCGTGTCGAGGGCGCGGACCGTCAGCGTGTGGACGCCGTTCGCGAGCAGCGTCGTGTCGAGCGTCCAGGTCGCCGGGGACTCGGCCGTCGCGGACTTCAACACCCCGTTCAGCCGGAACTCGAACCGGCGGGCGACCGGGCCGGCGGCCGTGGCGGTGAACGTGACGTCGCCGGTGACGGTGCTGCCGTTCGCAGACAGGGCGAGGCTCACGGCCGGGCCGCGGATGTCGCCGGCGGACCGGGCTTCGAAGTCGTCGAAGGAAACGCTGCCGGCAAACCCGGCGGATCGACCCAGGCCCGCGAACCCGCCGGTACGGATCGTTTTGTCGGTGACTTCCAGGGCGGGTTCGGGCAGGTTGACCCACTCCCCTTCGGCGGACAGCCACTGGTTCGTGTCGGTGCGGAAGACGACGGCGCGGAGGGATTCCCCCTGCGTCGTCAGCGTGAGCTTGACCCACCGGCTGCTGACGTAGGTGCGGGACTTCACGGCATCCAGCGTGCTTTCGACGCCGTTGACCACTTCGACCAGCTTCGCCTCGACGCCGCGGGTCAGTGTCAGGCCGTAATACGTGGGCGTCGCGGAGTCCAGGTTCGAGCCGCGGGCGAAGAGCACCGCCGGGATGACGCTGTCGGCGTAGACGGCGGCGGACACCTGCGTGTCGGCGGGCAGGGCGGTCGCGAACCACGCGCGGGACTGGCTCGGGGAGCCGCCGGCGGTCGACAGCCCGCGGGCCGGGCTGAGGGCGCGGGTGCCGGACACCGCGAACCCGGCGGCGGTGTCGTTCTTCCACGAATCCCATCCGGTCGGCCGCGCGCCGACGGCGGTGCCGTCGAAGGATTGCGTCGTGCCGCTCGACGGGGCGATCGCGGTGAAGTCGTCGAAGTAGCCCATGCCCTGGCCGCCGGTCATGCGGCCGACGCCGACGGAACCGGGGGCTTGCGTGGCGGTGACCGTGCCGGTCAGGGCATTCGCCGCGGACGCTTGCCAGGTTCCCGCGGGGGTGAGGTACTGGCCGGTGTCCTGCCGTTGCAGCACGACGGTTGCGGTGCCGCCGACCGGGTGGACGGTCGCCCGCAGCCACGTTCCGCTCGGCGGCTGTGCGAAGTTCACGCCGGAAAGCGTCCGGCTCGTGCCGTTCGTAACGGCGACGAGTTCGAGCCGGCCGACGGGGGAAACCACCGCCGCGACGAAACTGGCGTTCGCCGCCCCGAGGTTCTGCCCGCGGGCGATCACGGCCATCGGCGCGGGGGAGCCGACGCGGACGTTCGCCGACGCGGACGTGTCCGCGGCGACGGGGGTCGCGTTCCAGAACCGGGACGCGGTCGAAATGGACCCGGCCGACCCGAGGGACGCGGGTCCGTTCGAGGCGGCCAGATTCGTCGTGGTGAACGGAAGCAGCGACGAGTTCGCCCACGACTGCCAGCCGCTCGGGAGGGCCGGGGTGCGGACGGCGTCGAACGATTCGGAGAGGGCCGTCGACGACGGCACCTCGCGCGACTCCAGCCCCTCCACGGAGGGGCGGAACCGCGGGCGCGGGTGGGGCATGACCGGGCGCTCCGGCGAGAGGACCGTTGACTTGTCGGCGGCGGGTCGCCGTCGGGGGATGGGGAAATATTGAAGATTTCCGCGCAAGGGGGCACGGAATCTCGGGGGAGTGGCCCGTTTCTCGTGCAGGGTCGCGCGTCAGCACGCCGACGACTCGACCGGCCCGCGGAACCGGTCACGGCTCCAGAGCCGTTCCTTCCTCACCGACCCGCACGACCCGGACCGTGGGAAACCGCAGGCCCCCCTCGGTCGGGTGCCCGGCGAGCACGACCACGCGATCCCCCGGCCGCACCACCCCGGCCGCGAACGCGTCCCGGACGGCGGCGGCGAGCCGGTCCGACCCGGCCGCGAGCGGTGCCATCGCCACCGGCGTCAGACCCCACACGACCGCCATCGACCGCAGGACCGCCGGCGTCGGGGCCGGGGCGACGATCAGCGGCCGGGGCCGGTGCCGGGCGAGCAAGCGCGGCGTCCGCCCGGTCAGCGTCGGGGTGAGCAACGCCGTCGCCCCGACCTCGTCCGCCAGCCGGCACGCGGCCGACGCGATCGCCTCGTCGATCTCTTCCCCCGGCCGGTGGAACACGGGGGCGGGCGTACTCCGGCCGCAGTCGCGCAGGTGGGACTCGGTGTCCTCCACGATCCTGGCCATGTACCGGACGGATTCCACCGGGTAGCTGCCGACCGCCGTTTCCCCGGAGAGCATGACCGCGTCCGTGCCGTCGTAGATCGCGTTCGCCACGTCGCTGGCCTCGGCGCGGGTCGGGCGTGGGTTGTTCCGCATGCTGTCGAGCATGTCCGTCGCGGTGATGACCGGCTTGCCGGCGGCCCGGGCCTCCGCGATGAGCTGCTTCTGGATCGTCGGCACCTGTTCGAGCGGCATCTCGACGCCGAGGTCGCCGCGGGCGACCATGACGCCGTCGAACGCCGCGACGATGGACGCCGCCCGGCGAACGGCCTCCGGCCGTTCGAGCTTCGCCAGGACCGGCACCCGCAGCCCCACCTCCGTCGCGGCGTGCCGCAGTTCCTCCGCCGCCTCCGGCCCGCGCACGAACGACAGCGCCAGCCAGTCGACCCCCGCCCTCGCCGCGACCGCGATGGCGGCCCGGTCGCGGTCCGTGACGGCGGCGATGGTCAGGTCCGTCTCGGGCAGGTTCAGCCCCTTGTTCGGGTGCAGCGTCCCGCCGACCGCGACCGTCGTGACGAGCCGGCCGTCTTTCGACTCGTCCGCGCGAAGTTGCAGCCGGCCGTCGTCCAGCAGCAGGCGTTGTCCCGGCTTCACGTCGCCGAGAACTTCCGGCTCGGTGATGGTGACGTCGTCCGGGTGCCGGGGGTCGTGGGTCAGCGAAAACGTGACGCGGTCGCCGGCCTTCAGGTCGCGGGCGGCCGGGATCTTCACCCGCAGCTTCGGGCCGGGCAGGTCGCCGAGAACCGCGACCACCCGGCCGGCCCGGTCGGCGGCGGCCCGAAGGTGGGCGACCCGTGCGAGGTGGCTCTCCTCGGTGCCGTGCGAGAAGTTGACGCGGGCCACGTCGACCCCCGCCCGCAGCACCGCTTCGAGGACCGCCGGGTCGTCCAGCGCCGGGCCGAGGGTGGCGACGATCTTCGCGCGGCGCATGGTGTCGCTCCGGGTAGAATGTCGGGCGGTCGGTTCGGGGAGTGGGGGTGGTGTACGCCATGCGCCGCGATGTTCAACCGGGGACGGCCTTCTGGCTGGCAGCAGTGTATTTCGGGGCCGTGTGGTTCGGGATGCCGACACTGACCCGTTTCGGAACGGTGTTCCCGCCCGCGTTACCGGAAGTGAGCGGTTCGGTGGCCGTCGGCTGGTGGGTCTTCGGGTCGGCCGTCATGCTGGCGGTCGGCCGGGGGAACTGGGTCGCGCGGCCGGGGTGGATCGCGTTCGCCCGCGCCGCGTGGTTGTGCGGCGCGGCCACGCTTTTCTTGCACGTCGTGTTCGGCTTTCAGATTCGCCATCGGTGGTCGCTGCAACGGGCGCTGGACCACACCGAGG
>CAYUHJ010000239.1:0-9221 GCA_964444365.1 uncultured Alcaligenaceae bacterium | reverse complement strand
TCGGGGAGGGGTCGGGGGAGGGGTTCTGGTCAAGCGTCATCGCCCACCTTCCCCGACCCACAGCGTCAGGTCCGCGGCGTCGGAAACATGGGAATCGAACGCCCACCCGTGACCGGCCCGGCGGGCGTAGCGCACCTCCCGCACCGTCAGCGGCCCGACCTTCCCCGGCGAAACCGCACCCGCCCAGGAGCCGATCACCCGGCCGTCCGGCCGCAGGACGCGGGCCACTTCCGCCCACATCGGGGAAGCCGCATCCGCCCAGGCGTCACCGTCCCCGGACGGGACCAGCACGCAATCGAACGACGCGTCCGGGAACGGCAACCCCGCCTCGCGGCCGGCGTGAATCACCTGCAAGTCCGGGTGCGACGGCACCGCCGGGGCCGACGTGTGCAGCACCACCTGGAACCCGAGCCCGGCCAGATCGAGCGCGTGCCAGCCGCCCGGCCCGAGCACCAGCACCCGCCCCGGCGGCCGGCCGATCCGCGTCAGGGTGAACAGCCCGACCGCGACGTGCGGCGGGTCGTGCGGCACCCCTTCCCCGAACCCGACCACCGCGGTCGCGCCCGGCCCCCGCACCTCGTCCGCGAGGCGGTGCAGTTCGTACAGGCACTCGCCGAGGCGGGCGTTCGTCGTCAGGGCGGTCGGGATCACCTCCCCCTGCACGGCCGTCAGGCGGTCGGCGGTCTCGCGGAGGTAGCGGTTCAGCAGTTGAACCTCGGCGAGGACGGCTTCGTTGAACTCGGTCTGGTGTTCGAGCCACGGGCCGAGCAGCCACTTCGCCGCCTTCCGGGCGGACCGCACCGCCCACCCGCCCCAGAACCGCGACGGCGGGACGGGGTGGTCGACCGGCCGGCGGTAGAACGTCAGCCGGGGCATCGTCTCGTCCGACGGGTACGGCACCTTCGCCGGCGGCAGCGGCCGGAAGAACCGGCGGGCGTCCAGCCCGTCCCGGACGGCGGCGGCCAACTCTTCCGCGGACGGCAGACTCGCGTTCATCGGGGCTCGGCTCCGGCGGGAACGACACGCGCCCGCCCGTTGTAACCGAACGCGGCCCGGGGTGGGAAGCCCGAGTCCCGACGGGCCACCGTCCCGCCGCCCGGCTAGAACACCCCCGTCAGATCGGCGGGCCTGCGCCGTTTGCTTTGGGTCCCCCCTTCCCCACGGAGTTCCCGATGTCCACGCCGACGCTCGCCGACCTGGCCCGGATGTTCGACCACTCGCTGCTGCAACCCGTCCTGACCGACGCCGAACTCGAAGCCGGCTGCCTGCTCGCCCGGCAGTACGGGGCCGCGTCCGTGTGCATCAAGCCCTACGCGGTGAAGCTGGCCGCCAAGCTGCTCGCGGGGTCCGCGGTGCAGGCGAGCACCGTCATCGGGTTCCCGCACGGCGGGCACGTCACGAAGGCCAAGGTGTACGAGTCCGAGATCGCGATGGACGACGGCGCGACGGAACTCGACATGGTCGTGAACGTCGGCAAGGTGCTCTCCGGCGAGTGGAACTACGTCGCCCACGACATCGCCGCCGTCGTGGAGGCGGCCCACGCCCGGGACGTGAAGGTGAAGGTCATCTTCGAGAACGCCTACCTCAAGGACGCGCACAAGATCGAACTCTGCAAGATCTGCGCGGAAGTGCGGGCCGACTGGGTCAAGACCAGTACCGGGTACGCCGAGACGGGCGCGACGATCGAAGACCTCAAGCTGATGCGGCAGCACTCCCCCGCCCACGTGCAGGTGAAGGCGGCCGGCGGCGTGCGGACGTACGAGAAGCTGCTCGAAGTGCGGGCGATCGGCGTGACCCGCGTCGGCGCGACCGCGACGAAGGCGATCCTCGAAGACGCGAAGGCGAAAATGGGGGCGTAAGCGGGGAAGAAACCCCTCCCCGCGACCCCCTCCCCGAAGCGGAGAGGGGGAGGAAGAGAAATCGCTTGGGTTCCCCTCTCCGTTTCGGGGAGGGGTTTGGGGAGGGGTTGCAGCCGATGCCCGCGGACGTGGCCGAGACGGCGGCGAAGATCGTCGCCAACATGGAGCGGGTCGTCATCGGCAAGCGGCCGCAGCTGTCGCTCGCCCTCGCGGCGTACTTCTGCGAAGGGCACATCCTCCTCGAAGACGTGCCCGGCGTGGCGAAGACGATGTTCGCCCGGGCACTGGCCCGCAGCGTCGGCTGCACCTTCAAGCGGCTCCAGTGTACGCCGGACCTGCTCCCCACCGACGTGACCGGCGTCAGCGTCTTCAACCAGAAGACGACCGAGTTCGAGTTCCGCCCCGGACCCGTGTTCGCGCAAACGCTGCTCGTCGACGAGATCAACCGGGCCACGCCCCGAACGCAAGCGGCCCTGCTCGAAGCGATGGCCGAGCGCCGGGTGTCGGCGGACGGGCAAACCTACGTGCTCAAGCCGCCGTTCCTCGTCATCGCGACGCAAAACCCCGTCGACCAGGAGGGGACGTTCCCGCTGCCGGAGGCGCAACTCGACCGCTTCCTGATCCGGCTCAGCCTCGGCTACCCGAGCTTCGCGGAAGAGTCGCAGATGCTCACTCGGCTGCAGAAGGGGCACCCGATCGACGACCTGCAACCGGTCGTCTCGGCGGCCGAGGTGATCGCGTGCCAGGATGCGATTCGCGAGGTCCACGTCGACGACAAGGTCAAGAAGTACATCCTGGACATCGTCCACGGCAGCCGGGAGCACGAGGACGTCCTCCTCGGCGGCAGCCCGCGGGCGTCGATCGCACTCTTCCGCACGGCCCAGTCTCAAGCCGCCATCGCGGGGCGGGACTACGTCACCCCGGACGACGTGAAGCGGATGGCCGCCCCGGTCCTCGCCCACCGCCTCATCCTGCGCCCCGAGAGCCGGCTGCGGAAGAAGACGCCGCACGTCGTGGTGAAGGAACTCGTCGACGACGCGAAGGTGCCGGTTCTCGAGAAGTGACGGCCGGCGACCGAGCGGACCCCACTCTGACCGCCGGCCCGTCCGGTTCGCAGAATACCCGAATGAACACCGACCGGATCGCGATCGTCGGGATGGCCGCCCGGTTTCCGGGGTCGGGGCCGGACCTCGACAAGTTTTGGCGGAACGTCGCCGCCGCCGCCGACTGCTCCCGGGACGTGCCCGCCGGCCGGTGGACCCTGCCGCCGGACCAGTGCCTCGACCCCCGGGTCGCGAACCCGGACACGGTCTACTCCGCCCGCGGCTACTTCCTCGACCCGTTCACCCCGGACCCGAAGGGGTGGAACGCCCCCGTCCCGCTGGTGATCGGGCTCGACACGCTGTTCCACACGGTGCTGGACGCCGGCCACCGGGCGTGGAAGAGCGCGAAGACCGACAAGCTCGACCGCACCCGCGTCGGCGTCGTGCTCGGGAACATCTGCCTGCCGACGGAGAAGGCGTCCGACCTGGCCCGCGAGTACCTCGGCGGGAAGTGGGCGGACGCGCTCGGCAAGCCGCGCGAGGCCCGGCGGACGAACCCGCTGAACCGGTACGTCGCCGGGCTGCCCGCGGGGGTGCTGGCGAAGACGCTAAACCTCGGCGGCGGGACGTACACCCTGGACGCGGCGTGCGCGTCCTCCCTGTACGCGCTGAAACTCGCCTGCGACGAACTGCAAGCGGGCCGGGCGGACGCGATGCTCGCCGGCGGCGCGAACGGGGCCGACCCGCTCTACACGCAGATGGGCTTCGCGCAACTGCGGGCGCTGTCCCAGAGCGGCCGGTGCTCGCCGTTCGATTCGCGGGCGGACGGCCTCATGGTCGGCGAGGGGGCCGGCGTCTTCGTGTTGAAGCGCGCCGCCGACGCGGTGCGGGACGGCGACCACATCCACGGCCTGATCTGCGGCTGGGGGCTGTCCAACGACCGCAGCGGCAACCTGCTCGCGCCGGCGGTCGAAGGGCAAGTCCGCGCGATGGCGGCGGCCTACAAGCGCGCCGGGTGGAGCCCGACCGACATGGACCTCGTCGAGTGCCACGCGACGGGCACGCCGGTCGGCGACGCGGTCGAATTCGAGAGCCTACGCCAGACGTGGGGCAACGCCGGCTGGCGACCGGGCCGGACCGTGATCGGGTCCGTGAAGTCGACGGTCGGCCACCTGCTGACCGGGGCCGGGGCCGCGGCCGTGGCGAAGGTGTTGAAGGCGTTCGCTGCGAAGCAACTCCCCCCGCAGGCGAATTTTTCCTCGCCGAACTCGTCGCTGCCGGGGTACGACGGCGGGCCGTTCCGGGTGCTGCACCAGGCCGAACCGTGGGAGCCGCGGAAGGCGACGACCCCCCGCCGGGCCGCGGTGTCCGGCTTCGGGTTCGGCGGGGTCAACGCGCACCTGCTGATCGAAGAGAACATCGGACAGGTGCTCGTCACGCACCCGAGCCTGCCGCCGGTGGTGCTGGCGAAGCCGCTGCCGAAACTCAGCACGGTGTCGGCGAAGAAGGCGACGCAGCGACAGCTCCCCGCCCCGGAGCCGCACGCACCGGCCGCCGCGGGGGAGCCCGTTGCGGTCGTCGGGATGGCGGCCCACGTCGGCCCGTGGGCGACCCTGCGGGAGTTCCAGGAGTACGTCCTCGGCGGAGCGGCCCGGCCCGAACCGACCGTGAAGAAGAACGGCTGGGGTCTCGCGTCCGACGCGTGCCCGCCGGGGTTTTATGTCGAGTCCCTGGCCGCGCCGCTGGACAAGTTCCGCACCCCGCCGCGGGAACTGGAGGAGATGCTTCCGCAGCAACTGCTGATCCTGCAAACCGCCGCCGCCGCGCTGGACGACTGCGTCGGTCAGTCAGGGATAGGGAGTCGGGATAGGGACAGTCAGAACTCGGAATCGGGTATCCCTGTCCCTGCTCACTATCCCTCCGGTCTTGCGGAGAGAACCGGCGTGTTCGTCGGGCTCGGGCTCGACCTCAACACGACGAACTTCCACCTCCGCTGGGCGGCGAAGAAGGCCGGGGCACCGGACGACGCCTTCCTCGACGCCGTCGCGCCGCCGCTGACCGCCGACCGCACAATGGGGGCGCTCGGCAGCATCGCGGCGAGCCGGGTCGCGCGGATGTTCGGCTTCGGCGGGCCGAGTTTCACCGTCTGTTCCGAGGAGTCGTCCGCGGGCCGGGCGATCGAACTCGCGGTGCGGGCGCTGCGGAACAACGAACTCGACCGGGCCGTCGTGGGGGGCGTCGACCTCACCGGCGACCCGCGCGGGTTGCTCGCCACCGCCCAGGACCGGGCCGTGTCCGCGACGGGCACCGCCAACCCCCTCGACCCGGAGGCGAACGGGTTCCTCCCCGGCGAGGGGGCCGCGTGCGTCGTGCTGAAGCGGCTGGCCGAGGCCGAGCGCGACGGCGACCGCGTCTACGCCGTCATCCGCGGCGTCGGGTCGGCGAGCGGCGGGCCGGTGACGGAGTTCGGCCCGGAGGGGTTCGCGTACCGCACCGCCGTGAAGCGGGCCTGCGCCGACGGCCAGGTCCCCGCGGAAACGATCGGCTACCTCGACGGGGCCGCCACCGGCTCCCCGGCCGACGACATCGCCGAATCGTCCGGGATCGTCGCGGTCCTCGGCGGCCCGGACCGGCGAATGCCCCTGTCCGTCGGCGCGGTTCGCGGGCAGGTGGGTCACGCCGGCGCGGCGTCGGCCGCCGTCGGGCTCGTGAAGGCGTGCCTCGCGTTGCACCACCGCATCGTGCCGCCGACGGTCCCCGGCGAGGCGGTTCGCCCGGAGCTGGAGTTCGTCGCGCCCCGGTGCCACTGGTCGCGGTCCCCCCGGTACTGGCTCGCGGACGAGGCCGACGGCCCCCGCCGCGCCGCGGTCGCATCGGTGGGCGTCGACGGGTCGGTCACGCACGTCGTGCTTGAGGAGTGGATTCCGTCCCCACTGGTGGAAGAGGGCCGAGCAGCGCGGATGGCAGCGCCCGTTGCCGCGCCGACGCTGGGGGCGGCGGCTGCCAAAGCAGGGATAGGGAACAGGGATCGGGATAGTCAGAGTGCCGAACCCGGATCGGCTATCCCGATCCCTGCTCCCTGTCCCTCCCTCGATCTTCAGCCGCTCGGTGCCCGACAGGAAGCGGTTTTCGCGGCGGAAGCGGACGAGGTTTCCGATCTCGCGGTGATCCTGGGTCGGCTCGCGGAATGGGCCGAGGCGCACGCCGGGCGGGGCGTCGAACTGCTGGCCCGCGAGTGGCTGAAGGAACACCCGCCCTCCCGCAAGCGCCGCCGGGCGGTGGCCCTGGTCGCGCGCTCCGCCGAGGAACTGCTCGAACAGGCCCGCTTCGCCCGCGACCACGTTCGGCACAAGCCGGCCACCCCGCTCCCGGACCCCGCGTCCAAAGACCCGAACCCGACGTTCCGCGACCGCGTCTTCTTCGCCCCCAACCCCGTCGGGCCGAAGGGGAAGCTCGCCGTCGTCTTCCCCGGCTCCGGGAACCACTTCCCCGGCATGGGCCGCGACCTGTCCGCCGCCTTCCCGGATGTGCTGCGGCAACAACAGTCCGAAAATCACGAGCTTCGCGGACAGTTCGCCCCGGACAAGTTCTGGGCGGACGTGATCCCCGAGGACACGACCGCCAAGCAGTTCCTCTTCGGACAGGTCACGCTCGGCACGCTCACCGCCGACGTGCTCGCCCGGCTCGGCGTGACGTTCGAGGCGATGATCGGCCTGAGCCTGGGCGAATCGACCGGGCTGTTCGCCACCCGGGTGTGGAAGTCCCGCGACGAGATGTTCCGCCGGGTGCGGGAGTCGACCCTGTTCGGCCCGGACCTCGGCCCGCCGTACAACGCCGCCCGCACGTTCTGGGGCTGGCCAAAAGACCAGCCGCTCGACTGGGTGACGGCCGTGCTGTCGGTCCCGCCGGACGAGGTGCGGGCCGCGCTGAAGCCCGGTTTGAAGGCGTTTCTGCTCATCGCGAACACACCAACCGAGTCCGTGGTCGGCGGGGTCCGCGCGGACGTGGAGAAGCTCGCGGACCAGTTCGGCCGGCCGTTCCTGCCGCTGCCGGGGGTGACGCTCGCGCACTGCGAAGCCGGCCGCCCGGTGGAAGGCCCGTACCGCGATCTGCACACGCTGCCGGCGACGAAGCCGGACGGGATGCAGGTCTACAGCGGCGCGTGGGGCCGCACCTACGTTCCCACGACCGAGGAGGCCGCCGCGTCGATCACGGCCGGGCTCGTCGGCGTCATCGACTTCCCGGCGGTGGTCGAGGCGGCGTACCGCGACGGCGTCCGGGCGTTCGTCGAGTGCGGGCCGGGGAACTCCTGTACCCGGATGATTTCCGCGATCCTGGCGGGCCGGCCGCACCTCGCCCGCGCCGTGACCGCCCCCCGGCAGGACGCGGTTTCGCTCGTGTTGCGGCTCGTCGCGAACCTCGTCGCCGAGCGGTTGCCGGTCGACCTGACGGTGCTCTACACCGGCCCGACGAAGTGCGTCGGCCACCGCGACCCGACCCCGCCGCCGGCCCGGGCGCTGACCATACCCGTGGGGATGCCGCCGCGGGAACTGCCGACGGTTCAGCCGGCTCCGACCGACGACAAGTGGGTCCTGGTCCCCGACGACTCGCCGTTCCTGACCCCCGGCCCGCCGCTGACGGAGCCCGTGGACGCCGACCGCGCGGCCGAGATCGTCCTCGAATCCGCGTCGAAGGTCCAGCCCCATCCCCAGCCGCGACCGGCGGAACCGACCCCGGCCGTGTCCCCGGAGCTGGCCGCGATGCTCGCGCCGTTCGTCGCCGCGTGTGCGGACACGCAAGCGGCGTCGGCGGCGGCGCACGACGTGTTCCTGCGCGTGCAGCACGGGTTCGTGAACGTGACGGCGGCCGCGCTGCAGTTGCACACGACCCTGGCGAATTCTTGGCGAGCGTCACCCGTCAGGGTGACGAGTGCTTCTGCGGTGGGGGAACTCGTCACTCTGACGAGTGACGCTCGCCAAGAGTCGGTTCGCCTGGATGTTCCCCGTTCGCTGTCCACCGAGGAATGCTTCGAGTTCGCCCGCGGGAAGATCGCCGCCGTCCTGGGAAACACGTTCGCCGCCGTCGATGCGTTCCCGACGCGCGTCCGCCTGCCCGACGGCCCGCTGATGCTCGTCGATCACGTCCTGAACATCGAAGGCGAGCCCCGGTCGATGACGCACGGCCGGGTGGTGACCGACCACCACGTTCACGCGGACCGCTGGTACCTCGACGCGGGCCGCATCCCGACGTGCGTCGCCGTCGAAGCCGGGCAAGCTGACCTGTTCCTGTCCGGGTTCCTCGGCATCGACTTCGAGACCCGCGGCCTCGCCGTCTACCGCCTGATCGACGCGGTCGTCACGTTCCACCGGCCCTTGCCCGTCGTCGGCGAGACGATCCTTTACGACATCCGCATCGACGGGTTCGTGAAGCAGGGCGACTCCTGGCTGTTCCGCTTCCGCTTCGACTCCACCGTGAACGGCGAACCGCTGCTGACGATGCGCCACGGCGTCGCCGGGTTCTTCACGGCCGAGGCACTCGCGTCCGGGAAGGGGATCGTCCACACGAAGCTCGACCGGCAGGCGATGCCCGGAAAACGCCCGGAAGACTGGCGGGATCTGGTCCCCCTCGCGTCCTGTGCCTTGGGGCCGAAGGAAGTGGCGGCGCTGCGGGCCGGCGACCTCGTCGGCGCGTTCGGGGCGGACTTCGCGAACGCGAACCTGCGGTCCCCGATGAAGCTCCCCGGCGGGATGCTGCGGCTGCTCGACCGCGTGCCGACACTCGACCCCGCCGGCGGCCGGTTCGGGCTCGGGTTCGTGCGGGCCGAGTACGACATCGCCCCCGACGACTGGTTCCTGACGTGCCACTTCGTCGACGATCAGGTCATGCCCGGCACGCTCATGTACGAGTGCTGCCTGCACACGCTTCGCGTTCTGTTGATGCGAATCGGCTGGGTCGGCGAGGACGGCGAGGTCGCGTGCGAACCCGTCCCCGGCGTGAGCAGCCGACTGAAGTGTCGGGGACAGGTGATCGCGACGACGAAGGTGGTGGCGTACGAAGTGAGCGTGAAGGAGTTGGGGTACGGCCCGGAACCGTTCGCGGTCGCGGACGCGCTCATGTACGCCGACGGCAAGCCGATCGTCGAGATCCTGAACATGACGCTGCGGATGAGCGGGCTGACGCGGGAGAAGCTGGAAAGGATTTGGGATTTGGCGAGCCCCACCCGTAAGGGTGGGGAGTTTGCGACTTCCTCCCCACCCTTACGGGTGGGGCTCGCCAAGAAAGAAGCTATTTACGACTCCGCCAAGATCCTGGCGTACTC
>CAYUHJ010000238.1:0-9228 GCA_964444365.1 uncultured Alcaligenaceae bacterium | reverse complement strand
GGATTCGCTCGATCCGCTCGCAATCGCTGAAACGGGATGGAGGTTGACCCCTCACCCCCGGCCCCTCTCCCCAACGGGGAGAGGGGAGGAAAACCAATCCATGCGATTCGGCATGACTCACTTCTTCCGGCTGGCGAAGAACTCGGCGATGAGCCGCTTCGACTCGTCTGACCCGGCGAGCCGCAGGAACGCCTCGGTTTCGAGCTTGATCGCGTCTGCCAGCGGCAACTCGGCCCCGCGGATTAGGACAAGCATCGCCTCGCGGACGGCGTTCGGCGAACTCGGAACGGGCGGACGGGAGGTGCCGGGGACCGGTGCCCGCTTGCGTTCGCGGACGGCCGTTCCCGAAAGGACCACCGCGAACGGGTCGCCGGTCGTCGCGAGCCCGATCCGCACCGCTTCGTCCGCGTTCACCGACGCGGCGGTCCCGAGCATCTCCGCGGCCTTGTCCATCCCCACGATTCGCGGCAGTCGCTGCGTGCCGCCCCAGCCGGGGATGAGGCCGAGTTTCACTTCGGGCAGGCCGAGTTCGACGCGCGGGTTCGTGCCGCAGACGCGGAAGTCGCAGGCGAGGGCCAGTTCCAGCCCGCCGCCGAGGGCGGGGCCGTCGACCGCGGCGCAGGTCGGGAAGGGGAGCGATTCGAGCAGGTCGAGCACGCGCAAGCCGTGTTCGATGAGTGCCCTCACGGCCGGGTCGTTCGGCGCGGCGACGGCGGCGAAGAATTTGAGGTCCGCCCCGGCGACGAACATCCCCGGCTTGCCGCTGGCGACGACCAGGCCGTTCAAGTCCGTGCGGGACGCCAGCGGCGACAGGGCGGCTTCGAGGTCCGACCAGAGTTGCGAGGTGAGGACGTTGGCGCGGCTGCCCGGTTGGTCGATGGTCAGGACGGCGACGCCGTCGGGCCGGGTTTCGACGGTGACGGCGGACATGGGGGCACCATTTGCATTCGTGTAGCCGCGACGCGGTAGCGGAGCGCGGGACTCGCACCCGCGCTCCGCTACCGCGTCGCGGCTACACAATGCACTACTTCCCGTCCACGATCTTGAACGCACCGGGGTGGATTTCCCCGCGCTGGGTGCCGACGACGTTCAGCGTGTTGTGGATCACGGGCTTCACGTCGCTGCCGTCGGCGGCCTTCAGTTTCATGCTGATCTTCATTTGCATCACGGGCTTCAGCGACGGGATCTTCAGCGTCACCGTTTTGCCGTCCTCGGACAGCGTCGCGGACTCGATCTCGACCTCGTCCTTGCCTTCCTTCTTGGGGTCGTCCGTCTTCACGTGCGGGCTGCCGTACCCCTGAGTCCAGCGGTAGTTCCACTGCTCGATGGTGTAGTTGTCCGGGTCGGCCGCGGACTTCTTCTCCAGGGGGTCGGAGAAGGTGAGCTTCAACTCGCCCGCCTTCGCGTTCAGGGCCGTCGGCAGGTTCGCGGGCTTGCCGGTGTACCGGACGCGGTAGAACCCGCCGTCCTTGCTCGCCGTCGTCTGCCAGCCCTTCAGCCCGACGAGGTAGAGGGCGTTCTCGTCCGCACGGAAGCGGGCCCGACAAATGCCCGAGTCGAACTTCAACGGCAGCGCCACGACGCCGCCCTGCATCTGCCCGCCGACCTCTTCCTTCAGCACGGAGTAGAGCTTGCAGGTTCCGTAGCTCATGTGCAGGAGTTGCCCGGAGAGCGGGCCGAACTTGTCGCCCGTGACCCACACCTGCCCGCCGTTGGAGTTGTCCACGTCCTTCGGCATCCAGCAGAGCGGGTTGTCCCGGACGACCGGCTTCGTCTCCTTGCCGGACATCTCCGGGACGCCGTAGAAGCCGCCCGGCTTGATCCAGTTCAGCGGGCACTTCGGGGTCCAGGTGCCTTCGTTGTCGCCGGAGGTGAGTTCCCCCTTCGGGCCGATGCCGATGCCGTTCGGGGCGCGGAACCCCTTGGCGACGACCTCCAGCTTCGAGCCGTCGGAGGAGACTTTGAACAGGCTGCCGTTGTGCGGGGTGATCGTGTCCCACCCGCTGCCGCCGGGGCGGACGGGGCCGCCCTTGGAGAAGTAGAAGTTGCCGTCCGGGTCGGTTTGCAGTTCGAAGGCGAACTCGTGGAAGTTCGGGGTCACCATCACGTCGTGGTTGAACGCCTCGTAGAAGTCGGCCTCGCCGTCGCCGTTGAGGTCGTTGAGTCGGGTGATGCCGTCGCGGCCGAGGACGTAGATTTTCCCGTCCACGATCTTCAACCCGAGGGCGTGGAACAGGCCGGCCGCGAACCGCTTCCAGGTCACCTTTTCGAGCTTGTCGTCGATCCCGGAGGCGACCCACACGTCGCCGTGCCACGTCGAGATGGCGGCCCGGCCGTCCGGGAAGAAGTCGAGCCCGCCGACGGCGATCCGCGAGTTGTACGGGTTCTTCGCCGGGACCGGGATTTCGTCGAGGACGTAGGCGGCGGTGTCCGCCCCGCGCTTGCCGGCGGCTTCCACGGGCGTCGGCCACTGGGCCTTGCCCCCCTTCGTGAGCGGGGTCAGGTCGACCGGTGCGGCGGTCGCGGCGAGGGCTTCGCCGGCGGCGAGATCGGTGGCGGGGCCGCCCCACAGGGCGACCTTTACCTTCGAATCCGCGGCGGTAGCGGGAATCTTCAGCACGACGCGGGACTTGTCTAGCACTTCGAGCTTGGCCCCGTCCGGGCCCGCGACGAGCCTCGCGGCGGTGACGCCCTTCGGCCCGGTCAGCACGGCGAGCTTCTCCTTGACCTCGCCGGTGGCCCCGTCCAGGTCGGCGACGACCATCGTCAGCGGGTCTTTCGACGCCTTCAGGTTCAACGTGCGGGTAAAGATGCGGGTCTTGCCCTGAACCTCGGCGGTCATCAGGTCGAGGACCGCGGTGCCGCCGACGGTGTACGAGAAGACGGTGCCGTCCTGGTGGCGGTACAGGCCGTGGTACTTCGCCCACTCGCGGGGCAGGGGGCCGAACTTCGGGTTCCGCGGGTCGGCGAGGTCGGTGCCCTTCGCCCAGCCGGGGCCGGGCTTCGTGCCGACCACCTGCGTCCCGCCGGGGCCGGGGTTGGTGCCGTGGGAGCCGTCGAAAATCACGCCCTTGCCGTTGAGGAACTTGGCCCCGTCCGTCCACCCGGCCACCAGCCGCAGGGTTTCGGTGTCGAACGCGACCCCGGAGAGCGGGTTCTTCGAGCCGTCGAGCGGGGTGTTGAACCGCATCGTGACGGCCTTGTTCCCGACGTTCCCGCCCGGCGCGGTCGCCGCGAACGTGCAGGCCAGGAACGGGTCGTCGGCGGCGAAGAGGGAGGGCGCGGTCGGCAGCAGCGCGACGGCGAGGCAGGCGAGTAGCCTGGTCCGCATGGCGGGACTCCGGAAGGGGATCGAAGGCGGGGTCAACGGCCCAGGAGAAACGGGCAACCGGCGGTGAGTGCAGCTTAGCAGAACGGCGGCCGCGCGGGAAGCGAGCGTCAGGTCAGCCGCAAGAGAAAGGGAATTTCGGCCAGGACGTGGAGCAGCGCGACGGTGAAGTACACGGTCCGGGTCGTCCCGTAGTCCGCGGCGAAGCAGACCCAGAGCGTCAGGACGATGCCGAGCCCGACCGCCAGGAAGCACGCCACGCCGGTCGCCCATCGCCGGCTCCGCCGGGCCGCGGGGATGTCCGAGAGGGTCCACGGGGCGGTCTTCAACCCGAGCCAGGGGATCAGAACCACCCACGCAGCGTAGTGGAGCGTTTCCAGGTAGGCGTGCGACGCGACCAGAAAACGAGCCGACACCGCGTCGATGAACCCGGCCCCGGCCTGTTGCTCGATCCCCGCGGTGACGGGGTCGGTCCCCGGGAGGTCCGGCGCGTCCGCGAGGGCGAAGTACAGGCCGACGATTCCCAGCGGGACGAGGGCGGCAGCGGTGCGGAACGCGGGCCGCCACGCCGGGCGGGACCGGCCGACCTCCCGGTCGAGGAACCAGAGCGCGAGCAGCGGGTGGAGGTAAACCAGGGCCACGCTCAGGGCGAAGGGAGACAGCCAGACCCCGGCCGTGGCCAGACACGCGGCCGGCCACACCCAGCCGCCGTCGAACCGCGGGTTGGTGTGCGAGCGCATCCAGACCAGTGTGGCGGCCCACCACAGGAACGCGGTGTTCCACCCGGCGTAAGCCGTGGCGGTCCACTCGGGCCGCTGCGAAACCAGATGCGGGAGGGCGGCGAACACCGCCGTCAGCCCCGTGATTCCGACGAACGAGACGGTGAAGAACGGCCAGAGCTTCCCGGCCCGCGCCGGCAATCGAGACATGATATATCGAGCTTCAAACCAGTTGTGCGGGCCGGCGAACGCGAACACGACGACGACCGACACCCCGACCGGGGCCGACCCCGCCAGCACCGCCACCGCCAAAACAAGGGCTGCGAACGCCAGGGCGAAGGGCGTTCCGGCCGGCAACGTCCGCGGCAGTGGGTCCATCACAACGGCGGTGGACAAGACGAACTCTCCGGGCGTTACGGTGACGTCCTCAGCTTACCCGACCCGCCGCCGGGTCAGCCAGAGTCCGCCGGTCACGAACGCCGCGGCGACGGCGAGGCCCGCCACCCAGATCCCGCTGCGAGGTAGGGCGGATACCGACCCGTCTTCGTCCGGTTCACAACCCGGCGCGAGTTTCGGCCGCTCGTAGGTCGCCGGGATGACGATGCCGTCCTTCTCGTTCACCTTCGTGATTTTGTACACGCCCTCGACGGTGTCCTTTTCGGTCACCGCCGCCAACGGGTACCGCCAGAAGTCGCCCTTGGTCCCGACCTGCCCGTCGACCGACCCCTTGCGGAGTGCGGCGAAGAACGCCTTCTCGGTGTCGTACTTCTTGGCGGCCCCCTTGGGTACGGCCGTCAGCTGGAAGAATGCCCGCCGGTGAAACTTCGACGGGTCCCATTCCACCGACGATTTCGGCGTCAGTTCGACGAGCTTGACCGTCGGATTGTCCCCCGGGTCCGTGACGATCGTATAGAAGTCGTAGTCCGGAATCTCGGACTCGGTGGTGAACTTGTGAATGACCTTCACGTACTTCATCCCCTTCGGCGGCGGCGGCGGGGGCACGTCCGCGGAAGCGACCGCGCCGAACACCCACCCGAGGGTCACGACGGCGGCCATGCGTTTGACGAACATCGGATCGGCTCCGGAAACGGGCGACGTTGCCATTCTCATTTCTGACGAGTCAGGCCGTTACGAAGATTGCGGAAATTCGGGTGCCTTCCCGGGCCGTTGGGTTTAAGATTCTCATCAATCGGGCCGAAGCGCGAGGCGATTCCTGGCGAATCGGGCTTCGGCTGTTGACGGACTCCCGGATTCGCCGAACAGTGGAATACGGTGTCGCGCGGCCCGGCCGACCCGCGACGCGCCCATCACCCGGCCGGCGGCGTCCCGCATGACCGACGCGCACCTCAACCCCCGGCATCCGAGTGACCTGCCCCGCCAGGAGCAGTTCCAGGCCGCTCGCGAGAGGGTCCGGGCGGCGTGCGGCGAGTACACCCTGGCCGGCGATCTCGTGCTTCCTGCCGAGTTCCGCGGGTCGTGCGTGGCCGTGACCCCGCCGCCTCCCCCCGCCGGCACCACCTTCTGGCTGCAAGACGGCGACAAACTCTACCCGCTGATCGTCGGCGTGAACAGCATCGGTCGGCTGCCGGACAACGGCGTCGTCATCCGCGACGAGCACATTTCCCGCCGGCACTGTGCCATCATCATCCACCGCGACGGGCAGGCCGAAGTCCACGATGTTGCGTCCAAGAACGGCACGATCCTGAACGACGCGAAGATTGCCGGGCCGACCCGCATCCGGGCCGGCGACCGCATCCGGCTGTGCAACCGCGACCTCATCTTCCTGGCCGGCCGCCCGAGCGAAGCCCGGGGGTAAGCCAGTCACCGGGAAAACACCATGTTGCAATTCAAAGCGGGGTACAAGTTCGTCGACGGCGGCGTTCACGCCCAGGTGCTCGACTTCCCCGCCGCGATCACCTGCGCCGACACGTTGCCCGAAGCGCGGAAACTGCTCGCGACGGCACTCGTCGATGTCGCGGAAACGGTCATCGAACTGGGGCAGTCGTTGCCTCACCCCGACCCGATGGTATCCGACCCCGTCATGGACATTGAGGAGCCGATCTACCTGCATTTCGTCGCCAGCACGGGCGTTCAGGAGGTTCCGGTCGGAGTCGTGTCGTGAAGCGGCAAGACCTGATCCGCCATCTCCAGTCGTACGGTTGCCACCTTCTGCGGGAGGGGCGAAGTCACAGCGTTTGGACAAATCCTGCGAACGATCGGCAAACCACAGTTCCTCGTCACCGCGAAGTCAATGAGTACACTGCGAGGGGAATCTGCCGACAATTGGGGATTCCGGAGCCTTGACCCCATTTCCTTGAATCGAATCATTTCACTTTCCCCTCCAACAGGCAGCGAATGGCGCACCTGACCCGAGGACACTCATGGACTTGAACAAGTACACCGAGAAGGCCCGCGAAGCGATTGCGGGGTCGCAAACCCTCGCCTCGCGGATGAACCACCAGCAGATCGACCTCGAACACGTTCTGCTCAGCCTGTTGGACCAGGACAAGGGCCTCGCCGCGGCCATTCTGACGAAGGCCGGCGTGCCCGTCGACGCGCTCACGATCAAGCTGCAACGCGAACTCGAAAAGCTCCCGCAGGTGACGAGCCGCAGCGGGGCCGCCGAGAACCAGTACGTCTCCGGCCGGTTCAACAAGCTGCTCGCGTCTGCCGCCGACGAGGCCAAAAACCTCAAGGACGAGTACGTCTCCGTCGAGCACTTGCTCCTTGCGCTGACCGCCGACCGCGGCCCGGCGGGGAACCTGCTCAAGGAGTTCGGCGTCACCCGCGACCGGTTGCTCGCCGCCTTGAAGGAAGTCCGCGGCAGCCAGCGGGTCACGACGCAGAACCCGGAGGAAACCTACCAGGCCCTCGAAAAGTACGGCCGCGACCTGACCGCGTCCGCCCAGCGGGGCAAGCTCGACCCGGTCATCGGCCGCGACGAAGAGATTCGCCGCGTGGTTCAGGTGTTGAGCCGGCGGACGAAGAACAACCCCGTCCTGATTGGCGAACCCGGCGTCGGCAAGACGGCGATCGTCGAGGGGCTCGCCCAGCGGATCGTCCGCGGCGACGTGCCCGAGGGGCTGAAGGACAAGCGCGTCGTGTCGCTCGACATGGGCGCGCTCATCGCCGGGGCCAAGTACCGCGGCGAGTTCGAGGAACGGCTCAAGGCCGTGCTGAAGGAAGTGACCTCGTCGGACGGGCAGATCATCCTGTTCATCGACGAACTGCACCTAGTCGTCGGGGCCGGCAAGGCCGACGGCGCGATGGACGCCGGCAACCTGCTCAAGCCGATGCTCGCCCGCGGGGAACTGCACTGCATCGGGGCGACGACACTCGACGAGTACCGCAAACACATCGAGAAGGACGCGGCCCTCGAACGCCGCTTCCAGCCGGTGATCGTCGACCAGCCGAGCGTCGAGGACACGATCTCGATCCTGCGCGGGCTGAAGGAAAAGTACGAAGTCCACCACGGCGTCCGCATCAAGGACGCGGCGCTGGTGGCGTCGGCGGTGCTGTCGAACCGCTACATCACGGACCGGTTCCTGCCGGACAAGGCGATCGACCTCATGGACGAGGCGGCGGCCAAGCTCCGGACCGAGATCGACAGCATGCCCGCGGAACTGGACGAACTGTCCCGGCGGGTCATGCAGCTCGAAATCGAACGGCAGGCGCTCCGCAAGGAAACCGACGCCGCGTCCAGGGACCGACTGTCGAAGCTCGAAAAGGAACTCGCGGACTCGAAGGAACAGTCCGACGCCCTCAAGGCGAAGTGGCAGGCGGAGAAGGACGCCGTCCAGAAGGTCCGCACCGTCCGCGAGACGATCGAGCAACTGAAGGTCGAACTGGAACGGGCCGAGCGGGCGTCCGACCTCAACCGCGCGGCGGAACTCAAGTACGGAAAGCTGCCGGAACTTCAGAAGCAACTGACGGTGCTCGAACAGACCGCCGCGGCCGATCAAACCTCGGGCAACCGGCTCGTCAAAGAGGAAGTCGGCGAGCAGGACATCGCCTCCGTCGTCGCCCGCTGGACCGGGGTGCCGGTGACCAAACTGCTCGAAGGCGAGAAGGAAAAATTGCTCCACCTGGAGGACGAACTGCACGAGAGGGTGATCGGCCAAGACGAGGCCGTCACCGCCGTCAGCGAGGCGGTCGTCCGTGCCCGCAGCGGGTTGAAAGACCCGAACCGGCCGATCGGCAGCTTCATCTTCCTGGGGCCGACCGGCGTCGGGAAAACGGAACTCGCACGGGCCCTGGCGGAGTTCCTGTTCGACGACGAAAAGGCGATGATCCGCATCGACATGTCCGAGTACCAGGAAAAGCACACGGTTTCCCGGCTCGTCGGGGCCCCGCCGGGGTACGTCGGGTACGACGAGGGGGGCCAACTGACGGAGGCGGTTCGCCGCCGGCCGTACAGCGTGGTCCTGTTCGACGAGATCGAGAAGGCCCACCCGGACGTGTTCAACGTGCTGCTGCAGGTGCTCGACGACGGCCGGCTGACCGACGGCCAGGGCCGCACCGTGGACTTCAAGAACACGATCGTCGTGATGACCTCGAACATCGGCAGCCAGAAGATCCTGCAATACAAGGGGTCGCAGATCGGCGAGGTGTTCGACCGGATGAAGTCGGACGTGCTGAACGAACTCCGCAAGGCGTTCCGGCCCGAGTTTTTGAACCGGGTGGACGAGATCATCGTATTCCACTCGTTGAAGCAGGACGACCTGAAGCGGATCGTCGAGATTCAGCTCGGCAACCTCCGCGGTCGTTTGGCCGAGCGGAACATCGACGTGACGCTGACCGACGCCGCCAAGACGTTCCTCGTCACGAGCGGGTACGACCCCACCTACGGGGCGCGGCCGTTGAAGCGGGCGATTCAGAAGGAAGTCGAAACGCCGCTGGCGCGGTTGCTGCTGAAGGGAGACGTGCGGGACGGGATGACCGTCGAAGTGGACTACGACGCCGGCCGGGACGCACTTCAGTTCCGGCCGGTGGGGTAAAATCAACCCAAGCGGGCGGGGGGTGGCTCTATTCCCCCTCTTCCCGATGGGGAGAGGGGTTAGGGGGAAGACCTTCACCCATCCGCAATTGTTGATGAGGGTCTGAGGTCCACCCCTCACCCCCGGCCCCTCTCCCCCACGGGGAGAGGGGAGGAAGAATCGAGGGATTCGTCGGCCCTTTTGG
>CAYUHJ010000237.1:0-9407 GCA_964444365.1 uncultured Alcaligenaceae bacterium | reverse complement strand
CTTCCTGACGAACCCGACATTCCGACCGCTACCGGCGGCAACTGCGTAAGTCCTAAAATTAGCACATCCAGATTGACTCCGGCGAGTCCGTTCATGAACAGGACGTCCACGTTCCTTTGTGTCTTGTTGATGTTGTCCGTCTATGACTCAGCGTCCGGTCAGGCTCCGGAACCGCCTGCGGGAACGCTCACATGGTTCGGGAACCCTGTCCCCGGCGTCGATGCGACGACCGGAGCGGGCACCCTGACCGTCGGTTTCACCTATGCCACCAACGGCGGCTGGTAGGCCGACTCAGCTTCCGTCCAGTTGATGCACGCCAACGGGCTGGTCTTCGTTTCGTCCATCGCGGCAAACGCTTTGGTGAACGGGCAAGTCGCGAACGTTGTGATCCCAAACGTACCGAGCGGGAAGTACACTTGTTGGGCGTATTTGAACTTGTCGAACAGTAACGTCAACCCGAAGAAATTTCAGAGAGTTGCCGCGAACGGTCTCAAAGCGAACGTGCAGGTCGCCGGGAATATGGCCGTCCCGGCACCGGCAGGAACGGTCACTTGGTCTGCGGGGAATCCGAATCCCGTTGGTGGTGCGGGATCCCTGACAGGTAAACTGAATTCGTCGTGGTCGGCCGGACAAGGTTGGAGGCCTGTTGTGGCTCCACTCCCGCTTCGGATCGTGGCTTTCCCGCAAACCGGGGGTGTGGTTTACGAAGATGGAGTGGCACCGCCCGCAACTCCCGATGTGAACCGCCCTATTCAATTGACAGGTATGCTTCCTGCTGCCAACTATTTCGCGATCGGAACCTTAGCCATCGAACACGTGAACGGTCAGGGCAAGGTCGATGGTTCATAAGCGATCGGAACATTGCAATTTCGTGGACCCGTCAACGTGACCCCTCCCTGACATTCATTCAATTCGCGATCTCGCCCTCAGTGCTCTCTTTCACTCAGGTCGGGTGTTACCTCACCCGACCCCGCTCAATAACAGTTTATCACGGAGGATGAAGATGAACGATTCCACAACGAACCGGCGTGCGTTCAGCCTGCTCGAACTTCTGATCGTCATCGCCGTTCTGGGCCTCATTATCGGGTTGCTCTTGCCTGCGACGCAAAAGGTCCGGGAAGCCGCGATCCAGGCCAAGAGCAAGAACAACTTGCGCCAGTTGGGGCTCGCCGTCCACTCGCACGCGGCCCAGAACGGGGGCAAACTTCCCAAAGACGACCAGAGTGCTGGCGTCTCGATGTTCAATTATCTGGGGGTTTATCTCGAAGAGAATGAACTCGGTACGCGGGTCATTAAAACGCTGATCGGCCCGGCCGATCCGTCAATCGGGGCGAACCCGGATCGCTTGCCCTACTGTAGCTACCCCTCGAACTACTGGGTGTTTTGGGCGGAGCCCGGTGCCAAGTTGGAGACGATCTTCCCGGACGGCGCGTCGTCGACCTTGATGTTCGCGGAGAACTACGCCCGGTGCAGCGGCTTCTCGAACATGGCGACGATGGCCCCGCCGTTCCAGTTTCTGGAGCGAGAAGCCATATTCGGCATCGGTGTTCGCCCAGTGGCCACCGGCGACCCGCCGGTGAGCCGTCCCTCATATCCCGGCTGGACGTTTCAGGTGCAGCCGTTGGTCACCCTCGAAATGCTTAGCGACCCGCCTCTGGAAAGCTGCCATAGCCACCTCGCGCAAACGCCTCACGCAAGCGGGATGCTTGTCGCGTTCGGGGACGGGAGCGTCCGTTCGCTGTCCCCCAGGATCAGCGAAACGACCTACTGGGGCATGGTTACGCCGGCCGGCGGTGAGGTTCTCGACGACTGGTAACCGTGTGTGGGTGGATTGAGCGGTTGGCCTCGGCCGGGCGGCTACTTCTGCATGATCGGCAGGTAGTTATTTGGGAGTTGCAGCACGATGCAGGCCATCGCGGTGGCGTAGGCGGAGCCGTGGTAGTCGGTCCAGACCTTGTTCGGGTTCGCGGTAGCCTTTGCGACGAGTTCGTCGCGGATGGCGGGAAACCACTCCGCCCAGTAGTTGCCGCCGGCGGTCCAGGTGGCGAGGGCGGCGTAGTACTGGCCGTAGTAGTAGTGCTCCGGCCGCTGGCCGCGGACGTCGAACTTCCGGCCGGGGAGGAACTGCATCAGGTACTTCATGCCCCGGTCGATCTCCTTCCCCTCGTAAACCCCCGCGGAAAACAGCCCGACGACCGCGGCGGCCGATCGCGCGAACGCGGACCCGCTGTAGCCCTGGCCCTTGATGTAGCAGAACCCGCCGTCTTCCGTCTGACACGACTTGATGTACGCGACGGCCTTGTCCGCCGCGGACTTCGGCACGAACAACCCCGCGTTCCGGGCCGCCCGCAGGGCCATGAGCTGCGCGACCGTGACGGACACGTCCGCCTGGGCGACGGGTTGCGGGTCGTACCGCCAGCCGCCGTCGGCGTTCTGGGCGGTGACGGTGAGTTCGACCGCCTTCGCGAGCACGTCCCGCACCTTCCGCTGCCGGGCGGGGTCGGGGATCATGCCGTGAACTTCGGAGAGGAACAGCGCCCCGAACCCGTGCTGGTACATGCCGCCGTGGGAGAGCACGTCGAGCGCGTTGTTCAGGTAGCCGGGCTTGGCCGACTTCGCCCCGCGGTCGGCGACGTAATCCGCCGCCTTCGCGACGTGCCTGGCGTACTTCCCCCGGCCGGGCTGGTGTCCGCCCGCCATCAGCGCCAGCCCGGCGAGCCCGGTGATCGCCACGTTCCCGAAGCCGGTCCGCGTGTCCGGGAACGAGCCGTCGGCGGCCTGCGTGGCGGCGAGGAACTGCAACCCCTTGTCGATGACGGCCTGGGCGTCGGCGGTGACGAGGTTCGGGTCCGTCGCCGGCGGCGGCCGGTCCTGGGCTCGACCCATCACAACGGCGAGGCCGCCCGTGCCGAGCACGGCGGACGTCCGAAGAAACCGGCGGCGGTCCAGCATGGCGAAGTCCCGGTCGGGCCGAATCCAGCGTTAGCCTACCACACCGCCGCGGTTAGCCCCCGCCCTTTTCCGCGACTTCTTCCCACCACAGTTCGCGGCCCGCGACGTAGGCGTCCGACGCCCGGTAGTCGAACGGCTTCGGCTGCTCGCCGGGTTCGAGCGCGAACGCATCGAGGTTCACGAAGTAGGCGTCGCCGAAGTATCCGATGCGGGCGTCCGGCATCTTTCCGGCGGGGACGGACAACCGTTTCTGGAAGCGGAACTCCTGCACGCCGGCGAGCCGGACCCGCAACCGCACCGCCCGCGGCTCTTCCCCGAGCCCCCTGGCGGGGGCACGGGCGGACACGACGAACTCGACGGTCAGTTCGTCCGGCGTGTCATACTTCAGCTTCACCCGCTTGACCCGGCCGCCGGCGAACTTGTAGGCCCGCAGGAACGCGGGCAGGTCGGCGGGGTAGACGCGCTTCATGGCAGACCTGTTCGACCTTCCGGGGCCGGGAATCCGGCCCCACCGACATACTCTACCAACCCCCGCCGGGTTGACCCACTCCCGGCGGCGGGCACGTCCTACTTCCCTCCGCCGAGCCGCAACTTGAGTTGCGCCTGGTACAGGTCCTTCGGGTCGGGCTCCTTCCCCTCGTCCGCGATGACGCACCCCTTGTCGCCGGGGACCATCGCCCAGGCGTTCGCGTCGGACTTCGGGCCGCGGACGCCGACCAGCGCCCCGAGGGAGATCGCGTCCGGCTGGTTGACGTACAGGCCGGGGTCCTTGCCGCCGCCGCGGAGGGTGATGTTCCAGTGGACGACGCGCGCCCCCAGGAACGGCCCCGCCCCGCCGCCGCCGCCCGGCCGGCCGTCGTTCGCCTCCAGGGTGATGTTCGTGCGGATCAGCTCGAAGCTCATGGCCCGGTGGGAGTCGAACGTGCCGTGGGCCATGACGCCGTCGCTCCACACGTTGCCGGTGGCGAGGTACTCGGTGTTGATGCCGTGGAACGCCTTGGCGTCGATGCGGAACTTCTCGATCAGGTTGTCGTGGCTCGCGACGCGGAGGGCGGTGGCGTGGTGGCACTCGCCCCCCCTCACCGCGAACCCGGTCACGGTCGTGTTCTTGGCGGCGGCGTGGATCAGCCCGTTGTCCACGTTCTCGACGTGGACGTCGCTCACCCAGCAGTGCAGGGCGCGGTTCAGGTAGACGCCGTTGAACCCGGTGTACTTCAGGTGGGCCGGCAGCTTGTGGGGCGGCATCTTGATCCCGAGGTGCTCGATGCCGACCTCCGACACCGCCGGGCCGAGGTCCTCGAACCGGACCTTCCACTCCGGCTTCACGTCGAGCCGCAGCGGTTGCTTCAGCGTGACCGTGCCGCCCTTGACCGCGGCCACCTCGACCGGCCAGTCCCAGCGGGGGCGCTCCGTGAGGCCCGTGGCCTTGCCCCAGTCGTACTCCTTCATCTTGGCGTGGCCGGCCATCGCGTGCAGCAGGCTGAGGTCGGCGGGGTTCTCCCAGGTCATCAGGACGGTCGACCCCGACTTGAGCTTGGCGGCGGCCGCGGGGTCGACCGTGACGGTGACGTCCCCGCGCTTCGCCGGGCTCCGCACCTCGGCCAGCACCGCGCCGGGCCGCCAGTACTCCCACTTCTGAACCTCGTTCGCCGCGACGGCCGGCTTCCCGTCCGCGGTGAACGAGTCGGCCGGCGCGACCCAGACCAGTCCGCCGCACCACGAGTACTGGTTGCTGCTACCGCCCATCAACGGGCCGAAGGCGTCGCTGAGCGACTTCTGGAACGCGAGGACGGACTTGGTCGGACCCTCGCCGCGGAGGACGACGCCGTTGGCGGTGAGCTTCAGCGGCCGGGAGAGGTTGTACGTCCCGGCCGGCACCAGGACCGCCCCCCCGGATTCACCGGCCTTTTTGATGGCGGCCTCGAACGCGGCGGTGTCGTCCGTCTTTCCGTCCCCCTTCGCCCCGAGTTCGCGGACGTTCGCCACGACCTTCGGCTCGGGGAACGGCTTCTCGCCGTGGCGGTAGCCCGCGTAGGAGCAGTTCGGAATGACGGGGTGCGCGTTGGGGTTCTTCGCGTACTCGGCCCAGAGTGCCGAGCCGGTCGTCTGGGCGGAGGCGGCGGACACGACGGCGCAGAGTGCGACCGAAAGGGCGAATCGCATGACGAGATCCGGAAGGGGAACGGGGCGGGGGTGTGACCGACCAGGTGATTCTGGCCGCGCTCGAGCCCGCATTCTTCGCACTCCGGGCGGACGCGATTCGCACTTCGGGCAACGGCTCGTCGGAACCGGCCCGCCCCGCGAAGAGTCTCTGACTCGGGCGGGCTCGGGCGGACCGAGATCCTTGATCGACGGTTCACGCTGCTTTGCGTTCTTCCTCGTTCGGCATGGAGGGACAGTCAGAGTCTCCTGATCCGCACGTCAGTATCGGATGGTGGCCATTCCCGGGACGGACGTGTCTGCCACCCTCAGTCGCGCCGACCTCGAAGGGCACGTCGCCGTCCTCTCCCCTTCACGTTCTTCGGGAGATGGTTATGGACCGATGGGGACTACGGACAGCCGCAAGCCGACCGGGAGGAGGAAGAAGACCCCTGAAATTCCAGGGGCTTGCCACATCTGGGGACTCTTTGACACTGCCTGAGACGAGTACGCCCGCCGGGACTCGAACCCGGAACATCCCGCTTAGAAGGCGGGTGCTCTATCCAGTTGAGCTACAGGCGCGTGGTGACATTCTTTCATCGCGGGGTGGGAAGTTCAAGCGGTCGCGGGGTGGCCGGTCAACGGGGCACGCGCCAGGGCGGCGTACTCGGGGCCGGTGCGGCGCATTTCGCTGCTGAACACGATCAGTTCGTCGACCCCTGTGTGGCCGCCTTGCCAGCCCAGGTGTTTCGGCAACTCCGCCGAGAGGAGGTTGCCGTCCGCCTCGTCGGTCACCCGGCCGAGGGTCAGGTGCGGGGTGTAGGCCCGCTCCTCCTTGCGGTACGCCCCGACCGCGGACAGGGCCTCTTCGAGCTTCGCGTGAACGCGGACGAGGTCGGCGGAACCGTCCGTGAGTCCCGCCCACGCGACCTTCGGCCGGCGGGCCGTGGGGAAGCCCCCGACCCCGGACGCCCGCAGTGCGAACGGAGACTCGGTCGCCGCGACGGACTTGACCGCCTGGCAGACGCCGTGCAGGTCGCGGTCGTCGACTTCACCCAGGAAGACGAGCGTCACGTGCAGGTTCGCGGGCTCGACCCATTTCACGTTCGCCCCGCTCCTGGCGAGCGTCTTTTGCAGCGCGACGGCGTTCGCCCGGATGGCGGCTCCCACTTCGACGGCGACGAACGTCCGGACCCGAGCCATTCCTATTCCTCACACCGAATGATTGTGCTTTTTGTTCATCGCACCCAGTATCGGGCCCGGATTTGTAGGTCGGGTCGAGTCTTCGAGGCCCGACGGAGCCGCAACGTCGGGCCTCGAAGACTCGACCCGACCTACAAGAACCGGATTGCCGAGGGTTTGAGGTTCATTCGCACCCCAACCCTCCCCCCTTGTGGGAGAGGGGGTCGGAGTCACGCCTCACTCAATGCCGCGTCCCAGTAGTCGCGGGTGCCGTGGTGGAGGCGGGCTCCCACTTGAGTGATGACTTTCATCGCCAAAAAGTTCGCGGCGCGGGCGGCTTTTCCGGGCGGAATCCCGTGCGAGACGCCGTACAGGAACGCCCCGGCGAACATGTCGCCGGCCCCGGTCAGGTCTTTTGGCTCGCACGGGAACGCGGCGGCGTGGGCTTCTTCGCCGTGGAATCGGACGAACGAACCGTTCGGGCCGTCGGTCACGACCGCGTTCGGGACGAAGTCCTTCAGCCTGGCAAACGCTGCCTCCGGGGTCGCGGCTTTGGTGACGGCCTGGGCTTCCGTCGCGTTGCAGAAGAGCAGGTCCGTTTGCTTCAGGGCGTCGAAGAACGCGTCGCCAAAAACGTCGACGACGAACGCGTCCGAGCAGGTGACGGCGACCTTCGTGCCGTTCGCTTTTGCCACGTCGAGCGCCCGGCGGATCGCCCCCTGGCCGGTGTCGGGGTTCGCGAAGACGTACCCCTCGACGAACAGCCATTCGGAGTTCTTGATGCGCTGCTCGTCGACGTGGCGGTCGGACAGGTGCCCGGACACGGCGAGGCACGTCCGCATCGTGCGCTCGGCGTCCGGGGTGATGATCGCGACGCACGTCCCCGTGGTTTCGTCGACGATCGCGGGGTTGCCGATGTCGATGCCGAGGTGCTCGAACTCCTGCTGGTAGAAGAGGCCGTACTTGTCGTCGCCGACGCAGCCGACGAACGCCCCCTTGCCGCCGAGCTGCGACAGGGCGATGACCGAGTTCGCGACGGACCCGCCGGAGGCGAGCCGGGGGTCGCGGGCGTGGAAGTACTTGAGCAGGATGTCCTGTTCGAGCTTGTCCACGAGCCGGGTGGTGCCGCGCTCGAACCCGAGCGACCGGAACTCGTCGTCCGAGAGTTCGAGGAAGATGTCGACGATCGCGTTGCCGAGCCCGCAGAGGTGGAATTCTTTCATGGGTCCGTCGGTGGTCCGGTGGGTGACTGCGTGGGTCTTGGTTTATCGAACCGGCGGCGGTTCGTCGCGGTCCGTTGGGGTGGAGCGTGACATCGACGGCCGGTAAGATTGGACAGAGTTTCGAGTGGGGGGGGTGCGATGAGCGTGACCGCGGAAACCATGACGGCGGACGAGTTCCTCCGAACTCACGGGGACGATTCCGGCGTCGAACTCGTCAACGGTCGCGTCGTGAGAGCAGCCATGCCCGGATTCGAGCACGCGGAGATTTGCGGCAACGCCTACTACCTGATCCGCGAGTTCGTGAAGCCCCGCGGGCTCGGGCGAGTTTTCTGCAACGACCCGTTCATCCGCACGCGACCGGACGGGTGTCGCGGGGCGGACGTCGTCTACATCAGCTACGAGTCGCTTCCGCGGGAAAAGCCGACGCCGAAAGGCGAATACTCGCCGCCGTTGGAACTGGTCGTGGAAGTGCGATCACCGTCGGACTCGCTCGCGGATTTGGCCGACAAGGCCACGGAATGTCTCAACGCGGGCGTCAAAGTCGTGTTGGTCATCGACCCGCAGGTCGAGTCCGTCGCCGTCTTCCGTCGGGACGAGAACCCCCAGCGCTTCCACAACGGCGACGAACTCGCCTTCCCCGACATCCTCCCCGGTTTCGCGGTGCGGGTGCGGGAGTTCTTCTCCTGACGCACCCGCACCGCGGCCGTCGGGGTTGGCTGGCTCCCGCAGAGGTGGAGTGAATGGCGTGGCCTTTGGTTGATCGGACCGGCGCTTCGTCGCGGTCGGTTGGGGTGGTCGCACATGTGGAGTGGCGAATCATGAGCACACCGGCGTCGATCTTTTCCCCCGCGACCCCGCTGATGTCGGCCGACGAGTTTCTCCAGCTTCACGGGGATGAAGCTGGTATCGAATTGATCAAAGGTCGAGTTGTGAGGCTGCCCATGCCCGGTGGAAGACACGGCAAGGTCTGCTTCAAGGCGGCCCTTCTCATCGGCAACTTTGTGGAAGCGAATCGGCTGGGTCGGGTCATGACGAATGACACGTTCATTCGCACCCGCGAGAACCCGGACGGTTGCCGCGGGGCGGATGTGGTCTTTCTCAGCTACGGCACGCTCCCGGCGGAACAAGAGATCCCCGTCGTTGCGCTGTCTCCGCCGATCGATCTGGTCGTCGAAGTGATGTCTCCTAGCGACTCCGTGTCGGATGTCACGGCAAAAGCCGCGGAATACACCGCCGCGGGGGTGAGAGTCGTTCTCGCGCTCGACCCGAAACTGGAATCCGCGGCGGTGTTTCAGACGGACGGGTTCCCCCAGCGGTTCCACAACGGCGACGAACTCGCCTTCCCCGACGTCCTCCCCGGCTTCGCGGTGCGGGTGCGGGAGTTCTTCTCCTGACGCACCCGGACCGCGGCGGTCGGCGTCCGCTCACCCGCCGGCCTTCGGAATGGCCGGCGGACCACCCTGACCCGGCGCGAGCGGGGCCGCTTTCTCGGGCAGAGCGGGGGCGGGGGCCACCTTGCGGAACGCGGACATGTCGTGCCGGCGGATCGCGATGCCGCTGCCGTTCGCCCCGGCCGCCATCGTGTAGACGCCCACTTTGCCGGTGGTCGTTTCCGCCACATAGAGCGCCGAGTTCCCGGCACTCACCCAGCCCGTGACCATCATAAAGTGGACGTCCTGCTTCGGCGCGACCTCGAACTCGGATACGAGGTCGACTTCCGCCCAGCCGACGATCTTCCCCTGCGTCTTGTCGATGACGGTGCCGAGCAGCTTGCCGCTGCGGTAGTCGAGCATCCAGACGCCGTCGGTCTGCATCCGGGGGTTGATGCTGACGGCCCCGGTGGCCATGACGTAGTCGTTGTACCGGTCGTTGGACGACGCCCCCGCCGGCCGCGGCTGTCCCAGGTAGAAC
>CAYUHJ010000236.1:0-9524 GCA_964444365.1 uncultured Alcaligenaceae bacterium | reverse complement strand
GGCGCATGTCGCCATCGTGTGTTCAGCGCAAACCATCGCACCTGGAATCGTTGGAGCGAACACTCAGCGTGTTCGAGTCGCTCGCCGCCGGCACGCTTGTTCTGGTCACTGCCGAGATGATCGCTTGCGGTGCGGCTCGAATTCGAATGCGCGGAGTTTGGTGGACCTCACCATCGGAGTCCCGGCGAGTCTGCCAGCATCTTTCGCGAAGGGCGGTGGCGCGATGAACACGCCGCCCTCCCGCCCTGCTGTGCCGAAAGACGCTTCCGGCAATTTGCCGGAAGCGTCAGTGAACACGAAGACTTACGCCGCCCGCGTCGCCAGCGTGCAAGCTGCGATTCAGCACGGCGACGCGATCCCGCTCACCGAGGTCGCCCAGGCGATCCGCGTTCCACTCTCGCGACTCCGTGCCACGGACGATGGCGGTGCCGGCCGTGTTCGGCTCGGGTCGATCTGGCTGACATCCCAAGCGGAGTTCGGCAGGTTGATCGCGTTCTATGCCGCTACCGGCCGGCCACCCTACCGCGTGAAGTGCTCGTCACGCGAAGACGGTGTCCTCCCCTGTGCCAGTCAATCGCGGTCAGGCCCGCTCGACGAGATTGAGCGGGCGTTCCCCGACGCGATCGATGCGGTCCTGGCCCGCCTACTGTCGGCAGTGCCGGCGGAGGTGCCAGGGTGAGAGAGTACGCGACAGTTTCGCCGCGGTTCTGGACCGGTGAGACGGGCAAGTTCCTTCGCCGTCATCCGAATGCCCAGCGGCTCGCGTTCTACTTGATGACCTGCCCGAATAGCACCATGCTCGGACTTTTTTACGTCCCACTGCCCACGATCGTGCATGAAACGGGGATGACTCTCGAACAGGTCCGGGAGGGGTTCGAGAGGGGTCTCGAAGGGGGGTTCGCCCGGTATGACGAGGTCTCGGAGACTGTCTACATCCCCGAAATGGCCCGGTTCCAGATTGCGGACGAACTGAAGCCGAAAGACAACCGCTCCATCGCCGTCGAGAAGGCGCTCGCCGCGTTCGTGAAGTCACATAAGTCCCCATACGTCAAAGACTTCGTCGAAAAGTACGCCGCAAGATTCCACCTCCAAAACGTGGAGGGGTATCGGAGGGGTCCGGGAGGGGTCTCGGACCCCTGCCGAAGCCAGGATCAGGATCAGGTACAGGATCAGGTACAGGATCAGGAGAGGAAAACCTCAGATAGCTCGGAGCCGGGAAACCCGGCATCCGAGCCGGAAGAAAGTTCCGCCTCGAAGGCATTGATCGCGAGGTCCGAAGACCCGTCTCCGGATGACCCGGTGGTACTCACGTTCCCCGTCGTGGGCAACAAGTCGAAGCCGACATGGAACCTGACGGCATCGAAACTCGCGGAATACCAGGACAGCTACCCGAATCTCGACGTGCTCGCGGAATTCAGGCGCGCTCGCCAGTGGTGCATCGACAAGCCCTTCAAACGTAAGCGCGCCAAGGGCATGCCCGCGTTCCTCGGGAACTGGCTGGGCAGCGCCACGGATCGCGGTCGCGGATCGGACTTCAGACCCCCGACGCAAACCAGGGGACAGGTCAAAGACCAGTACGCGGCAAATGTCCTCTTCAACGGCATTGGAGGTTCGCCAGATGTCGAAGCTGCAAACTTCTGACGCGGAAAACACCTTCGCCGAGTTGCGGGAGGCGTTCGCGAAAAACCCTCTCGCCGCGGCACCGCCGGCGCTTCGCCAACCCGTTTGGCGGGTATGGGTTCTCCATCAGCATCTGTTTCCGTCGGCAATCGAACTCGCCGGGATGATCGGCGTTTTCGTCCGCGAACAGGGACTCACTGAGGCCGAAGCCGCGAAGATCCTCATCGGCTTGCTGGACTCCTCGAAGACGAAAACTTACCGGTTCGCCGGTGACTTGATGACCCAGTTGTGCGCGGACGTGGACGCCGTCCTCGCACCCCGTCGCGCCATGGAAGAACTTCGCGAGAGCCAGCGTCGAACGCGAGACATGCTCGCCCGCCAGAATGCCGGGGAGTGGGACGGACCGCCGTTGCGAGACATCCAGGGCCGCATGGAGGGCGTGAAGCTATGAATCCCGCCCCCGACTTCGACCTGGACGCCGAACAGCAACTGGCGGGAATGATCCTCCGGCACGAGGACGTCGCGGATGACATCCTCCAAGCCGTCGCCGCAGACTCGTTCCTGAACTACGGCTGCCGCACGGTTGTTGAACTTGCCGCGGCGCTCCGGCGGGAGGGGAAGCCTTGCGCACCGGCCGCGGTTCGCATCGCCGCACGAGAAGCCGGCAAACTCCCGGACTTCGAGAGCAACGCGGGCGGGTTCACCGCACTGCTCGTGGAGCTTCACGAGCAAGCTTCCACCTCGGTTGGCTGGGAGCATTACGCGGCCAAAGTGAACAGCAAAGCCGCGATCCGAAACCTTCGTCGTGCCGCCGAACAGTTGCTTCACGAGTGCGACAGCCCGACCGCGACCCCCGCCGAAATCGCGGCCAACCATGCCCGCGCCGTCGAGGACGCAGTCGCCGACCGAACCGCCGGGGAGTTGACCGTGTTCGCCGACGCGGTCGTGCAGGGCATCGACGGTTTCTTCGAGCGAAGGACGCGGGCACGGGGCCGGGTGGCCTTCGGCTTGTCCGCGCTGGATTTGCTGATCCCGAGTTGCGACCCCGGCACCTTGACTTACATCGCGGCGCGGACGTCCGTCGGCAAGACTGCGTTTCTGATGACCACGGCGCTGCACAGCGCCGTCTCGCTGGGTGCCGTCACCTACTACGCGAGTTTGGAAATGTCTGCGAAGGAGATCGGGGAACGGGCGGTGTTGATGCTCACCGGCGAGTCGGGCGGCAAATACCGCTCGGGCCACGCATCCGAAGCAGAGATCCGCAGCCTGCACGACATGGTCCGCGACGACGTGGAGGCAACGAAACTGTGGATCGACGACTCTTCGAGCCTGACCGTCGAGCAGATCGCCGCAGCAACCCGGCGACTGAAGCGGAAGTGCGGTCGGCTTGATCTTGTCGCCGTGGACTACGCACAGATCGTCTCCAGCTCGAACCCGCGATTCGACCGACGCGAACACGTCGAGCACGTCAGCCGACAGTTGAAGCGGCTCGCCCGCGAACTCGAAGTGCCGGTGCTGTGTGCCGCGCAGTTGAGCCGAACGGCCGAGAATCGAAACGATGGCAAGCCAAAGCTCTCAGACCTTCGCGAATCCGGTGCGTTGGAGCAAGACGCCGATCGGGTCGTGATGCTTTGGCGTCCGCCGGGACAGGACAAGCACGCCGAGGTACAGACGATCGGGTGCGCGGTTGAGAAACACCGCAACGGGCCATGCGGGGAAATCGTTCTGAACTTTCGAGCAAGAGCCTCGAAGTTCGAGGATGCGTTCCCTGCGATGTGAGCATGTGTTGGACCCGCAATCATCGAGAGGTATTCAGCCGTGAAGCAGTTCAACAAATGGCTCCATCGCGAACTAGCCCGTGTGGTCCCGCTCCTTCACGGGTTGAATCGGAGCGGTTGGCTGCGAACATCACGACACCCGGACGGACGGCTGGCAATTTCCCGGCCGAATACCGCTGCCGAAGCGATGTCGAAATGCCCCTCGCGCATCGAGCCCGACTTGTGGCTCAAGTTCCTCGGCACTGTATTCGACGGGGGCCAACCCACTGGCGTCCGCGTCCTGTCCGGTGCCCTGCGGGACGGGTTAAAGGTCTATGCGCCGACTGCCTCGGAGTTCGAAGCGCTCTGCAACGTCGACGTCTCGATTCCGTTCGCGGACTATCGCCAGCCTTTCGACACCTTCGCCGTTATCGTCCCCGACGGCTGGTTTCCGGAGAAGGTCACCACGGCCTCCGGCGGCGAAACCGAATCGCCAGTGGCGTGCTTTCTGAACCTCGACCTTGATATTCAATGGATGTCGCATTGCACGGTTTCATTCGGCAATCACGATGTCTGCGGAGACTACAGCACCACCACCACGATCGCGGTGGAAGACTACCTCGGAAGGCTTCCTTCAAGCTCTGAATACCGCGGGCCAGCCCATCGGCTTGTGCTCCGCGCTGCGATGAATGCGGCACTTCTTCTGACGACTTACGGCACACGAAGTCTAGGTTTCGCGAATGGAGAATACGCCGCTCGGCTTCAGAAAACTCTTGCTAACAAGAAGGCTCCCGATGCCGCGAAGGAAGCAAGCCGATCTGCCCTGGCGCTGATTCCCAAGGTCTACGGGTTCGAGCAACACGTCCGGCTCTTTGACGCCGAACCCCAATCTGCTCATTCGAGCGATGGCGATCCCGATCGGACATGCCGACCGCACTGGCGTCGCGGCCATTGGGCTAACGTCGCGTGTGGAATGGGCCGGGGTGAAAGGAAGCTGGTTTTCCGTCGGCCTGTTCTCGTGAACTCTCACACGTTTGCAGGCGACCCGGCGAACACATTCGTGACGATGAGCACAAGCCCAAAGGGACGCGGGCGACGATCGACGATCCTTTCGCATCCGGGGTTATTGGTCTCAACTGGAGGGGCATCACATGCAGGTTGAACAGTTGGTCGACGCGCTGGCACTCGGGGGCAATGGCGTTCGCGTCGGCGGCCGGCACGCCGTTCGGATCGGCCGGCGGCGGGACACGTTCACCACGCTGCACGTCGGCGACGTGATGTTGTCGGTGCTCGCCGGCCGGCAGGGGCGTGTTCGGGCTGTGGCGGTCACGAAGGGGAGCGACCCCGGTCTCGGGTCGGTGCTCCGCGGCGTCGCCGACTGCGTCCCCGTGATGCGTCGGTTGCCGCACACCACCCTCACGTTGATGCTCGGCCGCCCCAGCCAGCTCGACGACAACGACCCGGTTGGCGTGCTTGCTGGTGAGCGCGGGTCGGACGCGGTCGCCGGGGTGGTGTCGGTGTACGTCGGGCGAGGTTTCCTCAGCCTGCGTAAGGAGGCGCGAAGGTTCTTCCCGTTGATCGGAGAGCCGGGTGTCGAGGCGATAGTCTCCGGCATCGCGTCGGGCGACGCGGCGGAAGCGTTGGAGTTGGCCGGCCTTCACCCCGGCTTCGGCGAGGCGTTGGCCGTCGCAAGGACGGAGTACGGGGAGTGAGCAAACCACGGGGGCGGATAGATGCCGAAGAAGCCGCCACGCCCCCGGCCGGGATCGACGCGGCAACGGCCGCTGGGGTTGGTGTTGTGCCTCGCTCGCGAGCGGTGGGATGGGGTGACGGGTATCTGCCGTCGGTGTCGCGGTAAGTGCCACGTGTACGAGTTGGAGGACTGGACCGCCGTGGACAGCACCCCGCACCAAGTTGAGTCCCGTTGCCCACGGGATGAGGGCCGGCAGATTTGGGTTTCGTTGGGCACGAGTGACGGGCTGGTGCGGATGAACGCGCGGAACTTGAAAGCGTTACTCGCCCGGCTCGAAGTGGAGAAGCGCCGGCACCTGCGGCGGGCCGTTCGTGCGGACCTTCGGGCGGCACGGTTGCGGGAGCAGGTTGCCCAAGAAGGCGAAGAGTTCCGGCGGGTGAAGTGATCCAACAAGGGGAGGTGCAACGTGGAAGTCAGCGCGCAAGAGTTCTCAGAGTTGATCGAGTCGTTGCGCGACAGAGGAATCGTCGTTCCCGACGAGGTCGAAGACTGCCGCGGGCTCATCATCGCCGTGAAGGCCGGGGGCGGTCGCCCTCACGCTCGTGGCCGAGGGCCTCGCGGACCCAGCGGCGTTCGACGTGGCAATCGCACACCTGGAGCGGCTCCACACCGGGAAGCCAACATCACCGGAGGGTTCGTGAGATGGCATCGAAGATCATCATCGAGGACGACGGAGCGAAGGACTTGATCCCCACCCTGAAAGAAATCCGCGACCTGTTGAAGGGGTCGGCGAGTGCTTCCGGCAGCAAGCCTACGGGGGAAAAGCCCGCCGCGGAACAGCCGGCAACCGGTTCTGAGCCGAAGGAAGACAACTTCCTCGGTTCCGCGATCAGGGCTGGGCGATTGTTCAAGGGCAGGGGTTCGGCCGACGACATCGCCCAGCTTGCGAAGAAGTTCGGCGGCGAGGATCTGCTCGGGTCGCTGAAGGGTGCCATCGGAGAGAACGGCGGCACGATTTCGAAGATCGGCGACCTGCTCGGGCAGGCCGGGTACGGCCGTGGGGCCGGGCTCGCGCGGATGGTTGGCCAGCTCGGTTCCAACGGTGGGACGGGTGCCGCCTCTGCCGCGGCTGGGGGTGCCGGTTCCGGGGCGGGTACGGCGGCTACGGCCGCTCGGGTTGCGGCCAGCGCGACCACCGGCACGGCAGCGGGCGGCGCGGCCGCGGGAGGCGGGGGCGCTCTTGCCGCAGCAGGCGGAGCGGGCGGGGGTGGGGCGATGGCCGGCCTCGGGACCGCGGCCACGGGTGCGGCGGCGGCGCTGGGGCCGATGGCAGCCGCGTTCGTCGCGGCCCAGGCGTCCGCCGACGTTGCAGCGAAGGGCCTCGCCGCGGCGGGTCAGGCCGCCGAGTACGTGGGCAAGCAGGCGCGTCAGGTGGTGAACGACGACGCCTTCGGGCTGCTGAGCGACCGGGCCGAGCTTGCCGCGAAGGGGTTGGACGCCGTCAGCGACCTGAGCCCGGCGGCGAAGGTGGCCGCGGCCGGTCTTCGCACCGCAACCGCCGTCGTGAACGAGTTCCGCGAGACGGTGAACGCGGTCGTGCAGCGCGGCCGCGAACTCTCGAAGTACAGCGGCGAGCTGGCCTCCGCGAACGCCCGCGCCGACGTGCGGAAGCTGGAGCGGGACATCGCCGAGGCCCAGGCGCTGGGTGAGTCCGTCGGCCGGCTGACAGACTCGCAATCGCGGCTCGATTCGACGTTCCGCGAGATCATGTTGCCGATCAAGTCGATGCTCGCCGACATCCTGGCCGACGTGGTCGAACCCGTCGCGGACATCGCCGCGATCATCAAGCCTTTCGTCGTGCAATTGATCGAGTTCCTGAAGTCCATCCTCTCCGCCATCCGCGCGTTGAACCCGGCGAACCGCCTGAAGGACGCGATCTCCGGCGGTCGGAAGCTCATCGAGGGCGACGACGGGGACGGCACCCTCAACAAGATCATGGAGAGGTTTCTCGACGCCGACGGGCTCGGTGCCCAGGTCGGGCTGACCCCGGCCGCAAGCCGCGCCGCCGCCCGCGACGAGGGGTTTGCCCAGACGGTCGGTTCCCCACTCTTCGGCACTCCGTGAGGTAATCGCGATGGCAGACGTAGCAGTCGAACCCCGTGGCGACCTACCCACGCTCGGAACCCTGTCGTATGACGGTGTTCCGTTCGGCCACACCCAGACGACCGGAATTCGCATCTCGCCGACCCAGAACGAGGCCGGTACGGCCGTGAAGTTCACGCGGTACGTGTTCAGCTTCGAGACCCACCTCGGCGGCGGCCCGACGGGCGAGCCGGTCACGTCGCTGCGGCAACTCCTCTCCCGGCAGGGCAAGGCGTTCGTCTACACCGGGCGGGGGTTGGGTGAGTTCAAGGTGAATTCGACCGGCGGCGGGCCGCGGGACGTGGAGTACGGGCCGAAGGTCCGGGAGGTCGGGTTCCGGCAACTCGGCGGCGGGAACGGGTGCGTACTGTCGTGGTCGCTGGAAACCAGCATCCCGGAATGCTCCGATGCGAAATCCGAGTTCGCCATCATGGAGTTGGAGACGCAGATCAGCTACGAGGTTGATTATGCCGGTTTCACGACACGAAGCGTGCAAGGACACATCGTCATTCCGAACCGTGTGGTCGGGAAACACATCGCCGACAACATCGACGATTACCGCGAACTGGTGATTCCGCCGCCCCTACCGGGGTTCGCCCGGACCTTCGCACCGACCGTCATTCACTCCGCCCGGAACCGGTTGGACTTCGGGTACTCCGACGCCGAGTTGCTCGAAGTTCCGCCCGAGTACGTCGTCGACTTCGACTTCGACGAGTCCGTCAGTTCCACGACGGCCGGGCTCGCGCTGTGGTCCGCGAGCATTTTCGCGACCTACGAGTTCGCCCGCAACACGCCGGAAGGCTTCGTGCCGTGGAAGCACTTCTTCTTCCTGTGCGGCGACCGGGCGCGGGCCATCCAGAAGAGCATCGGGAAGAAGAACGCCGGGTCGATCCTGCCCGTGCATTTCTCCATGCGCCGCCCGCGCGGGGCCAAGCGCCGGCAGATGACGTTCTCCCTCACCTTCACGTTCGCCGGCAGCCTCGGGCAGGTGCTCGGGTCCGGGTTCACCTGGCAGCCGGTCCCCGGCGAGGGCGGGGCGAAGCCGCTCCAGCAGTGGGCGAAGTGGACGAAGAGCCTGGCGCAGTCCGCCCACCACCCCCGCGGGTACGCGAAGTTGCGGTTCGACGTCGGGACCGACCCGCACGTGAGCCTGTGCGACCCCGGTTTCAAGCAGGTGCCGTCGCTCGTCGCGGAGATGCGCGGCTCCCCGTTCGGGGTCGGCGGCGGCACCGGCCCCAACGACGCGGACATCAAGAAGGCCATCGACCTGATCGGGACGAAGCCGACGAAGGAAACGTCCTGGCTGTACTACGAGTGCGACGTGCATGTCGAGTTCGATTCCGGGACGGTGCTGACGCGGACGCTGCCGACGCAGCGGCTGACCGCGGTCGACAGCGTCCTCGGGGCGGCGTCCGGGCTGGCGGGTCAGGCCGTCGACGTCGCCTCGAACGCCGGGAAGGGCTTTCTCAACGCCTTCGTCCCGTTCCCCGTCCGCGTCGCCGGCAACGCCCTCGGCGGGGCGTTCGGCTCCCCGCCGCCGCCCCCGCAACCCGGCAACGGCGGCCGGCTCGACAACGACTCCACGCCGCCCGGCGACAGCGGCACGCAGCGGCGGGTGAAGGGTGCGGCTTACGTCTTCTTACGCGGCCGGGCGGCGCGGGCCGGGTTCCAGGTGCCAGTTCCCGCGCTGAAGGAGGCCGCCGGGCAGGTGCCGGTGGAGGCGTGCCGGCTCGACCGCGGCGAGGGGTTCTCGCAGGTCGAGCGGTTCGGGGCCGGGTCGACCGTGGTGTACATCGCGCGGTGGAACATCCGGTACTTCCTGCCGCGGGCCCCGGAGCCGGGCGAGGTGATCCGCGTGCCGCCGAACCCGATGCTGCTGCCGAACCCGACGTGACGGTTCTGTTCCGGCTCTCACCCCATGAGGTTCCCATGAAGACGATTGTTCTCGGCGAAGACGATGGCTTCCTCGACCTGACCATCCGCCCCGCCGTTTCGGATGCCGACCCCCAGCCGGCGGAAGTCACAGTCCGCATCGACGCCGTGAAGACGATGAACGACCTGGCCGCGCTGACCCGCGGGCCGGGTGCCGAAAGCGAGTCCGCATTCTTGTCCGCGGCCAGCGACTACTTCCTGTCGCTCGGGCTGCCACGCCTGTCCCACAAGGCCACGGCCGCCGCCGTGGTCGCGATCGCCGACCGGGTACGAGAACCCGCCGCCTGACCCCGACTTCCTCCCCGCCGCGGCGTTCGTGGCGGGCTTCCCGTGCTCATCATCCCTTGAGGTTCTTCATGTTCCATGAATTGCAGTTCCCC
>CAYUHJ010000235.1:0-9565 GCA_964444365.1 uncultured Alcaligenaceae bacterium | reverse complement strand
CACGGGGCACCCGCCGAGAGTCTGCCATGCCCGACGCCGCCGCGCGGGCCCTGGAACTGGCCGAACTCGCGGGGGGGTTCATCCACGAGATCAAGAACCACCTCAACACGCTGTCGCTGAACCTGCAACTCCTCGGCGAAGACTTCGAGAACCCCCAGACCCCCCGCGAGCGGAAGGCGGCGGACCGCATCGGCCGGCTGACGGACGAGTGCCGGCGGCTCGTCGACCTGTCCAACGACTTCCTGCGGTTCGCCCGCGTCGCGGACCTGCACGCCGTCCCGACCCCACTCGGCGACCTCGTCACCCGGCTCGTCGACTTCCTGAGCCCGACCGCCCGCGCCCAGAACGTCGAGATCGAGTGGTTCCCCGCGGACCTGCCGGCCGTCCCGCTCGACGCGGAACTGTTCGAGAAGGTGCTGCTGAACCTGATGCTCAACGCCGAGGACGCGATGCCGGACGGCGGGACGCTGACGATCCAGGCCCGCGCCGACGGCGGGTGGGTCGTGCTGGACGTGATCGACACCGGGTGCGGGATGCCCCCGGACGTGGCGGCCAAGGCGTTCCAGCCGTTCGTGACCACGAAGCCCGGCGGCCACGGGCTCGGCCTGGCGACGGCGAAGAAAATCGTCCTCGCCCACGGGGGGACCATCGCGGTGCAGAGCGAACCGGGCCGGGGGACGAAGTTCACGGTGCGGCTGCCGGTCAGCCGCGAGGCGAAGCCGAACGCGGGACTCCCCGCCCGGTGACGCTTCATGCCCTGCGAGAAGCCCCCCGCTCGGCTTCGCCTCGCGGCTGACCGCCTCGTATGCTAACCGTCTCCCCGGAGACGCCCCATGACGTTCGCGACGGCCTTCCCCGACATCACGAAGCGGAACGAACCGCTCGCCCCGCACGCGCACCTGAAGATCGGCGGGGCGGCCGAGTTCTTCGTCGAACCCCGGTCCGTCGACGAACTCAAGCGGGTGCTCGGGTTCTGCAAGGCGAACCGGATTCCCCTGCGGATGCTCGGCGGCGGGTACAACCTGCTCGTCCGGGACGCCGGCGTGTCCGGGGTCGTCATGCGGCTGAGCGCCCCCGCGTTCTCCTGGCTGGAAACCTCCGGGCGGACGATCCAGGCGGCGGGCGGCGGGCAACTCTTCGACCTCATCGCCACCGCGGTCCGGGCCGGGCTCAGCGGGCTCGAAACCCTCGTCGGCATCCGCGGGTCCGTGGGCGGCAGCGTCCGCTGCAACGTCGGCGACCGGTCCGGCGAGATCGGGGCGGCGGTTCGCCGGGTCGCGGTTCTGACGGACGACGGCGTCGAGCAGATCCGCCACCGCGACGAACTCACCTTCGGCGAGCACACCAGCGACCTCGACGAGCCCGTCATCCTGTGGGTGGAGTTCGAACTCGAACCCGACAACTCCGACGCCGTGATGAAGCGGATGCGGCGGGCGTGGATCAACCGGAAGGCCCACGAGCCGCTCACGTTCCAGCCGGCCGTCCGGATGTTCCGCGACCCGCCGGGCGAGAAGGCGTCGGTGCTCATCGACAAGGCCCGGCTGGCGAAGACCCGCGTCGGCGGGGCGGAGGTCAGCGACCGCAACGGCAACTACGCGGTCGCCCACCCGGGAACCACGGCCGAGGACGTGCTGAAGTTGCTCGACCTCGTGACGGCTCGGGTGAGGGACGTGACCGGGGCCACGCTCGAACGGGAACTGCGAGTCTGGTGAGCTTTCAGGCAACCCCTCCCCCCAACCCCCTCCCCGAAGCGGAGAGGGGGAGCCGGAAGGTTTTCCCTCCCCTCTCCGCTTCGGGGAGGGGCCGGGGGAGGGGTTGCTTTCGCCTCCTGGTGACAGATGGCCGGCAAGCGGGCGAAGCCGAAGGACGCGGACGCGACGCCCCCGGAGCCGGTCGCGGAGCCGACGCCCGCGCCGAAGAACCGTGCAGCCGTGCGAGTCGCGTCGAAGGTGGTGCTCGCCCTCGGACTGGTCGCCGGGTTCGTCGCGGGGTTGGCCTGGGTCGGCGAGCGGGCGGGGCTCCAACTGCTCGGGAACCCGCGGTATCAGGTGCGGGTCGCGGAGATCCAGTGCGACCCGCCGCCGGGGCTCGACCGCACCACGTTTCTGACGGAAGTCCGGTACCTGTCCGACCTGCCCGCGACGGTGTCGAGCGTCGACCCGGCACTCTCGAAGACACTGACGGCCGCGTTCGCGAAGCACCCGTGGGTGGCGGGTGTGGACGGCGTCGAGGTTTTGCCGGAGGCCGGCATCCGGGTGAACGTGCGGTTCCGCGTCCCGGTGCTGGCCGTGGACGTGTCGGGGGAAGCGAACCGTCGCGCGGTCGACCGGGACGGCGTGCTACTCCCTTCGACGGCCAGCGTCGTCGGGTTGCCGGTGCTGCTGCCGGCGGTGCCCGCCCCGACCACGCCGGCCGGGGACGTGTGGCCCCACCCGGACGTGAAGCGGGCCGTCGAGCTCGCCCAGGCGTACCCCGCGTTGAAGATCGAGAAGACCGCAAAAGGCTGGCGAATCACGACCCGAGACGACCGCATCCTGACCGTCGGCGGCTGAACCGCCCTCACCTGATAGAATGAACCTGTCGCGGCCCGCCCGGGTCTTTCGGGTGGGCTGTCTCGTTTCGCGGGTGCTGTATGAACGTGCTCTCCGAAGTCCGCAAGCTGTTCGAGCCGGCCGTCGCCGCCGTCGCCCCGGACGCCGCGCGGGTGCCCGAGTTCGTGGGCATGGTCAAGCCCGCCGCCGACGCGAAGAACGGGGACTACCAGGCGAACTTCGCGATGGCGATGGGCAAACTCCTCGGGAAGAAGCCGCAGGACGTCGCCGCCGAGATCGTGTCGCGAATCCCCGCCAACGACGCCATCGAAACCGCCACGGTCGCCGGGCCCGGCTTCATCAACGTGAAGTTGAAGGACGCATGGCTCGCCGCGAAGTTGCGGGAAGTGGCTGTCGACCCTCGGCTCGGCGTGCCGGTGGTCTCGTCGGCGCGAAAGTATGTGATCGACTACTCCGGCCCGAACGTGGCGAAGCCGCTGCACGTCGGCCACCTGCGCAGCACGATCATCGGCGACGCGCAGACCCGCCTCTTGCGGCACCTCGGGCACACCGTCATCGCGGACAACCACCTCGGCGACTGGGGTACCCAGTTCGGGATGCTCATCTACGGGTACCGCACGTTTCTCGACAGGAAGAAGTACGACGAGAACAAGGTCCGCGAACTGGCCCGGCTGTACGTGCTTGTGCGGCAGGTCAGCAGCACGATCGACCTCGTCTCGAACGGGTTCACGAACTTTCGCGACGAAGCGGCCTACGCCGAGAACCCGGTCGCGGAACTCGCCCGGCTCTACGTCAACGGCTTGAAGCGAGCCAAGGCCGACGAAGACGACGAAGAGGAAGAGAAAAAACTCCCGTTCCCGAACCCGGTCGCGGACTCGTTCCGGAAGGAAACGGCAAAACTCCACGCGGGGGACGCCGAGAATCTGAAGTTGTGGAACGAGTTCATGCCCGCCTGCATGGAGGAAATCCACGCCGTTTACGAGAAGTTGGGCATCCTCCCGTTCGACCACGAACACGGCGAGAGCTTTTACCAGCCGATGCTCGGCGAGGTCGTCGACGCCCTGCTCAAGTCCGGCGTCGCCGAACCCGGCGAGGGTGGATCGGTCATCATCCGGTTCGGAAAGGACAACGTGTCCCTGATCCGGAAGCGGGACGGGGCGTTCACGTACACGACAACCGACCTCGCCACGGTGAAGTACCGCATGGACGAGTGGAAGCCCGACGCGATGCTGTACGTCGTCGACTTCCGGCAAGCCCAGCACTTCAAGAACCTGTTCACGGCCGCGAACAAGTGGGGGTTCGGGAAGGTCGAGTTCCAGCACGTCAGCTTCGGCTCGGTGTTGGGGTCAGACGGGAAGCCGCTACAAACGCGGGCTGGCGGGGCGACGGAACTCGTCTCGCTCCTGGATCGGGCGACGGAACTCGGGTGGAACCAGTTCCAGCTGACGTACTGGAAGCGGAAGGCAATGGGCCACGAGGTTCCGGCCTGGGAAGACTACACGGAGGAAGAAAAGCAAGACATCGCCCGGACGGTCGGGATCGGCGCAGTGAAGTACGCCGACCTGAGCCAGAACCGCACCAGCGACTACAAGTTCGACTTCGACAAAATGCTGGCGACGGATGGCAACACCGGGACGTACATGCAGTACGCCTACGCCCGGTGTCGGTCGATCTTCCGCAAGGGGCACGCGGACGAGGCCCGGTTCCGCACGAACCCGCCGGCGGTGGTGCTGGCCACGCCGCAGGAACGGGCCATCGCCCTGCAACTGCTTCGCTTCCCGGAAGCCCTCGACGCCGCGGCCGCGGACTACCTGCCGCACCTGCTGACGGCCTACCTGTGGGACCTGGCGAAGGCCTTTAGCGTCTTCTTCGAGAAGTGCCCCGTTCTGACCGCGGAGACGCCCGAACTACGCGACAGCCGATTGCTCATCGTCGACCTCGTGTCGCGGGTCATTCGCCAAACCCTCGATTTACTCGGCATCCGGACCGTGGAACGGATGTAACATGGGTTGTGAGGTGGTGCGGTGGTGGGGTTGTGAAAACCCACCCCCACCACCTCGCCGCCCCCACTACCTCACCACCGCACCACCTATGTTCGTCGACCGCGTGGAACTGTTCGTCAAGGCCGGGGACGGCGGCCGGGGGATGTCCTCGTTCCGTCGGGAAAAGTACATCCCGCGCGGCGGTCCCGACGGCGGGGACGGCGGGGACGGCGGGGCCGTCATCATCCGCGCGGACCCGAACGCGGACAACCTCGCGCCGCTGCTGCACAAGAAGCACTGGAAGGCCAAGTCCGGCGAGCCGGGAAGCACCAGCCTGTGCGCCGGCCGCGATGCGGAAGACATCGTCATCCTCGTCCCGCCGGGGACGCTCATCCGCGACCGGGACCGGGGGAACATCCTCAAGGATCTGGTCGAAACCGGGGACGAAGTCGTCGTCGCCAAGGGGGGCCGCGGCGGGTACGGGAACAAGCACTTCGCATCGGCGACGAACCGCACGCCGCGCGAGTACGGCCCCGGCGAAGAAGGCGAGGAACGCTGGATCACACTGGAACTGAAGGTCATCGCGGACGTCGGGCTGATCGGCTTCCCGAACGCGGGGAAGTCCACGCTGCTGAGTCGGCTCAGCCGGGCGACGCCGGAAATCGCGGACTACCCGTTCACGACGAAGCACCCGAACCTCGGGATCGTGACGCTCGGCGGCGACGCGGCGTTCGTCATGGCCGACCTGCCGGGGCTCATCGAAGGGGCCAGCCAGGGCGTCGGCCTCGGCCATGAGTTCCTGCGGCACGTCGAGCGGACGCGGGTGCTCGTCCACCTCGTCGAGCCGTTCCCGACCGACGGGTCCGACGCCGTCGCGAACTACCACGCCATTCGGAAGGAACTCGGGCTGTACAGTGCCGCCCTCGCGGAGAAGCCGGAAATCGTCTGCGTCAGCAAGGCGGAACTGCCGGGCTCGGACGAGGTCCAGCACCGGCTCGAAAGCGAAGTGTGTCGGGAAGTCTTCCTCATGTCGTCGGTCACGGGGCAAGGGTTGGCCAAGGTCGTCGGCCGGGCGGCGGAACTCATCGCCGAGGTGAAGGAAGCCGAGCGGAAGGCGAAGGAATCCGCGAAGCCGACGGTGTTCGCGGAGACGGCGAGTGTCCGCACGGAGGGGGAAGCGTGACGCCGGACGTGGTCGTGGACATCGGGAATTCGCGGGTGAAGTGGGGCCGGTGCGTCGGCGGGCGGGTCACGGACCGCGTGTCGCTCGCGCCGGACGACTCGACCGACTGGGACCGCGCGGGGAGCAACTGGGGCGTCAGCAACCGCGGCGAGCGGTGGGTCGTGGCCAGCGTTCACCCGGCCCGCCGGGACCGCTTCCTCGGCTGGCTGGGCCGGCACGGGGTCACGGTCACGGTCATCGCGGACCAGCTGGCGGTTCCCGTTCCGATGAAGGTGGACGAGCCCGCGAAGGTCGGCATGGACCGGCTGATGAACGCCCTCGCGGCGATGCGGGCCGCCGGGCCGGGCGTGGCGACGATCACCGCCGACATCGGCACGGCGATCACGCTGGACCTGACGGACACGTCCGGGGCGTTCGTCGGCGGCGCGATCATGCCGGGGCCGCGGCTGATGGCGGCCTCGCTCCGGGATTACACCGCCGCCCTGCCGCTCGTGGACATTTCCCCGCTGCTCGGCGGGTTGCCGTTCGGGGCGAACACGGTCGACGCGATTCGGGCCGGCATCGCGGCCCTGACCGTCGGCGGCATCCGCGAGGCGGTCGAGGACTACGCCCCCCGGCTCGGCGGCGACCCGCACGTGTTCGTCACCGGCGGCGGCCGGGAGTACGCCAACCGCCTCGCGGAACTGCTGCGGTTCCCCGTGACCGTCGACCCGTTCCACACCCTGGAAGGGATTCGCCTCGCCGCGGAGGCGTTGCCGTGACGCGCGTCGCCGTGCTGACCCCGCCGGGAACGGGCGCGATCGCGACGCTCGCGCTGACCGGCCCGCGGGCGTGGGAGGTCGTGCGGTCGAAGTTTTCCCGCGAGTTGCCCGACGTGCCGGAAGTGGGACGGACGTGGTTCGGCACCCTCGGCGACGAGGTGATCGTCGCGGCGAAGGCGGACGGGGTGGAGGTGCATTGCCACGGCGGGCCGCGCGTCGTGCGGTGGTTGGTGGAACAGTTCGTGTCGGCGGGGTGCGAGGAGGTCGTTGGTTCAACCCCTCCCCCCAACCCCCTCCCCGATGCGGAGAGGGGGAGCCCGATGGTTTTTCTCCCCTCTCCGCTTCGGGGAGGGGCCGGGGGTGGGGTTTTCTCGGACGCCCGTGCCCTCGAACCGCTCACCCGCGCCCCGACACTTCGCACCGCGAACATTCTCCTCGACCAACTACACGGTGCCTTCGCGCGGGAGGTCGCCGCGCTCGGCGACGCCTCGCGGCTAACCGTGTTGCGACAATTCGCCGCGCTCGGCCGGCACCTCGTTTCGCCGTGGAAGGTCGTCATCGCCGGGCCGCCGAACGTCGGGAAGAGTTCGCTCGTCAACGCGCTGGCCGGGTTCCAGCGGAGCATCGTCGCCCCGGTCGCGGGGACGACGCGGGACGCCGTGACGGTGCCGGTCGCGTTCGACGGCTGGCCCGTGGAACTGACCGACACCGCGGGGATTCGCCGCGCCGCCGACGCCCTGGAATCGGAGGGCGTCGACCGCGCCCGTCGAGTTCTTGCCGAGGCGGACCTCGTCGTGTGGGTGCTGGACGCGACCTCGCCGGAACCGGAGTGGCCGGACTCCGGTTCGCCGTTGCTGGTGGTGAACAAGTCCGACCGACCGGCCGCGTGGGAACCTCCCCCCGACGTGTTGCGGGTCTCGGCGGCAACGGGCGACGGCGTCGCGGAACTCGCCCGGCGGATCGCGGCGGTGCTGGTTCCGGTCGCGCCGTCGCCGGGGGACGCGGTCCCGTTCACGCCGGACCTGGCCGACGCGGTCGACCGGGCCGCTGCCGCCGTCGAATCCGGCAACCTCGCCCACGCCCGGCAACTCCTCGCCGCGATTCGGCAGTGATTCCGGGTCGCGCCGGGCGTTCCCGCGGCGCGAGTCGGTCCGCCCCCGGATGAGCCCGTTCCCCGTCGGCCCGGCTCCCGGCGTCATCCCCGCCGCGCGGCCCGTCGATACCGGTGGAGTCCCGCGACTCCGGCCCGGAGTTCCGTCGTGTTCCGCACCGCGTCGATCGTCCGGTTCGCCGCCGCCCTCGTCGGACTCCTGGCCCTCGCGGGGCCGGCCCCGGCGCTGTTCGGCGTGTTCCGCTTCTGCCCCCGCGACGAAATCGAGCGGACGAACCGCACCCTCGCCGGGCAACTCCTCGACTTCACCAACAACCACGGCTGCGACCGCCGGGTGTTCTCGCCCACGCTCGGCGAGAAGCGCGACGTGTACGTCTACCTGCCGCCGGGGTTCGACGGGAAGAAGCAGTTCCCCGGAATGCTCTGGCTGCACGGGTTGAACCACGACGAGAAGCACTTCCTCGACGTGGCCCCGCTGCTGGACGAGGCCATCCGGTGCGGCAAGCTCCCGCCGATGGTCATCGCCTGCCCGGACGCGAGCATCCGCCACCGGCCCGAGCTCACGCACGCCGGCAGCTTCTACATGAACGGCATCAACGGCAACTACGCGGACTACGTCTCGCAAGACATTTGGAACTTCCTGAAGAAGAACTACTGCGTCCGCCCGGAGCGGGGGGCCCACGTCCTCGGCGGCGCGTCGATGGGCGGGTACGGCAGTGTCGCCCTCGGGTTCAAGAACCGCGACGAGTTCGGCGTCCTGGTCGCGCTGATGCCGCCGCTGAACCTGCGGTACGGCAACTGCCGCGGAAAGTACATGACGAACTACGACCCGAATTGCTTCGCCCTGCGGGAGACCGACCGCCGGCACGAGGTCATCGGCCGGTTCTTCGGCGTCGTCGTGATCCGCGCCCGCCGCCTGCTCGACCCCGTCGTCGGCCGCAACCACCCGGACCCGACCGGGTTTTTGGCGAAGGACAATCCCTACGAGATGCTCACCGCCCTCGGCATCAAGCCGAACGAGTTCGAGCTGTTCATCGGGTACGGCAAGAAGGACGAGTTCAACCTCGACGCGCAGGTCGAGAGCTTCCTCGACGAGGCGTGCCGGCTCGGGATCAAGCCCCACGTGCTGATGGTGCCCGACGGCCGGCACAACAAGCGGTCCGCGTTCGCGATGTTCCCGGAAATGTGCCGGTGGATGACGGAGAAGCTCGCCCCGTTCGCGGAGCCGGTGGTGCTGACCCCGAAGTGCGGCAAGCGGAGTTGCCGGCCGCTGGGCAGCGTCCGATCCCCGGCCCTCGTCACCGCGCCGGCAATGCTGTTCAACGAACTCGGCGGGTCGCTGCCGCCGTGAGATCAGAGAAGATTTCACCACAGAGGCACAAAGGTCACACAAATAGGACTTACGCACCGGTGCTTGCCATACGGTAAATCGGGCGTTCCCGGTAACCTCGGACGGCTTCCCGAACGATCTGCCACTTGGCAGTTAGCCAGTTCAACCCCGTCCGGAAGCAGTATCGCTCGATCACCACAAACGCCCGCAACGCCAACCCGATGTGGCCCCGCTGGGCCACACCCACACGACACTGACATCGCTCCACGTGCGTCGTTTGCTTCAGGCCCCGGTGGTACTCCTCGATCCGCCAACTCGCGTCCGCCAGACGCAACCGCTCCCTCTCGTCCATCGTCAGATGGCTCGTCGCCCCGTGCTCCGTCGTGCCGTCCTTGGCGACGATGCGAAACACCTTGATGAGCCCGTACCCTTCCAGATGAACCACCGTCCCCGTCGCGGCCATCTCGCACGCACTCACCGCCCGCAGACCCGTCCGATCCGGGTTCACCCGACGGTTCGCCTTCAACCGCGTCAGCCAATGCCAGCCCAAAGACCGGATCCGTTTCAGGTTCTCCAGGCTGCTGTACCAGCCATCGAGGGGTCAACCTGTCTCCCTGTTGAGGTTGTATCCCCTCACCCCTAACCC
>CAYUHJ010000234.1:0-9787 GCA_964444365.1 uncultured Alcaligenaceae bacterium | reverse complement strand
CGGCGCCGTCGCCAGCCCGCGGCGGGTCGTCGCGGTGGCCGGCGTGCAGCCCGGCGGGGGCGGAATCGTGGGCGGCGGATGGTCGGCCATTTCAGTTCCCGTGTCGCCGTTCGGGTGGTTGCGGAGTTCTTCCCACGCATGACTTACCGGCGACCCCCGCGGGTCGGCAACCAGCGCCCGCAAGATTCCTACGGCCGGGAACGGTTCGGCGGGGGCGTCTCAGATTTGGGAGCGGACAAGGTTTCGTTGGGCGGGCGGAGCAGTGATCTCGCGGCCGACACCAGCCCGAACCGCAAGCGAGGACTCCCTTGCCACCTCGCTTGCGCTTCGGGTTCAGATGCGGCCGAGTTCCCTCGCTTGCGCTTCGGGTTGGTGTGCTGCACCGCACGCCGGTGACCTTACCCGGTGATGTTGAACGCTTCCCGCAGGCACGCCAGGGCTTCCGCCCCGCGGGTGCGTTCGACGACCACGCCGATGCAGACCTCGGACGTGTTGATCATCAGGATGTTGATGCCGCGCTTCGCCAGTGCCCCGAACATGGCACGCGCGACGCCGGTGTGGGTCCGCATCCCGACGCCGAGCACGAACAGCACCGCGATGTCCGCGTCGCCGACCACCCGGCACGTCGGGTCGATGCCGCGGACGACGTCTTGCGTCCGCTTCAGGGCGCGGGTGAGGTCCGCGTTCGGGACGGTGAAGGACAGTTCGGCCCGGCCCGGACCAGTCAGGTTCTGAACGATCGTATCCACGATCACGCCGCCGGTGGCGACGGCGTTGAACACGGTGCTGCACGCGCCGGGGCGGTCCGGTAGGTCGAACACCGTGATCCGGCTCTGGTCCGGGTTGAGTTGCACGTCGGACACGAGGATGTCTTCCATCCCCGCCAGTTTCGCGGCCACGCTCGGCAGGTCCGGCGTGTGGTCGTCGTCGACGAGCGGGGCCGGCCGGGGCTTGAAGTGGAACGTGCCGGAACCCGTGTCCGTGACCGCAAGCCCCGCCCCCTTCCGGGCCGCCTCGAGCTGGAACGCGGTGTGGACGGCCTTCAGCGCCTTCACGCCGTCGTTCTTGTCCACGAGAACGGAGATCTTGATGTCGCCCGTGGTAATCATCTTGATGTTGATGTTCGCCGCGGACATGGCGGCGAACATCGTCTCGGCGACGCCCGTGACCGACCGCATCCCGGCCCCGACGACGGACACTTTGGACACGTCCTCGACGCCGCGGAGCGTCGCCCCGAGTTCCTCGGCGATGGGTTGCAGCGTGGCGAGGGCGTTGGTCAGTTCCGTCCGCAGCACGGTGAACCCGATCGTCGCCTTGCCCCCCTCGCCGACGGACTGCGCGATCATGTCCACGGCGATGCTGGCGTTCGCGACGGCCGAGAACACGCGGTGGCTGACGCCGGGCCGGTCTGGGACGCCGTCGAGCACGATCCGGGCCTCGTCCCGGGCCAGGGCCGCGCCGCAGACGGGCACCTCGGCCATCCAGTCGGCTTCCTCGACGATCCAGGTGCCGACCGCGTCCGAGAAGGAGTTCCGCACCATCAGCGGCACGTCGAACTTCTTCGCGAACTCGATGCTGCGGGAGTGCATCACGCCCGCGCCCATGCTCGCCATCTCCAGCATTTCGTCGTAGGAGATGGCGTCCATCTTGCGGGCTTCGGGCACGACCCGCGGGTCGGTCGTGAAGATGCCGTCGACGTCCGTGTAGATTTCGCACTCGACCTTGTCCGGGGTGCCCCGCGCGATCAGGTCCGTCTTGATGGCGGCGGCGAGGGCCACGGCCGTGGTGTCCGACCCGCCGCGGCCGAGGGTGGTGATGGAGAACCCCTCGTCCATCCCCTGGAACCCGGCGACGATGACGATGTGCCCGGCGTCGAGGGCCTCGCGGATGCGGGTGGTGTCGATCTTCTTGATGCGGGCCTTGGTGTGCGTGCTGTCCGTGACGATGCCGATCTGCGGGCCGGTGAAGCTGAGGGCCTTTTCGCCGAGTTCGTGGACGGCCATCGCGGTGAGGGCGATGCTGATCTGCTCCCCGGTGGACAGCAGCATGTCCATCTCGCGGGCCGGCGGCTTCTCCGAGATTTCGTTCGCCATCTCGATGAGATCGTCGGTCGTGTCCCCCCGCGCGGAGACGACGACGACGACCTTGTTCCCCGCATTCTTGGCCCGGATGGCCTTCCGCGCCGCCTCGACGATCCGCTGGGCGGTGGCCACGCTGGTCCCGCCGAACTTTTGCACCACAACGCCCACGGTGGAGACCCTCTGGGACGAAAAGCCGATCGGGAAATGATAGCGAGCGAGGCGGGCTACGGCCCGGAAGGGGATCGTCCCGGCGCGCGCGGTCCCCCGCGGGACGGGGCTGGGAGGGCCGAGGGTCACACCGCGATCGCGAGCCGTAGTCGGGCCTGGACCTCGGCCCAGTCGCGGTCGGAGAGTCGGCCGATCGGACGCGGAACGCGCGAGTGAACCATCGTGAAGTACGCGCGAAACGCCGATGGAAACCGCAGGCTTGCGGCTTGCCAGTCTTGCAAAACGTAGTCGGTCGGTTGGGTCGCCTTCGCGACCTGACTCGTGATGATTCCCAACAAGACATCGGGGCGCGTCGTGTGATACAAGTCAGTTGTAACCACAACCGCCGGCCGCATCTTGATTCCTTCGGCACCCCCGAACGGGGCGACGACCACGTCACCGGGGTGCCAGATCGTCATAGCCTTCGTCCTCCGGGTTTTCTTCGTTGTAACGGCGCATGGATTCGAGCGTCGCGGCCCGCATGGATTCATCGTCCCAGTCGGCGTACTCGATCTGGCGGTTCCGTTGCTGCTCCAGGAACCGGGCGAAGTCGAGCACTTGCTTCGCCGCGTCCGCCGGCATCGCCGCGACGACGCGGGTCAGTTCTTCAAGGGTGGTGGTTGTCATGGATTCTTTCTTGTAGGTCGGGCCGAGTCTTCGAGGCCCGACGGGGAGCACAATGTCGGGCCTCGAAGACTCGGCCCGACCTACAAAACATTTGACGGCGGAGGTGCCGATGTCTGCGTCAGTCGGCTGGTTCGCGTTGCCACGGTTCATTCACCGAATCTCTCCATGCCCGCCATCCCAGTGGCAGATCCTTCAATAGCGGGGCAATCGACGGGTCGAGGCCGAGGACACATTCGAGACCCAATACGACTGCATCATCCTCGGTTGGCGCATCACGTCCGTCGGTGAACTGCCACATTCCATCCTCGGCATCGTGTTGAACGAAGAGTATCGGCCGCTTGCCATCCATGATGTCGCGGAGCGAAATCGTCGCGACGTTCGGCGGGTCGGCGAATGGCCACTTGCGCTTCATGTGAACCTTTCTTGTAGGTCGGGCCGAGTCTTCGAGGCCCGACGGGGAGCGCACTGTCGGGCCTCGAAGACTCGGCCCGACCTACAAGAATTTTTACACCTCCGCCGTCAGCCCCTGGGCCATGCGAATCTCCGTGCCGTGGTTGACGGTCCACGCCGTCTTGTGCGTCACCGCTTCGATCAGGCCCGCGGCTGAAGGGTGGCCGTTGCCGCTCTTTTTCACGCCGCCAAAGGGGAGGTGGACTTCCGCCCCGATGCACGGCAGGTTCGCGTAGCCCATGCCGTACTCGCACTCGTCGCGGAAGTAACGCATCCGGCGGTAACTCTCCGTGATGACGCCCATGCTCAGGCCATATTCGGTGTCGTTGTAGATGCGCACCGCTTCCTCATCCGTGCGGAACGGGATCAGCGCCACGTGCGGGCCGAAGACTTCTTCGCGGACGCACCGCACGCCGGGTTTCGCCTCGATGTGGTAGACGAACGGGCTGACGAAGCAGCCGGGGCCGTCGATTTCGCCGCCGTCGAGGAGGATCTCGGCCCCTTCTTTCGCCGCGATTTCGTTGTATTTCAGCACCTTTTCGACCGCCCCGCGGTGGATCACCGGGCCGGCGAAGTTCGTCGGGTCGAGCGGGTCGCCGAACTTCAGCCGCTTCGCGGTCTCGGCGAACTCGTCGGCGTAGCGGTCGATCAGCGATTCGTGGACGAGGATTCGCCCCGCGGAGACGCACCGCTGGCCGGTCGTCTTGAACGCGGACAGGATGCCGGCACTGACGGCCAGGTCGAAGCGGGCGTCCTCGCAGACGATCACCGCGGACTTGCTCCCCATCTCGGCGGCGACGATGCGGTCCGGGAACTCGGCGGAGATTTGCTGGATGCGCTTGCCGACTTCGTAGCTGCCGGTGAAGAGGACGACGTTCACGCCGGGGTTGCGGACGAGGAGTTCGCCGACGCCGCCGTCGCCGTGGACGAGGTTCAATACGCCCGGCGGGAACCCGGCCTCCTCGAAGAGTTCGACCAGCTTCTGGCCGACGGCGGGGGTGTCCTCGCTCGGCTTGAAGACGGCCGTGTTCCCCTCCACGATGCTTGGCCCGAGCATCCACAGCGGCACCGCGAACGGGAAGTTCCAGGGCGTCACGACGGCGACCACGCCCCAGGGCTTTCGCCGCACGAACGTGTCCTTCTCCGCGATCTCGGACGCCAGCACCTCGCCCGTCGGCGTCCGGGCGCTGCCGAAGACGTACTGCACCATGTGCAGCCCTTCGACGACCTCGGCCCGGCACTCGTTGATGTTCTTGCCGCACTCGCGGGCCATCAGTGTGGCGAGCCCGTCGAGGTCGCGCTTGATGAGCTGCGCGAGCCGGTCAAAACACTCGGCCCGCAGGATGCGCGACTGCCGCTTCCAGCCGGGGAACGCGGCACGGGCGGCCCCCACCGCATCGGCCACTTCGCGGGCACTCGCGTTCGGGAAGGTGCCGATCACGTCGGCCGGGTTCGCCGGGCTGGTACTCGCGAAGTCGTCCCGCGGTGGGAGCCAGTCGCCGCCGATGACGAGCCGGCCGGTGCAGGGTTCGCAGAACGTGTCGGGCAGGGTCATGTCGAGCACGGCAGATCCTCCGATGGCCGGGTGGGGAGAAACCGGGAGGGGCGATCCTTCAACCGGTATTCTACCGTCGCGATCCAGCGGGGCTCAAGGGTTGACCGTTCAAGACAAAAGACAACCCCTCCCCCCAACCCCTGGGAGGGGGGGAGGGCAGGAGTGGGGGTCGCTTCAGTGGTGAAGTCTCCACCCCCCACCCTCACCCTCCCCCCCAAGGGGGGAGGGGACCAGAAGGGTCGGCGACCGTCTTGCTCCCTCCCCCTGGGAGGGGGGAGGGTGGGGGTGGGGGTCGCTTGGGTGGTGAGCCTTCTACCCCCCACCCTCACCCTCCCCCCAAGGGGGAGGGGACCAAAACCTTCCCCAGTCCGCTTGGGGGAGGGGTTGCTTTTGAAGAAGAACGAACGCCGACGGAAGCCATCGGCGTTCGAGGGGGCTTGTACTCGCTTTCCGCTCATGCCGCGAGGCGGCGCGGCTCCGGCAGCGGCTCGGCGACGGCCACCACTTCCGCCCGGCGGGCGATCGTGCCCAGGGCGAACGCCCACAGCCCGACGGTGGCGAACACGCCGGCCCCCGCTTGCCGCAGGTAGGACGTGAACTCCCACGGGAACAAAGGCAACGCCGTCGACGCACCCCAGCCGACGAGGACCGCGAGCGTCAGCCCGTCCGCGCCGATGCCACCCGGCCGCTTCGCCATTCCGCGGAGCCAGAGGCCGCAGACGAGCGGCATCGCCATCGCGTAGTAGTGCATGTGCGAAACGGGCGTCAGCAGCAGCATCAGCACGCACAGGCACCCGAGGAACACGAGTTGGTCCCCCGGGTCCGGCCCGAGCCGCCGCCACGCGACGACCGCCGTGACGAGCGTCAGCAACCCGCCGATGGCCCAGTGCGCGAGGCGGGTGTCGCGGTCCGCCTTCGCGGGCCGGGCGGTCGGGTCGGGGTACTTCATCGCGTGGATGACGGCTTGAAAGGTCTGGCTGTCGGTCGCCGTCGTGTCCGTCAGTTCCTTCGCACGGGTCTGGTCCCCGCCGCCGGTGGTGCCCGGCTTCAAGACCGCGTCGACGATGCGGAGGTTGCTCTTCACGGCCCCGTCGACCCCCCACACGGCGGTGGGAATGACGCCGAACAGCACGACGGACGCCGCCAGGACGCCGAGCCCCGCCCGCCACTCCCGGCGGACCAGCGGGAAGAGGAGCAGGATGCCGGGGATCACCTTGAGCGCCATCGCGGCGGCCAGCCAGGCCCCGGCCGCGACGGTCTTCCCGCGAACGGACGCCGCGAACATCGCCGCGACGAGGGCGACCACCACCGTGTTGACCTGCCCCCGGCCGAGGGTGAATCCGATCCCCCCGAGGCAGATGAGCACCGGCACCGTGCGGGCGTACCACCACCGCCGCGAGCCGCGCGGCGCGTCCGGGAGAACCGCATTCGCAAACGCGTGGGCGGCGTAGGCGGCACACCCGAAGCCGAGCAGGTACCAGATGCCGACCGAGACGGCGAACGGCAGATACCCGGTCCGATCCTCCAGCACGGTCGGCGGGTCGGCGAGGGGCACCATCAGCACCGCGAACGGCGGCGGGTAGCAGTAGTGCCAGCCGCGGTCGTCGGACACGTCGTAGATGTCCGCCCCGGTCCGCACCGCCCAGGCCGCCCGCGCGTACACGCCGAAGTCCGTCTTCCGCTGCCGCTGGAACGCCGAGCGAATTTCGACCACGACCCCGAACCCGACGACGAGCAGCGCGAACAGCCCCAGCCCGAGGCGGTCCCAGCAGGTCAGGCGCGAGTGTCCGGACGCGGTCATGCGAAGGCGCTCCGGAGGGCGGAGGGACGGCCTTCACAAGATCGGCAAACGGTGCAGTCCGGGGTGAGGGAAATGGGAACTGGTCCCTCGGTGACCGGCCGCGGCCAGACGGTGCCCACCCGGCCCGCGTCGTTTGCGGGGTACTGTCCTCCGCGCGTGGAGAATCCCGCCCGCCGCGACGTCGCCGCCCCGTGGCGCGGGGCCGGCACGGGAGTTGCCTTTGCTCGCCCATCCCGCCGCACCGTGGTCGAATCGCATCCCTCTCCGGAGGCGGTGCGGCCGCTCGCGGCGAACGAACTCCGGTCCAGAGGTCGGGCACCGACGGCTGGGTCGAGGTTCCTACCACCGCTTGTTGCCGCCCCGGTGTGTCCCGCCGGCGCGGACGTAAGCCCGGCACCGCTCGCATTCGTTGCGAGCGGTGCCGGGCTTTGTTTTTCCCCGGGCGGCCCGACGGGCGAACGTCCGGAGCCCCCGGCCCGCTCCCCGTGACCGGAGATCCCCCGTGACCGCATCCTTCCGTCGTGGATTTACGCTGATCGAACTCCTGGTGGTGATCGCCATCATCGCGGTCCTCATCGGCCTGCTGCTGCCGGCGGTGCAGAAGGTCCGGGAGGCCGCCGCGCGGGCGACCTGTCAGAACAACCTGAAGCAGATCGTGCTGGCCGGGCACAACTACCACGCGGCCGAGGGGCGGTTTCCGTCCGGGTTCCTCGCCACCAGCAGCCCGGGCACCGTCTCCGGGTGGCGGGCGCTGGCCCCGCACAACCCCGCGCACTTCGCGCCCGGCTGGAGCGCGTTCGCGCTGCTCCTGCCGTACCTGGAGCAAGACAACCTGTTCCGTCAGATCAACCTGGCCCAGCCGATCCTGGACCCGGCCAACAGTGCGGCCGTGACCGCCGCCCGCAACGGCCGGTTCGGGCTCTTCGTTTGCCCGTCCGACACGACCCCCCGAAACGTCGACCTCTTCGACTACGGCGAGGTCGGCGCGCACACCGCGTTCTCCGGGAGCGGCACCGTGATTGCGAACCTGCCGGTGTCGTCCTACGTGGCGTGCATCGGCTCGGGCGACCACGAACTGACGGCGTCGGCGAACGAGTTCAACGGCATGTTCTTCCGCAACAGCCGGGTGCGGGTGGAGGACGTCGCCGACGGCACCAGCAACACGGTGGGGTTCGGGGAGCGGATGAGCCGGGTGTGCGAGTCCACGTGGCTGGGCGTCATCCCCGGGGCCGACGTGGTCCACTCGGCGGAGTGGGTGAGCCGGATGGGGCTGCCCCACCGCAGCCACAACTACCGGCCCGCCAACCTGCTGGTCACGGGCCACCTCCGGAGCAGCCAGCCGAACGTGGAGGCGACGGCCAGCCCCAGTGCGTTCATGTCGGCCCACTCGGGGGGCGTCGTGTTCGCCAACATGGACGGGTCGGTGCGGCTCATCAACAGCAGCATCCCGATCGGCACCTTCCGGGCCCTGGCGACCCGTTCCGGCGGCGAGCCGGTCTCCGACTGGTGAGCGGCCGGAGACGAGGTCGCTCCTTCCGACCGGAATGGAAAGGCGCGTTCGGATTCCGCGGCCGAGAACGGAACCCGAACCCGAACCCGCGGCGGGGCGTAGTGTAAGCTGCGTCCCGCGTCGCGTTTTCGGGGGTTCCCACACATGGGCGGACGGGTCGGGCTGGTCATCCTCGGGGCGTTCGGAATCCTCCTCGCCGGGTTCTTCGCGGTGTGGGTGGCGCAGGGCCGCGTCGACCAGGACCGGGTCTACTGCGCGAACAACCTCCGCCAGCTCGGGCAGTTCGCGGCGCACCGCGCGAAGCCGGACGAGAAGCCGAATCCGACGCTACCCGCGTGCATCCCCGCCGGGACGGTGTTCGTTCCGGACCTGCCCCCGGACCGCCGGCCGAGCTGGGTTCCGGACCTGTTGCCGGCCCTCGATTCCCGGCGGCAGGCGACCGCCCCGCTGCTGACGCAGATCGACAAGAGCCTCCCCTGGGACGCGGAGAAGAACGCAGCCGCGGCGCGGACCGGGCTCGGGGTGTTGACGTGCCCGGCGAACCCGCCGCCGGAAACGGGCGGCCCCGCGGTGACGCAGTACGTCGGGTCCGGGGGGGTGAACCCGGCGGGGGCCACTCTCCCCCCCACCGACCCGCGGGCCGGGGCCTTCCGGTACGACGCGGCGACGCCGTTCCTCGCCGTCACCGACGGGCTGAGCCATACGCTGCTGTTCGCGGAAACGAACGCCGACCTCGGCCCGTGGCTCGCCGGCGGGCCGGCCACCGTCCGCGGCTACGACGAGGGCGAACGCCCCCCGGTCGGCGCGGGCGGGCAGTTCGGCGGGAACCACTTCGGCGGCGGGAACTTCGGCTTCGCCGACGGCTCGGCCCGGTTCCTCAGCGACAAGATCGCGGCAACCGTGTTCCGCAACCTCGTCACCATCGCCGGCGGCACCGACGCCCCGATTCCGGGGGAGTGAGCGGCAAGAAGAAGGATGACCGGGACTGAGGGGACCAAACGCGCAGGATCGGGTGCAGTGCTGGATGCAGTGACAGGGGCATCACGCCGCATCGAACGGCACCGATGTTCACTATCGGCCTTGTCGGCGGACCGTCGAATCCTTCGTCGCAACCCCTTCAAAAACAAGGGGCCGGCGCTTTTCAGCACCGGCCCGCACCGACTTGCTTCGAGTTACCCGGCATGGATTCGAACCATGACGAGGAGAACCAAAATCCGATGAGCCCGCGACGTAAATTCAAGCAATCCAAGCACATTCCCACTCTGGACGACGGCGGGCGTACCACCGGGCGTACCCAACAGAAAGGCGAAGGGGGCATCCCTGACGCCGGCCTTGCCGCGCTCGTGACTGCGTGGCCGACGCTCCCCGAACCCATCCGCGCCGCGATCCGGGCGATGGTCGGCACCGTCGCGGGTCCTTCCTGACGGGGTTCTGTCCGCGACCTCACAGAGAACGGGTCCGGACCTGGACAGTGTTTGTTTTCCCAGGAAACGACGACGCAGCCCGTGCGTCGCCGGGCCGCGTCGAAGGCCGATCCTCGGTCCGCTACGCCACCG
>CAYUHJ010000233.1:0-9820 GCA_964444365.1 uncultured Alcaligenaceae bacterium | reverse complement strand
ACGGCGATGGTCGATTTCCCGACCCCGCCTTTGGAATTTGCAATGACGATAATCATGAACCGACCCATAGCACGGCAGCCGTCATGCTGGCAAGCAGTATGTGCATCATGCAGGCCAGCCGTCATGTCGGCATGACCTCCTGCTGGCGAGATGTCCGCCTGGCATGACGGCCAGCATGATGGCCAACCTTCTTGCTGGATTACAAGCAGGATGGCCTGCTATACAGACGGCAAGCTTGCTGTCATGCCTGCCAGCAAGCTTGCGTGCTTGCCAGATGGCTGGCCGGGGCTGACCCGCCATTTCTCCGAGGCATCGCGGGCACCCGGACGCCTCGTCGTTCGGTCATGACGCCTCGTCGTTCGGTCATTTAGATTGCGACAACCTCGCGGCTGTAGTAGCCTTGCGGGGGTACGAGTCGGGACATGCGGTGGATGGCAGAGCGGAACGAGCGGGTCAGATCAAAGTTGGGCAAAGCCCTGAAGCAAGCGGGTGTCATCGCGCGTTGCAAGGCCATCGAGTTTTGGCGGGGCGGCCGGGAAGCGAGCGCGTTCCTCGCCGCGCAGTTCTACCGCGATCACGGCCACACCATCCGCCCCCGGGAGTGGGTCGAACAACTGCCCGGCCACGCACAATTCATAGCGGACGTGCGCAAGACGGCGGAGGCGTTAGCCATCGCCCCGCCTGTCGTCGAGGTGCTGGCGGGGTACAACGCCTTCGTGTCGAGCGCCGGCGTCCTGACGCGGGATTTGATGGTCGTGAACGAAGAGGTGTTCTTTCTGTACTCGCCGGAACAGTTGAAGGCCATCGCCGCTCACGAACTGGCCCACATCGCAAACGGCGACGTGGACACGGCGTCGTTCAACTTTTTGAGGCGGCGTGGCCTCAACCACAAACAGGAGTTCGATGCCGACGCGCTGGCCGCGTCGGTCACCGGCGACCCGGACTCGTTGGCGTCCGTTCTGGGGCATGGTCGGGACGGGGCCAGTCACTGCCACCCCTCGTCCCGGCAGCGAATTCGCAAGCTCCTCGAACGCCCCACCAAGACCCACTCGGAGCGACTGGCGGAGCAAGCCGATAACGACAGCCAGAACCGAGGTCGGTAGTCCCCGGGGGCGAGCGTCCCACGTGGGCGCAATGCAAGTCTCATCCGCGGCCGGCGCGGGCACGCTCGGCCCGCCCTTCCTGATACCCCCGCTCGTATGCCGCCAGCCACTCCGATGAACGGCCGGCGTTCTGGAACGCGACAACCTCGCTGTCGCTGCCGTTCCAGCCCGCCAGCTTTCCGTGCGAGTAGGCCACTTGCGTACTCGCGGCGTGTCGCTCCTCGAAGTCCTTCGCAATTGCCTTAAGGCTGTCCCAGAATCCCATTGCTGACCCTCCTGCGTTCGGACCCTTTTCGGGCGACCGACGGCATCAGTCCCCACACAGTATTCGGGCGAGCACAATCGCGGTCAAATGCCCGGTTGCATTCCTGGTAGCAATCCGAAAGACCGAACGCCGAGGCGTGAGGCTGCCGGGTGCCCGCCCGCGATTTCCCGGGGAAATCCGGCCGATGCCGTGCATAGGGAAGACGCCTGAACGAAAAAGCTCTTCAACGCCCTCCTCCAAACGCCATCTGGGGCCATCCGGCTTGTGTGCCAGTGTTGGCCCACGTCGTGGCCGTGTTTGGCTAGTGGCGTCGCTCGACGCGATGCCACGGCGGCGCTCTGCAAACGGCCGGGGATGAAGGACGTTGCCTCTTGATTCTGAGTCGGGGGAGCGGGGTATGCCCGGCGGCTCGCGGTGCTCGCCGGAAGGGTGAAGAAGCGGCAGCCGAACCGTGCGGCCGCACGGTTCGGTACGTCGATTGTGATGGCAAGTCAGTGAGCCTGATCCAGTAGTCGTCTCAGGACACAAGGTCATCCGGTGGATCGAGTCGATCCCGTAGATGAGTCGGGTCCGCCCTCAGCGGGAACAACGCTTCGACCTCGATGCGGTTTCGGCGGACGCGATAGAAGACGCCGAAAGGAAAACGGCGAACCAGCGTCCGGCGGACATCGGGCATGACAGAGGGGAACGCTTCGGGATGTTCGAGGATGCGGTCGAGGGCGTGTTCGACGCAGAGCAACAAGTCTTCGCCCAGGCCCGGCCGCATGTGGTTGTACCACTCTCTCGCGGCAGCGAGATCGATTTCGACGAGTGTCGAGAGGACCAGGGTTCTTGTCATTCAGAACTGAAGAGGCGGCGCTTCACGTCTTCCCAGGTCGAGTACTTCGCCTCGCCACGGTCTGCGGCGTCGAGACGGCGTTGCAGTTCTGCCTGGAGATCAGGCGATAAAGGCGGTGCGTCCTGTCCGGCCACGACGCTATCCCACAGGTCTTCGGCCAGCAGGATGCGCTCTGCGGGCGTGAGGTTGAAGATGTCGATGTCTGGCTTCATCCGTCAACCATAGCGCAACGGCTGCGAGGCCGTCAAGCGTCAAGGTGCTACCTCTTGCAGGCGTCCAGCTTGGCAAGGTCCTCCTCGTAGTAACGGTACGCCAGTCTCCGGACAGCCTCCGAATCGGGTACGCCACGGCACGCATTGGCAAGCACGGAGGGTGGCCGGAGCCGCAGCGGCCCCGGCCAGGAAATCAATCCTCCAGTAACGTCTCCGTGCGGTAGTGACAGTTGGCCCTTTCAAGGACACGCTGCGGATCAAAACCACTTCGCTCCGCCAGGTGTAACAGGTCACAGATCTGGTCCGTGACCGCGGCTTCCAGGTCGTCGTCGTGCATCGCGTCGGGATGCTCCCCGCCGAACGTCTCGGCGGTGAACGTGGCAAGGGCGTTCAGTGCCCACTCTGCCCGCTCCGCGTTGGTCGGCCCGCTCATGCGTCTTCTCCCGTCGCCGCGGCGACGGCGGACAGAGCCATCCCGCGTGCGTCCTCCTCGCCCTCGCTCAGGCCGATCCCGTACTTCAGGTCCATGTCCACCGTCTCCGCGAGCAGGTAGTGCAAGGCTTCCAGCAGTCGTGGGGCCACGGCCATGAGCCGGATCGCAGCAAGGGCGGCCGGGGTCGGATCACCTTGTTGCGGTAACCAGAACGTGGAACTCTCGGCAAGGACGTGCCCGTCGGCGTCGCGGACGACGGCGTAGTCCTCGGTCCCGTCGGACTCGAAGTGCAGGCTCCAGGGGGTGCAGTAAGGGGTGGCTTCGGTCATGTCATGTCTCCTTCCGGTTGCGCCCCGCCGACCGGGGCTTTCGGGGGAGCGACCGAAGCCGCCAGGACGGCCGCCGTACGGCGTCCGTGCCAAGCGAAAGACGGAGGCTCCCGCAGGGAAACCGTCTTGGCAGCTTGCACGGGCCGGCCGCGGCTTCAGCATCACCCGAAATAAGCCCCGGCGGCGTAGCCCTCCGGTGCAGACGCGCGTCCGTATCTCACCGATAGCTGCGACCCGTGATCCGGGCGTACACTTCCTCGGCGTGTTCGCGTGCGTCGAAGTCACCGACCGCCATGACGCCTTCGCCGGGGATGTGGCCGTAGAGCGTCCAGAAGTCGGTCTCGAACGGCTCGCAGGGTTCGACGGACGACGAGTGCGGTTCGTCGGTATCCCGCACGAGCCGGCACGGCTGGATTTCGTAACCGTCGAACGGCGTCGGCACATTCGCATCCGGCGGGATTGCCGGTGCGGCTTGCTGGCCGGATTCAAAGGCGGCTGTAAGTGCCGCCTCGACCTGCCAGACCGCCACCTCGTGGAAGTCGAGCCGGTCGGAGTTTCGGGTCATCAGGGTTGGAATGCCCAGCAGCCTGGCGGCGATGTCGGTGAGGCGAGAGTGGGTGTTTGTCATGGCGAGAGTCCTTTCTCGGGAGATGTGGTTATCGATTCTTGGTGAAGACCATGCAGGTGTCGTGCAGGCCGGGGATGAAGCGACTGCGGTAGACCTTCTTGCCGCTGCTCGCCCCGTGGGAGAAGCGGATGATGTCGGTGCAGTGCTGCCGCAGCCCGGCGGCGAACGCGAGCCGCTTGGTGTGGAAGGTGAGCGGGACGAACCCCTCGTCGCGGTCGTTGTAGTCGCCCATCAGGACGGCCAGCTTGCCGTCGGGCTTCAGAGCCGACGCACAATTACGGAGGAACTGCCCGTAGCGGCGCAGGAAGTGGTCGAGCGTGGGGGACCGCGAGAGGTCGCGGGGGTCATCGGCGTACAGCTTCATCCGCCAGTAGGCCGGGTGCGCCCAGATGAAGTCGAACGTCTCGGGGCCGGGGAACTCGGCCGCGTTGCAGGCGTCGAACCCGGTGTGGATGTCGAACGACACGCACGGCACGCCCATCTCTTCGCACACGTCCGCGCAGGTGCCCGACCCGCTCATCGGGTCGAAGACGAGACCCGGCTCGAAATAGGTCAGCAGATCCTTGATGAGGTTGCCGCCGCAGTTGCCGGGGTAGGCCCGGTCGCCGTAGTCGCCGGCGCGGTGGAAGTGGTAGAGGCTGGTCAGGTGCGGAACGGGACTCCCGTTGCGCGGGGACTGGGGCAGGCGGGCGTAGACGGGCCGGTCACACGCCTCGTTCCTCGTTGCGGCCCGCTTCATTCGCCCGGCGAAGAAGGGGTTGGCGGTCAGGGTGGATTGGGTCATAGGGTCTCCTTTCGAGTTGATGTGGGTCGTTGCGTTCACGGTTCGTCTCCTTTGGAAGCGATCGCCTTTTCCAGGTCTTCGATTCGGCTTGCAAGCCTGCTGAATCCACCGGGGTCGTTAAGCCCGGAGTCCGGCAGATTTTCAGCGGCAGTCAGCAATGACTTGACCCGACGGCAGAGCAGTTCCTTCGCGAGGGGTCCAACGGGAAACACGCCGTTGGCGGTCGCCTCGATGAAGTCGAGATGGCACTCGCCCCGCCGGAAATCGTCCCGGGCGGTAACAAGGACGGTCCACGCCTGCTCGGCCGTCAGGTCGGGCCTGCGGGCCAGTACGTCGCTTACGGACCACACCAGGGCGACGCTGTCCTCGGCCTCCAGGTGGGCGTCGAGATCGAGGCAGTGGTCCCAGTCGTCGTCGGCGAACTCCAGGAAGGTGCTAAGATCGATGTCGGCGGGGACGTGGAACCCGGACGGGTACTTCCGCTCCAGAATGTCGGCGAGGTTGAGGGTGAGTTTCTGGGTCATGGTCACGCCTCCTGCTGCCAGGCGGCAATCGCCCGCCTCAGGTGCGGTTCGTAGTGGTCGCCCCGCCAGGAGTTCACGCCGAAGGCAACGTTGCCCAGGGCCAGCTTGTCGAGGTTGAAGACCGCGACATGGTGGTCGGTGTCGAAGACGACCCCGAGCATCCGCCCCTCGTCGGGGTCGCGGAAGATCACCGGGTGGAACGGTGCGCCGCAGATGCCGTTGCGGTGGTGGGCGATGTGATCGATGAGAAGTTTCATGACAGCCTCCCTATTCGATCCGGCCGAGATGAAGGCGGAGTTCCTGGAACTCTCGCTCCAGGTCGTCCTGGGCGACATCGAAGTCGGGATCGATGCCGCTGGAAAGCTGGTCCGTCAGGTCGAGGAAGCGTGAGTGGAGGTTAAAGCGGTCGGTGTCGTAATGCATGCGGTGTTTCCTTTCGGTTGAGTTGGTCGGGGCGGGCGGGGCGCAGCCCCGCCCGGTGCGGGTTAGTCCTTCTTCTCGGTGGCGACGCGGAGGGTGATCCGGCCGTCGAGCGGGACGACCTCGATCTGGATGTTGAAGCCGTTGCCGTCGGCGTGCGGCCAGGCACTGCCGATGCGGGTCCAGAACCCTTTTTGTCCGTCGCGGTCGCGGACCTGGTAGGCGATGTGGGTCGGTCCTTTGCTCGGGGCTTCGCTTCTCTTGCTGGTCGTCATTGGTTGGTTCCTTTCGCTTTTGGTTCACCGGCCGCGACCACCGCGGCCTGATGGCACCCGTACCAAAGCCGCGGTAGGCCGGGGCGTCAGCGCAACGGGCAAGCGAAAGGCCGAAGGCTTCCCTCGGGAAAGCGGCCTTGGCAGCTTGCGCGGCCCGGCGGCGGCTTTAGGCGTGCCCGTCAGAAGGCCGTGTGTTGCTGCGGGGACTAGCGGAGAACGCAATCCCATGTTCGGCAGGATGAAACGAGTTGCCGGGTAGACCAGTCAAGTGCCTGGTGGGCCAGCAAGATTTGTGAAGAAGGGGTGGGGGCGCGTATGCGAGAATTCACGCGGCAAGAATTGCAGCATCCTTGACTCTACCGTCTGAGTATCCGGGACAACACACCGCGAACGAAATGACTTGGGACGAGCCTGCTGCGAGCGGGTCAGCGCTCGATGCTGCCGCCTTTGATGTAGCCGGCGTGGATCAACGCGCGAAGGACGAACCGCCGGGCTTGTTCTTGCGTGGGCGGGGTGACCCCGGCGACGAACCCGTCCGCTTCGATGGGCTGGACAGAGTCGTGTCCGAGATGGGCTGCTAATGAGCTTTCGACGCGGTGGCGGGGCCATTTGAGGAACTTGGTGTCCGTTGGGCCGTCGGTCATCCGCTGGTGGGCTTCTCGCAACCCGTAGTTGTCGTCGGCCAGGCACATCAGATTCGGGTTGCGGAGCAGGAAGTCGATCACCGCCGCGTGGTCTGAATCGGTCGCCGGAACGGGTCGATCCCGGCGTGAACGCCAGGACGCGGGCGGCCGAAAGATGCCGGCGTCGGCAAAGCCGAGTACCGTGTCGATGTGGCGGGATACCGTCCCCGGCGACATCGCAAAGAGGGACGGCTGTTTCAGGGCGGCTGAGAGGTAGTCGCGCGTCGTCATGCCGTCGTCAGCGAACCGCTCCACGACCTCGGTGATGTGGGCGGCGACCGTCTCGGGCGAGGTGCCGAGGAGCGACGGCTGCTTCAGGGTCGCGCGGACGTACTCTGGGCCGGTCAGCCCGTCCGGCGAGAACCGCTCGACCACCCCGGTGACGTTGCGTGCGACCGTCCCCGGTGATAGGACGAAAAGCGAGGGCTGCTTGAGGGCGGCACTGACGTAGTCGGCAGCCGCGAGGCCGCCGCCGAGCGACTTGGCGGCCCCCCGGACGTTCCCTTCGACAGTATCGGGTAGAATCGAGAATAGCGACGGCTGCTTCAGGGCTGCTTTGAGGTACGCGCTAACATCCAAGCCCAACCGCTCGGCCGACTCGCGTATGTTACCTTCCACTGTCCCAGGCGATGCCGCGAACAGAGCCGGGTGCGCGACCGCGGCTTTCAGGTAATCCCTCGTCGTCAGCCCCTCGGCGAAAAGGCTTTTGACAACGCCTTCCACGTTAGCCCGGACGGTAGTCGGGGAGGACCAGAGCAGTGAGGGGTACTGAACGGCCGCGTTGAGGTAGGCGCGCCCGGTCAACCCGTCGCCGGAGAACTGCTCGACGACTCCAGCGACGTTCGCAACAACCGTCTCCGGTGCAACGTTCAAAGTCTTCGGTTGGCGGTGTACGGCGCGTATGTATTCGTGGAGCGTGAGTCCTTCGTTTTCGAGGGCGGCGACGACTGCCTGCACCTTCGTCTCGATGTTGAAGAAGGACGAATCTTCGGTGAGGTTCCCCGTTTGCCCCGGTATCCCCTGCGAGTCGAGAAATGCGGCGTTTTCCAGTAGGCTCGCCGTTAACTGGTCTCGCTGCTCGTCGGTCAGCGGCAGCTTGGCGAGTTCTCGGCGAATTCTCGGCAGAAAGCGTTGGGCGGGGTCACTGTCCTCGGGCACTCAGGGAATCCATCCGTGGTGGTTAACGAGCGTTAACCGTAGCGCACCTCCAAACCTCGCGCAAGCACTTCTCTGTTCCAGGTGACGCGGTTTCGACGCCGGGTTTCACCCGGCCGGCTGGCATGGTTTTCCAGCACTGCCAACGGCTTGGTGCCTCGACAAGCTGGCCCAAGTGTCCCCCGACGCGGTCAAGGGGTGCGAGAAGAACTGCGAAGGTTTCCAGCGTCGAATCCGCGATGCGGCACTCGCACCCCGGTCGTGTTGCGGTCGCCTTGCGATGTCTCTGAACCTTGCACAACGGCTCTGGCTGCGATGGAGCAGAGAGGCGTTAAGGAACCGTTAACGAATCTGTGGTACGGTAAAATATGGCATGATTCGGGTGACCCAACAGAACAGTGCCGACGGTGCCAAGCGTTACTACGCTGCGGCCGATTACTACTTGGGCGACCAGGAACTGATCGGCCGGTGGGGCGGCCAGGGCGCTGCCCGGCTCGGCCTTCAGGGCACGGTCGGCAAAGAAGCTTTCGAGCAACTCTGCGACAACATCAACCCCCAGACCGGACATCCGCTGACGGTTCGGACGCGCGGCGAGCGCACGGTCGGATACGACTTTACCTTCTCCGTGCCCAAGTCCATGTCGGTGCTGTATGGCCTCACCGAAGACAAGAAGATGCTGGAAGCCTTCCGCGACGCCGTTGCGGAAACCATGCGCGAGGTCGAGACCGAGATGAAGACCCGCGTCCGCCGGCGCGGCCAGGACACCGACCGGCCGACGGGCAACATGATCTGGGCCGAGTTCGTCCACACTACTTCCCGGCCGGTAAACGGAGTGCCCGACCCGCAGCTTCACGCCCACGTCTTCGCCTTCAACAGCACCTGGGACAAGGACGAGGACCGCTGGAAGGCGGGCCAGTTCCGCGAACTCAAGCGGGACGCGCCGTACTTCCAGGCGGCCTTCCGGGTGCGGCTGGCGAACCGGCTGCAAGACCTCGGCTACGGCGTGGTCCGCAAGCGCGACGACTTCGAGATCGCGGGCGTGCCGACGGACGTGCTAAAGCGGTTTTCCCGCCGCACAGAACTGATCGAGCAAACGGCCCGCGAGCGGGGCATCACCGACCCTGAGCGCAAGGCCGAACTCGGTGCCGAAACGCGCGAACACAAGGGCAAGAACCTGTCGCTGGCCGAACTGAAGCGGGAATGGCTGGTGCGGCTCTCTGCCGAAGAACGCACATGGCTCGCCAAGGTCCACAAGCGGGAGACGAAGCCTACCCGGCCGGAACCGGGGGAACGCACTGCCGTGGACCACGCCATCGACCACAGCTTCGTGCGCGATGCCGTCGTGCCGGAACGGAAGCTCATGACCGAAGCCCTGAAGCGCGGCCTCGGTGCCGTTGCGGTGGACGCGGTGGCGGCGGAACTTGCCCGACGGCCGCTCATCCGAAGTCAGGTGGACGGCCGGAACATGGCGACCACGCGGGACATGCTCGCCCTGGAATCGAAACTGGTGGCCTTCGCCCGCGACGGGCGTGGCCGCTGCCGCCCGCTCGGCGATCCCAAACGCCCGTTTACCCGCGAGTGGTTCAACGACGGCCAGAAGGCCGCAGTGCGGCACGTTCTCGGCTCACGCGACCGGGTCATGATGATCCGCGGCGTGGCCGGCACCGGCAAGACGACGCTGGAACAGGAGATCGGCGAAGCACTGGCCGAGGCCGGCAAGCCAGTTGTGGCCATCGCCCAGTCGGTCAAGGCCAGCCGCGAGGTGCTACGCGAGGAGGCCGGGTTCGCGGAGGCCGACACGGTCGCCCGCTTCCTCAAGGACAAGGAGATGCAGGATTCGGCGAGTGGCGGGGTGATCCTGGTGGACGAGGCGAGCCAGCTCGGCACGCGGGACATGCACGCGGTCTTTACCGTCGCGGAGGCAGTCAATGCCCGCGTAGTTCTGGTCGGGGACCGCCGCCAGCACAAGAGCGTCACCGCCGGCGAACCGCTGAAGCTCCTCGAAGAGCGCTCCGGCCTTCCGGTCGCCGAGGTGACGGAGATTCTGCGGCAGCAGGGCGACTACAAGAAGGCGGCTGGCTACTTGAGCGAAGGCCGCATCGGGGATGCGTTCGGCGAACTCGACAAGCTGAAATGGGTGAGGGAGGTCGGCGACAAGGAGCGGTATCAGG
>CAYUHJ010000232.1:0-9841 GCA_964444365.1 uncultured Alcaligenaceae bacterium | reverse complement strand
GGATACAGGTTCACCCCTCACCCCCGCCCCTCTCCCCAGCGGGGAGAGGGGAGAAAGGCCATTCGCAGAACCCCAAGAGCGTAACTCCTAAACTTGAGAAAATTTCCGATTTCACTCTTGCCGCAATGCGGTTGACTTTCTAGAAGGCGTGGGCTTAAATTCCTTCGTGGGCGGTGCGTCGCCCACGGACTGTGACACCCTTCCGAGGACACGGCCATGTGGGACCCGCCCCCCGGCCACCCGCTCCGGCGGATGTTTGCCGGGTTCACCGAACACGCCTTCGTCACCACCCTGGGCGTCGCCGACCCGCCGCTGATCGACTACCTCTCCTCCCTCCTCTCCCGGTTCCTTCACTCCGACTCGGTGTTCCGGCTGAAAGACGCCGACGGCCGCCGCATCGGCGAACTCGTCGACATGGTCCTCGAAGCCGAGTCGCTGCCGGCCGAAGGCCGCACCCGCCGCGAGTACCACCGGCACATCGGCGACTTCACCCTGTTCTGGACCGGCGTGTTCCCGAACGCCGTGAACCGGATGCAGGCCCGGCCGTGCAAGGACCACCTCGTCAACTTCACGGCCCTCGGCAAGCGGTCGTACTACATCGCGAGCACGTTCGAGGACGACCCCGTCCGCGACGAGGCGGCGGTGCTGCGGCGGCTCAGCGAGCAGTTCGAACTGTGTGCCTACGGCCTGCGCGAAGCCCGCCGCGAGTGGGAAGAGTTCGCCCAGCACCCGCTCCCGCCCGGTGCCGGGTTGATCGGCTGACGCACGCTCCTCTCCCGCCTCTCCCCGCTACCGCCGGGCCTTGTCGTTCAGCCACAGGGACGGAAACGCGACCTCCGCGACGGTCTTCTGCCCCGCCTCGCCCTTGAGCGTCTGCTTCGGCCCGCCGACCGTCACCACGTACAGCCGTGGCCGGGGGGTGTTCAGGGCCGCGACGAGCCGCTCGTACACCGGGCCGTTCGGGGTGTCGTACTCGACGTCTTCCGCCGGGAACCCGTCCACCTGCGCGGACCCGCGGACGACGGCCTTGCCCCCGAGTTCGGCCGCCCGGCGTTCGCGCTCGTAGGCGATCAGGCTGTCGTCGTGCATCGTCCGTGCGACGAGCGGGTCGAGGTCGAGCCAGCCGACGCCGACGTGAACCTGCTCGAACCGCCGGCGGACGACGTGCCGCTTCCCGCCGAGGATGCCGGGGAATCGGGTGTCGATGTGGAAGGGCTCTTCCACCGGCGTGCCGGGGAGTTTCACCTTGCAGTTCCCGTCCGGGAACTCGACCTCGCGCCACGCGCCTTCGGGGATTCGACCGGACCCGTACTGCGAGGCGAGCCAGCCCACGACCCCGGCGACGACCATCGCGACGGCGAGCAGGAACACCCGAACGAGGAGGTTTCCCCCGGACCGTGGCCGCGACCCTTCGGGCGGAAGCTGCACCGCCTGGTCGAGCGACAGCGGTTGCGGGGCGGTCGCGGTCGGGGCGGCCACCGGTAACGCGAGGACCCCGGCCTTGCACCACGGGCATTCCACGGCCGTGCCCACGGCGGGCTCGTCCACCTGAAACGGCTTGCCGCACTTCCCGCACGCCACGGGCACGAGCATGGTGTTACCCCGAATGGTGTGGGGAATGATAGGGAATCACCCTTCCAGGTCGTGGTCGCGGAGGTCCGTGAGGAACATGTGGCCGGGCTTGTGGGTGATCGCGAACGGCGGCTTCGCGTGCATGACGGCCGCCTGCGGGGTGACGCCGCAGGCCCAGAACACGGGCGTCTCGCCGGGCCGAACCTCGACCGCGTCGCCGAAGTCGGGCTTCGCGAGGTCCGCGATTCCGATGGCGGCGGGGTCGCCGAAGTGGACGGGTGCCCCGTGCGCGAGCGGGTACTTGCCGCAGATGCGGGAGGCGCGAATCGCGTCGGCGGGGAGCAGCGGCCGCATCGACACGACCATCGGCCCGGCGAACCGCCCCGCGGGCTTGCACGGCACGGTCGTGCGATACATCGGTACGTTCACGCCCTGTTCGATGTGTCGCACCGGGACGCCGGCTTCCAGCAGGGCCGTCTCGAAGGTGAACGAGCAGCCGACCAGGAACGCGACGAGGTCGCCGCGCCAGTGGTCGCGGACGTCGGTCGGCTCCGCGACGAGTTCGCCGTTCTGCCAGACGCGATACGCCGGCAGATCGGTCCGGAGGTCGGCCCCCGGCGCGACGGCTTTTGGCTCCGGGTCGCCGGGCTCGGTCACGTCCAGCAGCGGGCACGGCTTCGGGTTGCGCTGGCAGAACAGCAGGAAATCGAACGCCCAGTCCTTCGGCAGCACGACGAGGTTCGCCTGGACGAACCCGGGGGCGAGCCCCGGCGTGGGGGTCCGCAGCGCACCGGTACGACAGGCCGCACGGACGTCCGAGCCGGTCATGGGGAACCTCGGGGCGGGGCTACGCGAAGTGCTCGGCGGTCTTGCGCCGGAGAAACGCGAGGGAGGCGGCCATTTCGTCCATGCCGTTCATGCCGTCCTCGATGCTGACCCAGCCGCGGTAGCCGTGGGCCGCGAGGGTCCGGAAGATGGCGTCGTAGTCGTTGAGCCCCTGCCCGGTCACGCCGTGGCGGAGGTCCGCGGAGTAGCCGAGGGTGCCGTCGGACTGCCGCAGGTCGTCGAGCGACGCCCCCGGCACGAGGTAGCGGTCGCTGGCGTGCATGCTCACCACCCGGTCGGCGACGGCCCGGAGCAGCGCCAGCGGGTCGTCCCCGGCGACGAGCGCGTTCGACGGGTCGTACTGGACGCCGAAGTTCGCGCGGTCGGGGATCGCGGCGAGAACGTCGAGGAAGACGTCCATTTTCTGGGCGAACTCGGGGTACTTCCAGAACCCGTCCTTGTAGTGGTTCTCCAGGCCGAGGACCACGCCGCACTCGCGGGCCACGGGCAACACCGCTTCGATGCACTCGACGACCCATTTCAGGCCGAGGTCGCGGGGCACGTCCGGGTAGCGCTGCCCGCTCAGCACCCGGCAGACGGTCCCCGGCCCGCCGAGGCGACGGGCGACGCGGACCATCTCGATCTCGCGGTCGACGGCGCGTTTGCGGGCGTCGGCGTCCGGGTTCGTGAAGTCCGGGGAGCAGCACAGCATCGGCATCGCGAAGCCGGCGGTCCGGATCGCGTCGCCGACGGTGTCGAGGTAGCCGGGGTCGAGGCTGGTGAAAAACCCTTCGTACATTTCCAACCCGTCCGCGTCGAGGGTGCGGGCCATCTCGACCCACTCGAACACGGTCATCGACCGGTCGCCGGCGATCCGGTCGAGGTAGCACTTCGGGAACGCGGAGATTTTCAGCGGCATCGGCGGTCTCGCTACTTGCGGATCAGCACTTCGACGCCGCTCGCACCGGCGGGGACGGTCGTCGACCGCGGGTCGCCGCGGTCGAGCGTCCAGGTGAAGGTCGCGGGCACCTCGGCGGTGATCGTGTGGCGGCCGGGGAGCGTCACGGTTTCCCCCTCGACGGTCAACCGGACGGCGCGGTCGGTCTGGTTGTAGAACCCGACCCGGCGCTTCCCGTTGGCGGCGGGCGTGCCGTCGGCCGGGACGACGTCGACCCCGGACCCCGTCAGCGGGCTCGACCGCGAGATGCTCGTCGGGTCGACGTTCGGCAGCGGCGGTAGCTTCAGCGGCGGCAGGGTCGCGTCCGTGTCCGGCACCTTCGGGGTGAACGTCGGGATCTTCGCGGGCTCCGGGTCGGCCGGCTTCGCGGGCTCGAGCGGCTTCACGGGGGCGGGCAGCGGCAGCGCCACCTGCGGAATCTCCGGCTTCGGTTTCGGGGCTTCGGACTTCGGGGCCTCGGCTTTCGGCGCTTCGACTTTCGGCGCTTCGGGCTTCGGAAGTTCCCACTTCGGAACCTCCGGCTTCGCCGGTTCCGGTTGCAGGGCGGGTGTCGTCGGCACCTTCGGGGGGTCGATGGTCGGCGTCGCCGGTTCCGGCGTGGCGAACGCGGCGGGTTCGATCGTCACCTTCGGCGGCGGCAGCGGGGCCTGGGTTCGTTTCGGTTCGGACTTCGGTTCCGGCTCGATCTTCGGGGCCGGCATCGCCGGGTAGACCGGGACGTAAATGACCGGCGGACCGAGCGGGACGCCGAACCCGAACCCCGGCGGGCAGGCGGTCGTTTCGGACGCGGCGACGAGCGCGACCACGGTGCCGGCGAACAGCGACGGCGCGAACAACGTGCGGGACATCCGGGTGTCCTTTCGTGAGACTCGGGGTTCCTTCCCAGCGGGCCGAACCGTTAGCTTAACCCGGACGGACCCAGAGAATCAAACCCGAGTTCCCGGTGGGTCGGGGGCCGCCTCGTCCCTGTTCGCCCTGTCCCGCGCAACCGGGATGGAAGTTCGCGCATGGCAATTTGATGAGACTCGCGGCCTTCGGGCTGGGTTTGGCGCTCCGAGCACTTTATCTTTTTTCTACCCCGGTCGGTGATTCCGACCGACCCCTCTGCTTCGCGGTCTTCGCAGGAGTTCCGCATGTTGACCCGACGCCTCTCGGCTCTTGCCGCGATTGCCGGCTACTGGCTCGTGCTTCCCCTCCTGACTGCTGCCTCCGCGGCCGAGAAGGCGGTCGAGAAGGCTCCCGTTCCGCGGGAAGTGCTCGTGGGCTTCCTTCGCCCCGCCGAACTGACCCGGGCCGATCCGAAAAAATTCCGGGCCAACACCGCCCCCGCCATACCGGGATTCGTCGGCATCGAGGTCGGTTCCGACCCCCAGGGCCGGGCGGTCGTTCTTCAGGTGGCGGCGCTGTCGCCGGCAGAAGCGGCGGGGTTGCGGGCCGGCGACGCCGTCCTCGAACTCGCCGAGGAAAAGGTCGAGACGGCCGCCGGGCTCAAAGCCCGACTTCGCGCGGTGGCGGCCGAGGAGCCGGTGACATTCACGATCGAGCGGGCCGGCAAAACCCTCAAGCGAACTGCGACCCCGCGACCGATCAGCCGACCGCTCGCGGAAGCCTCGGGATCGGGCCGCGCCACTCTCGGCGTGCGGACCGGCGAGCCCACGAAAGACGGTCGCGTCGAAGTTCTCGAAGTCACCCCCGGCGGCGCTGCCGCGACAGCCGGGCTCAAGGCGGGTGACGTCATCGTCCGCATCGGCGACGCGGCCCTCTCGCCCGAACGCGCGATTCGCGACGCCCTGTCCCGCCGCAAACCCGGCGACGCGGTCGAGGTCGGCGTTCTCCGCGGCGAGAAGGAACTCGAACTGAAGGCGACCCTCGGCGCGGAAGAGTCGTCCGCGGCCGGCCGTCGCGGCGGCTGGGACGACCGGCTGCCCCGCATCTGGACCAAGCCGAGCTACCGCCTCGCCATCGTCGGCATCGAGTACCCGGACGTGAAACACAACCCCAAGATCGAACCCGCCGACTGGTCGAAGGCGATGTTCGGCCTCGGGACTTACACCGGCAAAAGCGCCACCGGGCAGCCCGTCTACGGCAGCATGGCCGACTACTTCCGCGACATTTCTTACGGCCGGTTCGCCGTCGAGGGGGACTTCCTCGGCTGGGTCGAGGTGTCGAAGAAACGCACCGAGTACACCACCGGCTACGGCACCAGCAGCACCGAGAAGACCGCCCTGCTCGCGGAGACGCTCGACAAGTACCTGGCCCGCAACGGGGCCAAGGCCCTGGACGGCTACGACGGCATCTTCTTCCTGTACGCCGGGGCTCGGGTCAACACGACGCGCGGGAGTCTGTACTGGCCGCACCGGGCGAGCCTCCGCCACGGCGGGAAGTCGTGGCCCTACTTCATCGTGCAGGAAGGGGGCGACCGGATGAACGACATTAGCGTGTTCTGTCACGAGTTCGGCCACATGCTCGGCCTCCCGGACCTCTACGCCAAGCCCGAGGTACCGGGCATGGAAGGCGTCGGCCCGTGGTGCGCGATGTCCCAGCAGAACCCCGGCGGCCGGCCCCAGCACTACTCCGCGTGGAGCAAGGCCCAGCTCGGCTGGATCGACCCGGTCACGGTCGACCCGCGGGTCAAGCAGAACGTCGTGCTGCACCCGGTGACCGCGGGGCCGACCGAGTGTGTCAAGGTTCCGGTTCGCGCGGACGGCAGCGAGTACCTGTTGCTCGAAAACCGCGCCCGCCGGGGTTGGGACGCGGACCTGCCCGGCGAGGGGTTGCTCGTCTGGCGGGTGCTGCCGGGGAATTCGGTCCAACGGGTGTTCTTGGAAGAATCGCACGGCATCGCCGGCGTCGGCGGCCCGCGGCAGCACATGGGTTCGGTGCCGTTCCCGAGCCCGTCGAACGACAGCTTCACCCCGTTCACGACGCCGAGCAGTTCCAGCCGACTCGGCGGCGGGCTCGACGTGTCGATCACGTCGATTCGCCGTCTCCCCGACGGCCGCGTGACCTTTCAGATCGGGTATGATTACCAGTAAGTCGAAGCCGTGACACCGAATCGCACGCAGGAGGCACCGATGCGAACCGCGCTTCTGGCCGCGCTGTTGACCCTCGCGATTCCGCCGGTCGCGACCGCCCAGGTGGAGCGGTACGAGGTCGGCCGGCGGATGAAGGCGTTCGAGGCGGCGTGGGAAACGACCACCGACGCGGCCCGGAAGAAGCGGGCCCTCGCGATCGTCTCCGACGCGACGACGCAGTTCCTGACGTTCCGCCTCGGCGACGCGGCGCGGACGCTGGACGAGGCGCGGTTCGCGTTGATGTCGGACGACCCACCGGCGGCGGGGGAGCGCTGGCTACGTTCGCTCTGCGCGGTGCCGGAAAAACGGCTCGTCGATTCGGCGGCGAAAGAACTGACTGTCGAAGTACGGCAGTTTTACCCGGTCAAGGGCGGGCCGCCAGACGGGGCGAAGGTCACGCTTTGCATTGGGACGCCGTTGTTGGGAAAGCCGGTCAAGGTTCCGCTCGAGAAATTGCCGGTGACCGTGGCGGTACCGTTCCCGGAACTGGGTTGGAAGGGTGATCAATACCTCTGGATGGAAGCGAGGTTCGACGGCAAGCGATTCCCCACGTCGCTCGTTGGCGTCTCGGCATTCCGCGACCTCGCCGGCTGCGTCAAGTCACAGGACGCGGTCGATTCCTTGCTCCGACACGATGACTTGTCGAAGCATCCGGCCGGGATCGAACTCGCGACGATCCGCAGCCGCGCGAAGCTCCTTCGAAACCTCGCTGGCGGCGAGTGTCCGGAAAACGATGTTCGCATCCGCGACCTCACCGAAGAAGCGGGTTGGATTGGCCTGACCGGGCTGTTCGGCGGGCTCTACTTCGCCAACCGTCCCGGCGATCACTCCATCACGGTGCCGACCGCGAAGGACAAGTCGACGCCGTGCCGGGTCTTCGTTCCGAAGGGACTGGACCCGAAGAAGCCGGTGCCGGTCGTCGTCGCGCTGCACGGCATGGGCGGCTCGGAGAACCTCTTCTTCGAGGGGTACGGGGCGGGGTGCGTCGTGAAGGCGTGCGAGAAGCGCGGGTGGATCTGCGTCTCGCCCCGCGGCGGGCTCGGGTTCCTGAGCGGGCCGCCGCCGGTGACGGACATCGTCGCGAAGCTCGGAGAACGCTACCCGATCGACCCGAAGCGGGTGTTCGTCGTGGGGCACTCGATGGGGGCGGCGCAGGCGGTCGAACTCGCCCAGGAGCACCCCGGCCACTTCGCGGCGGTGGCGGCACTCGGCGGCGGCGGGCGGGTGCGGAAACCGGAGGCGTTTGCACTACTTCCGGTGTTCGTCGGCGTCGGCGAGAAAGATTTTGCGAACCGCGGGGCGAAGGCCTCGCGGGACGCCATCGCGAAGGCCTCGGGCGAAAAGCTGACGTTCAAGGAATACCCGGACGTCGAGCACATGGTCATCGTCCGGGCCGCCGTCGACGACGTGTTCGCGGCCTTCGACGCGGCCGCGAAGTAAGTCGGCTCACAGCCCGCTGGCGTCGATGACCTGCCCGTCCTGGCGGTCGCCGAGGTTGTTCAGGGTCGTCGTCGAGATGCCGTAGCGGATCATCCGGATCGAGCCGTCCGCGAAGGCGGCCATCATCCCGGCGGGGTGGGCGGAGCCGAGCTGGTGCTGGGACGCCGTCGACACGTCCGGGCCGAAGGCGTAGCTCGTAATGCAGGTGTTGTCGTTGTCCCAGCCGACGGCCCAGCCGGTGTCGTCGAAGTCCGTGCCGACGCGGTAGCGGGTCGGGTCGAGCCGCTTCTCCGCGATCATCATCGTGTTCGAGGTGCCGTCGGTCACCATGACCATGCGGCAGAACCCGGTCAGCGGCGCGCCGCTCGACTGGTCCCCGCGGTAGTTCCGGACGATGACGCCGTTATACGGCCCGGTGCCGTTCCACTCGCCACCCGCGCCGGTGACGCTGCAGTAGTCCATCGCCCCGCGGGTTCCGTGGCCTGTGACCACCTGGAGCGGGGCGCGGCGGCTGGCGCAGAAGTAGACCGGGATGACCTGGGCCTTCAGCGTGGCGTCCGTCGGAATGCGGTAGACGTTCTACTGCTCCAGGAACGGCAGGATCTGGAACGCCCACCCGAGTTGCTGGGCCGGCGGGTCCGCGGGGACGCCCCCGGCGAGCGTCAGCGGGTTGCCCCAGTGGTTGCCGCCCGTGGGGAAGTAGTTCTTCGCGTCATGGTGGCTGTGGATCGCGAGGGCGATCTGCTTGAGGTTGTTCTGGCACTTCGACCGGGCGGCGGCTTCCCGGACCTTCTGCACGGCCGGGAGTAACAGGCCGATCAGGATCGCGATAATGGCGATGACGACCAGGAGTTCGATCAGCGTGAACGCGCGACGGTTTCGGACAGCCATGACGGCCTCCGGCGGGGGGATGTGTGTGCGGTCCGCGAACGGGGTGCGAGTCCGGTTACGGCCTGACAGGATGAGTTTAGCTTACCGACTTCAGGATTTCCACCGGCGGGTTCCCGCAGATCGGATCGAATCCGCGCGATTCGGTCTCACACGTCTTTCCGGCCGAACCCGAACAACCCGACGGCGGTGGCGGCCGCACTCAAGACGGCCCCGGCGAAGACCACCTGCCCGACGACGGCGGGATCGTACTGGCCGCGCAGCACGAACTTCAACCGGGCCAGGATGCGGTCCGGCGTCGGGTACGGGTCCGGGAGGACGGACAGGACCAGCAACCCGCCGGACAGGCCGAGCCAGAACAGCGTGATGCCGATGACCGTTCCGTTCGAGAGGGCACCGATGGTGACGCCCCACGACACGACCGCGACGAGGGCCGCGGCGACCATCAGCGTGGCGACCGCCCCGCCCGAGAACGACAGGTCCGGGTCCAGCAGGAAGTGGTGCGAAATCAGAACGGCGGTGGCCAGAACGGCGAACGTCGCGATCACGACGAACACCCGCGCGTGCAACTTCGCCAGGAAGTACTGGTGCCGGCTGATCCCCCGGCTGAGGACGGCGTCCGCCACGGTGGACCGCTCCGCCGCCACGCCGCTGACCGCGAGCAGCGCGATGAGCCCGAGGCTGCCCGCGATCAGGGCGCGAAGCAGGTCGCCGCTCTGGACGGACGCGGTCTGGACGATCCCGGCCTCGCGGTGGACGCCGACCTTGTAGACGATCGACCCCCCGGCCGCGACGACGGTCATCAGCACCCAGACGCGGAACACCCAGCTCCGCAGCGTCTGGCGGACGTCCGTCTGCAGCACCGCCCAGTACGGCAGCAGCCGGTTGAAGCGGATCGTCGGGGTCGTCGTCGGGGCGTCCATGCCGGTGCCTCCGTCTCTCCGCAGGGAGAGGGCATCACTTGTGGGATGGGCGTTTCACCCCTCCCCCCACCCCCTCCCCGAAGCGGAGAGGGAGCAAAACCTCTTCTCTTCCTCCCCTCTCCGCTTCGGGGAGGGGTCGGGGGAGGGGTTGCCTTCCCTCC
>CAYUHJ010000231.1:0-9878 GCA_964444365.1 uncultured Alcaligenaceae bacterium | reverse complement strand
AGCGAATCCGCTGCTTCGTGAAGGACTGCAAGTGGTTCCTGCGGCCACCGACCCGGGGCGGCTTCAAAGGAGAAGTGTGCCCCGATCACGGCATCCGCGTCCACCGCAGCGGCACCTACTCGTACCGCGACCCCGGCCGGAACGTCATCGTCTCACCGCGGCGGATGACCGAAGGGATCATGCGAAGCGAGTTCAAGTTTGAATCGAACCGGATGGGCAACGAACAAGGCGAGGATTGCCTGTCGTACAACTGCCTTCGCTCCTTTCAGGAAGCGAACGCCCTCCACCTCGTGGCCAGCCTCTTCACCGGCACGGAAGTCACCCGCGAACCCCGACTGTTCCTGTGGGGGCTCGAACTCACCGACGATTCCCTGGAGCCGTGGGATCTGCTCATCGCGGCCCGCGAACGATATGAGAACTCACTGCCAGTGAAGCGACCGAAAACGGAATTTGACTGTGCCATGCACATGCCAGGTGAATGGCTCGTGTTGTGCGAGGCGAAGTTCACCAGCCCGAACCCGGTGTACGTCCGTGGCCCGAGGAAGGACGCCCAGTCACTCACGCTCGATGAACTCGTCAGCATCTACTCCGACCCCGCCCTGGTGATGCTCGATGACGAGAAGGTGGCGACTGCGGACCGGATCGAGTACCAGCTTTTCCGGAACGTGCGGTTCGCGGAAACAATGGCCCGGCTCGATAGCCCGACCACACAACCCTTCTTCGTCAACCTGACCCGGCTCGGCACCGAGAACGACACCTTCGAGCACTTCTTCAGGCTGGTAAGACCGGAGCATGCCCGTCGGGTCCGTCACGTCTACTGGGAGCAGCTCTTCACGCTCAGCCAACTGGTCGGCAGCAGGCTCGGTCACCTGCAGCGGTACTTCATCACCAAGACGGCAGGACTGCGGCCCGCTTTCAACCTCGGGTACTTCTGATCGATCTCCGGTGAGAGCTGATCCGACGCCGGCGAGTTTCAGCCTTGCGGCGAACGGACAGACATCCACGACCCCGGTGAAGGAGAAGGAGAAAACACGCAGGCGATGCGAGGGGAGGAGTGGATTATCGGGACGAGCCGCCCCACAAGCGACGGCGAACTCAGACCGTGGAGGCGAAACGTGCCAGAGCGGATGTGGTTACCGACTGAAATCGAACTGCTCTCGCGTCATTACCCGGACAAGGGATCCCGCTGGATCGCGGAGAGGCTGTTCCGGACCACCGACTCCGTGACCAGTCAGGCACGCAGGCTCGGGCTCCGGGCAAGGTCGAAGAAGCCGAGAGCAACGACCATCGGAAACGTCGCCGCAGAAGGACCGCCGGATGATCCGAACGCGAAGGCAGGAGAGGTGGAGATCTCACTCTGCCGAATCAGGTAACTTGGCTCGTTCGACCTCTCCCACCAGTTTGGCCATCGTCGTCCCGAGGGCAGCCGCCAACTTCTCGACCACCACCAAGGTCGGGGCACCCTCCCCACGCTCGAGCAGCCCCAACGTGTTGCGGTGGAGACCGGCCCTCTCGGCCAACGCCTCCTGAGAAATGTCCGCCTTCTCCCGCTTCCGGCGAAGGACGTACCCGAACCTTTTGCTCAGATCGCTCACGCGGTGTCCAGGGGCCAAAAGACCCACTGCACACCGGCCAGCAAACTTGGTCTACACAGAGTTTTGTTGCATAAAACTCTGTGTGCATGTACCCTTTCCCGCTACCCCTTCCTGCTTCTTCCTTCGTCTCCACCAAGATGGCGACGAGGATCGCCGAGAGGACCACCATGACGCCCGTTATCCATTGTCCGTACTGTCACCAAGGCGTTTCGTACCACCCCGCCCAATGCGGCTCGACCGTGAACTGCCCTCACTGCCACAGGCCGTTTCAGCTCCCTCATCCTCAACCGGCGGTGCCCGTGCCCAGCACGCCCGCGACCAACGAACTTGCGTTTCAAAGTTCCGACCCGGACTCCGCCCCGCGTCGCACCCGTCGTAGGCAGCCGCAGCGAAGTCCCGGGCTGTTGATGCTCGTCGGGGTCGGCGTGCTCATGGCTGTCGGGGTCGGGGGTTACTTTCTCATCAGGCCGCAACCTGGTACCACTCAGAAGCCCGAGCTGTCGGGGCAGCAAGACAAAGGCAACCCGGAGTTGTTCAAGCAACTTTACCGAGTTGCAAAAGAGATCAAGGGAGCCCAAGAAACCGGAGTGAATCGTATCGAGTTCGGCAAACTGCTCAACAAGTTCGCCACAGAAGTTGGTGTAGCAAAGGATGCCGCCCGCACGGACAAAGAGCGGGAGGTGATCCGCCTGTACGGCGAGGCGCTGGACATCCTGAAGGACTCGACCGTGCTCTGGGACGCGAAGAATAACGCCCCTGTCCTCCAGGGTGATGTCCAACGCTACTCGGACACGTTCGCGATGGGCGAGGGGGACAAGGTAATCCGCTATCTCAATTACCAAACTTTGCTCATCATGGGCCGGTTGCCGGTTCAACTCTACACGACGGGAAACGACAACGAGTTGGCGGGTCTCGCGAAGCGGTACTCCCTCGCGGTAAGTGAAGAAAACGGCTGGCGGCACATCTCAGCCGACTCGTTCCAAGTTCTGTGGCAGAAGGCCTCTGAGAAGCTCGAGCGTGCCAACAGGCTATCGCAAGAGGCTCGGTGAGGCCACGCCCTGCTGCGGCCCGGAGACGATCAAGCTCTCGCAAAAATGAGGCACTGCCCGTTTCCCCAACCGGCCTGACGCGACGCTTTAGCCGCGTTTATGGGAGGTACGGTTTCCGGTCGGGCAAACGGTCGGCGGCAGCGCTCGACGGGCCGCCACGGGGTCGCCTGACACGAAAAGATCACAGGCGCCGAGGTGCGAAGACCGGGCTCGCATTTTCGAGTTGACCGGAACCGAATCCCACTTAACATTTCCAGTGGGGCTGGAGCCAACTCCAGGCGGTTCGGCCCCGACCAAACGCATGCTCGGCTGGGTTCATGCCCAGTCTCCCGAGCCGGAGACCAGAGGCCCAATGGCCACGTCTCGTGTCCCTCGGTGGGGCATGCGTTCGGTGCGCGCTTTCGCACCTCTCAGCGCAGCCCCACCTCCACTCTTCGGAGGTGGCGATGTCCACCCAACTTCCCCGTGGCGTCTCTGCGGTACCGTCCGTTCCCCTGCGCGCCCTCGGTTACATCGGGCCGCCGAAGTTCTCTCGCCTCAACCTGCGATACCACGACGCCGTCGAGGCTCTCGAACGCTTCGCCGCCCAGATCGCTCGCAAAGAAGGTCGGGCAGCCAATCTCGCTGAAGTCTTCCACGACGAAGAGCTCGTGGACGGTCAGACGTGGTTCGGTGTCGAAGGCGTTCTCGCCGCAGTCAAGGAGGGCACCGTCGATCTTCTGGTCGTGCTCGAACTGGCCCATCTGGTTCGCTCGGCCCGGAAGTTCACCGCGTTCACGTCATTCCTCCGCCAGCACGGGACGCGGCTGCTGGCATTGCGGGATCACCTCGACACCGGAGCCCTGAGCCCGGATGCCCTGGCGGAGTTCGCTCAACGTAACTTCCCATCCGTGAGTGACCCGACGCCCGTAGTCCCACCCGCCGCCCCCGCACTGTTGGACATCAACACAGACGGGTTCAGGCTCTTGGAGCCGAGCGGCGACTGACCGCAACTCGCGAACCCGGGGCCGGCTCTCTTGAACTTCTGCGTCCCCTCTCACGGCGACTGAAGCTCGGGAGAGTGCCCCGGCGCTCGGCAATCAGGCATCCAGCATCGGCGTCGAGGCTTGATGCGAGAGCGATTGCCTTCACCATCCGTCAGCGCTGTGCCACCTGCCTTGCCAACACACAACCCCTTTTGCGGAGGACGAGCATGACCAGGTCTGACGCCGTGTACGTTCGCAAGTCAACGAGCCCGCAGGAAGAGCAGTCTCAGATCGACGCTCTCGAGGATTACCTGAAGCGGCAGTCGATCACGGTCCCGAAGGAGTTCTGGTTTACCGACACCGGGTCGCGTCACCGACCCAAGGATCGTCCGGACTTTCAGCGGATGCTGAAGTTGGTCGAAGAAAAGAAGATCCGCCGCGTCTTCGTCTGGAAGCAGGACCGAATCGTCTCGGGGGCGAAACTGTGGGGACGCACCACGTACTGCTTCGAGGAGACTGGCACCCAGCTCATCGACATTTTAACCGGCAAAGACTTGGCCGCTGACGACATCGCCACGGACATCACAACTGTGGTGCACGCGACCGGCGCGAAGGAAGAGCAGAGGAAGATCTCGCAGAACACCCTTCGGGCGAAGGTCTCACTGGCGAAAAAGGGCATGCCGATCAGCAAAATCTCGCCCTACGGGTACGACAAGAAATACTTGGACCCCAGCGGTAAACACCTCTGGACAGTCCATGTACTGACTGCTGCACAAACGAAGGGCGGCACCCGCTACCTGGCGATCATGCCGGATGGAAACCGGTACGAGATGGACGAGCCGTACCGCAAGGGCAAGGGCGGTTGGATCGTTTACGTCCCCACCGAGGTCGCACCAGAGCGGATCAAAGTTGTCCAGTTCGCGTTCGAGACTTTTGCCACCGAGAGCATGACCGTCGCCAAGCTCGCGGTTCGGATGAACCAACTGGGCTTCACCATCTACGGCCGACCGTGGCGGAAGATGACCCTCGAAGGGTTGCTTCGAAACCCGGCGTACATCGGCACAGTGCGTCTGAACAACGTCAGCCGCGGCGAGTTCACGGTGTACGACGGCACCCAGTTGGTGGCCGCCAAAAACGCCGATCGGAAGCTCGTTCGGAACCCGAGCGAGCGACAAATCATCACTCCGGATCAGCACGAGCCGCTGATCAAGCGCGAGACATGGGACCGCGTGCAGGAGAAATTGAGCAGCCGCCAGAGTGGCCCGACCCCACCGAAGCGAGACGACCTGTGGCTCCGCGGACTCCTCGTGTGCGGGGGCTGCGAACGACCCATGCACACATGGTGTCAGGGCAAGACGACCAAGGGGTACATCTGCGGCTCGTACTATCGGTATCAGCAGACGCACAGCCCGCAGGACGACACCGGGTGTGGCCGGAACTGGGTCTCCCACGAAGACGCGGAGAAGCTCATCAGTGCTCGCCTGGGTGAGGCACTGGAGTTGCCCAGCAGCCCGGATGCTGCCGAGAGTTTCAACCGCCTCTTCGTTGGGATTACCGGCGTGCGGCTCGAACTTCAAACCGCGCTCGCCATTGCCGTCAACACATACCTCGGCGAGCTGGTCAAGGTGTTCGATTCGGCCGAGGGTGACGACACCGAAGTCGCCCAACTTCTTCAAAGGGCAGGCCGAGTTCGGAGACAGATCGAAGACGCCGAGTTGGCGGCGGAGATTGATCGTCACGGAGACGGTCTGTTCTCGCCGCAGCAGGCGAGAGATCTGTTCGTGTACTTCGAAACGACCAAGCTGAAACTGGCCCGCAAGAAGATTGCCGCACTGGAGGAGGAGTACAAGCACTGGGTGCTTGTGAAGGCCAAGCCCGAGACCGACCGCGAGCGGGAAACGGCCCGTGCCCGCTGTCGCGAACTGGAACAGCAACTCGACGAATGGGAATCGCGTTCGACCCCAATCGACGTGCGTGTCGGTCAACTGCGGGCACACTTCGCCGACCAGCGTCGTCAACTCAAAGAGGCTCACGCGGCCCTGGTCGGGGGATCGAACCTGAGGAGAGCGGAAGTGGTGCGGGGCATGTTTTCCCGCATCGTGTTCCACTTCCGTCGCGAGAAGAGGGAGAAGTACTCACGCACGGTCTGGCTGGCCGACAAGACCGAGTTCGAAATAAATCCTATGGACGGCTCATGCCCACGAAGCTCCCATCGTTTTCACGGGAGAGCGCCCACAGGAAGGCCCCGACTTCGGGGCTCTCGAAGAAGAACCCGATGGAGTTGATCTTCACCCGGCCCGCGGACGTCTCGCGGTTCCAGTCGGTCTTCAGGGTCTTGCGGAGGTGCCGGGCCAGCGTCTCGATCCGCTGGCCGTCGGTGAGGGTCTTCTCCTGCTCGGGCGTCACGCCGGGGCCGCTGGTGGGCAGGCCGTCGGAGAACAGGTACACGGTGTCGAGCCCGGCGGCCCGGAGGCGGAACGCGAGGTCGAGGGCGTCGTACAGGTTCGTGTCGCCGTCCGGGTTGATCGCGGCGAGTTCGTCGGTCACCTTCTTGACCGTCGGCGCGCCGGTGTACGGCTGCCAGTCGCCGTTGCCGAACAGGTACTGGGCCTTGCGCGAGAACGTCACCACCTGGAACTTGTCGAGGTCCGGGAGCGTCCGCATGACCTTGCCGACGGTCTCGACGACGGTCGGCCACTTCTGCGGGGCGGGGGTCTTGTCGTCGGTCAGCTTCATGCTGCCGGACATGTCGACGACGAACACCACGCGCTTCCCGGTCATCGCGATGCCGGCGAACTTGTTGTCGGACTCGACGCGGAGCCGGTCGAACTTGTCCGCGAGCTTCGCCTTCTGGCCCTGGAGGTCGATCAGGTTCGCGTTCGCGTCGTCGAGTTTCTTCTGCAAGTCCTTGACCGTCCCCCGCGCCGCGGCGAGGTCGTCCCCGGTCGCTTTCATCGCGGCCGCCTCCTTCTGGACGGCCCGCAGCTTCGCGTCGAGGTCGACCAGTTGCGTTTCGGCGGCCTTCGCCTTCACGGAGAGATCGTCGCGCTCCTTTTCGCGGGTGCGGAGCAACTTGATGAGGTCGTCCGCGGCGGTGGCGGAAATGCTGAGCTTCGCGGCGAGGTCGCCGGCTTCCTTTTTCTTGCGTGCCAGAAGGTCGTCGAGTTCCTGCGATTGCGTCCTCGCGGCGGCGAGCTTGTCCTCAGCAGACTTGAGATCTCCCTGGGTGAGTGCGAGTTTCCTGGCGGTGTCGTCGCGCTCGTCCGTCATCGCGAGGAGCTTGCCCTTCAGGTCTTCGATGTCCGCGTTGAGCTTCCGGCGGGTCCGGTCCAGGTCCGAACGGGTCGAGAGCAGTTCCGCGGCACGGGTCTTCAGTTCGGACTCGGTGCGGTTCAGAATCTCGAGCGCGTCCCCGGCCCGGCTCGCGTTTTCGCGGGCTTCCCGGGTGTTGAGCAACCACAGCAACGTGACGCAGCCGAGGGCGCAGCAGAACACGTCGAGCATCCACATGCTCACGAGCGCCGGCGGTTTGTGACGGGTTCGCATGGGTGTCCTGATCAGTAGGTCACTCGCTCCGCGAGTGACTCCGCTCCACGTCTCGAGAAACATGGAAGCGGTTCGAAGTACGAAGCCGTCACTCGCGGAGCGAGTGACCTACTAACTTTGAAGTTTCCGCACGGCGGGGGCACTACTCAACGGCTTCGTGTCCACCGGAATCACCGCGTCCAGATGCGCCCGCGGGAGTTCCCCGGCCAGCCACCGCGGGACGAGGGCGGCCGTCGCTTCCGCCACGGCGTTCTCGGAAAGCACGGCGATTTGCGTCGCTTCGGAAGACACGCGGTAGACGGCGTTCGCCAACCCCGGCAAGCGGCCGGCGGCGGGGGTCAGCCAGACGGCGCGGGGCGGGGGCGGGAGGTTCGCGGACACGACGAGTTCGCGGACGCTGTCGGCCCCGAGCTTGGCCAGGGCGGAACAGTAGCCGTCGAAGTCGGCGGGTTGCTGGGTCACGTCCTGATACCAGTGGGCGGCCCGCAGGGAGATGCTCACCTTCTGGCCGAACCGGGCGCGTTCGAGGGCGTCGTCGAGTTGCTCGAAGAGGGCTTGTTCCGCGTCGGCGGAATCGCGCGGGTCTTTCCGGCACAACCGGACGCAGCGGTCGGCGACGGAATCGAGGAGGCGATCTTTCCACGCTTTCAGCGACAGCCGGGGCCAGTTCGCGGTCGCCACCAGCTTCGCCTCGCCGGTTTCCACGGAGATCACGGAACCGGTCAGCGCGAACTCGTCGGCGTCGAGCACGACCACGGAACCGGGGCCGCCGGCGGGCGGGCGGATCGGGACGATCCAGTCGCCCTTTTCCTCATCACCCGTGTCCGGCGGGTGGTTGCCGAGGACGACATCTGCCAGCCGGGCGGCGAGGGCCAGCGGCGCGGACACCGTCCCCCGCAGCGGAAGCTTCGCCTTCGCCGCGAGTTCGCTGGCCTTCCGCGCTTGCGGCGGCGTGAGGTACGCCGGCAACGCGAGGGCGAACGCTTCCGCATCGGTGGACAGCGGCGTGTACAGCTTCTCGAACGCGAGCGTCAGCGCGGATTCCGGCGTGACGACGTTTCGCCCCGCGGTCCAGGTGCGGGGGTAGCCGAGTTGCGGCACGAAGTTCGACGCGGTGGCGTGCGGCAACTTGCGAAGCAGCCCGTACCCGATGCGGCCGACTTCCGGCGACCGGCGGTCGACGTGCGCGAACAGGAGCAGGTCTTCGTGCGGGTCGTCGAGGACGAGCGGACGCGCCCGACCGGGGCCGACCGACACCGCCCGGATGCGCGTCGAGGTGAGATCGAGCCCGACCGTGCGGCTGCGGTCGTGAACGGTCGCGGGGACGGCGGGCTTGCGGTTCCACAGCATGAGCAGTGCTCGAACAGTGTCAGTGATCGTGTCAGTGTTAGTGCTCGGCCTTGCGTTCCAGGGCTGTGTTGAGGCCGCGAAGCATCCGACCGATTTCGGCAGAGAGTGACAGAACGGGACCGACCTGCTCTTGGGTGATGCATCCGAGTCGCTGGGCCAGCAGAATCTGGGTCTCGGATTCGGTTAACGAGCCACTCGCAACAGATACGTGATACATGTACTCCCGCGTGTGCATTCGACCGGCACCTTCCGCGATGTTGGACGCAATCGAGACGGCCGACCGCCGAAGCTGGCTGCCGAGCCCGTATGTTTCCGTTCGCGGGAAGTGGTCCGTCAACTGGTAGCAGGCGACGGTGAAGTCCATCGCCTTTTGCCAGACCAGCAAGTCGCGGTACGACGCCACCCCCATGACGTTCATCTCCACTGATTGTCTTCACTCACACTGACACCGGCACTGACACTGCTCACCGGATCATATAAGCGCAACAGCAGGTGCTCCTGGCAATACTCTTGACAGTCAATAATCAGCGTCTCTTCGCTGCGTTGCACCATGTGCAACACGTACATCAGCAGCAGGCTCAGCGCCAGCGCCACGAAGGTGCAGTCGAACGCGATGCCGAGTTGGTCCGTCGCTTGCTTGATGAATTTTGACATCTCCGCTTCCTGGGAGCCGGCCATGCTCATGCCGCCGGCGAGGCCGCGGACGGTGCCGAGGAAGCCGATCGCGGGGATCGCCCAGCAGAGGTAGTTCACCGTCCCCATGCTGGCGACGAGCCGAGAGGACTCGACTTCCGCCTGGTTCCGCACCACTTCGGAGACGTCCGGGGCGGACTTGCTGATCGCGTACTTCCCGAGCCCGAGCCGGATCATGTTCGCCAGGATGAACAGCCCGCGCCGCTGGGTGATCTGGTCCACCTTGCGGGCGAGCGGCCGGGCGTCTTCCGGCAGGATGCGCGAGCCCTCTTCGGTCGGCAGGAGTTCGAGGTGGAAGGCTTGCCGCTGGCGGGACACTTCCTTCATGCGGGACAGCAGGATCAGCGTCGCCCACACGAAGCAGAAGTAGCACGCGACCTGCTCCGGCCCGAGCAACAGGCGGGCGAGGCGGTCCGGCGTCCACTTCTCCAGGAAGTCGGCCTGCGATTCCGCGCCGCCGTACAACTTCCACGACGGGAGGGCGATCGCCGCCACCGCGCCCGCGGCGACGACGAGCAGCACCCACTCGCGGGCGGGTCGGTGGGCGCGGGGGACGGTCATGCGGGAACCTCGGTCGGCCGGTGGAAGGCGATTCGTCGCGGGCGCTCACAAATTTTGTCGAGAGCCGCGACCGCAAGGGAGCGGCCGCTTCCGGGGTGAAACCGCTGAGTCACGGACTG
>CAYUHJ010000230.1:0-9942 GCA_964444365.1 uncultured Alcaligenaceae bacterium | reverse complement strand
ACGCTCAAGTTCCAGGAATTCGATGATGTCTCACTCCTGGCCGCGTGAAGTATACACCTTCTCCCATCCGTCGCAGTTACAATCCCGTCGTGAGTGGTGAGGGCGGGCACTTCCCCGCCGACCTGACCCCTGACGCTCGGAGGATTCGATGCCCCGTCTCGCACGCCCGGCCGCCCTGGCCGCCCTCGTTCTGGCCCTCTCCCCCGCGTTCGCCCCGGCCGCCCCCGTGCCCGGCGACAAGGCCAAGACCATCGACCTCGTCCTGTGCCTCGACGTGTCCGGCAGCATGGACGGGCTCATCGAGTCCGCGAAGATCCGCATGTGGGACGTGGTCAACGAACTCGCCAAGGCGAAGCCGACCCCGAACCTCCGCGTCTCCCTCTACTCCTACGGCACCGACACCTACGACCCCAAGACCGGCTGGGTCCGCAAGGAGATCGACCTGAGCACGGACCTGGACGAGGTCTACGCGAAGCTCAACAAGCTCCGCACCGGCGGCGGCACCGAACTCGTCGCCCGCGTCACCCAGACGGCGATCAAGGAACAAAAGTGGTCCGACACCGCGGACGCGCTGAAGGTCGTCTTCGTCTGCGGCAACGAGCCGGCGGACCAGGACAAGGACGTCAGCCTGTCCGACGTGGCCGCCCTCGCGAAGAAGTCCGGCATCGTCATCAACACGATCTACTGCAACCGCGGCCAGGCTTCGACCGAGGCGGCCGGGTGGAGCGACTTCGCGGCCCTGTGCGGCGGCAAGTACGCGAGCATCAACCAGGAAGCCGCCCGCACCGACTTCGCCGCGAACATCAAGGCCCCGCAAGACGAGAAGCTGTTGGAACTGAGCGGGAAGCTCAACAAGACGTACATCGCCTACGGCGGCAAGGGGAAAGAGGCTGCCGAGAAGCAACAGGCCCAGGACGCCGCCGCGGCCGCCGCGCCCGGCGCGGGCGGCGCACCGCAAGCCGCGGTCGCCCGCGCCGAGGCCAAGGCGAACGCCCTCTACCGCAACGCCGCGTGGGACCTCGTCGACCGCAAGAAGGAAGACAAGGAGTTCGACGTCCGCAAGCTGAAGGAAGACGAACTCTGCGACGAGATGAAGAAGATGACCCCGGACGAGCGGGTCGAGTTCCTCAAGAAGAAGGCCGAGGAACGGGCCGCCATCCAGAAGGAAATCAACGACCTGTCCGCGGCCCGGGCGAAGTACATCGCCGAGGAAGTGAAGAAGGCCCCGAAGAACCCCGGCGAACAAGCGCTGGACGCGGCCCTGAAGGGGATCATCCGCGAGCAGGCGACCGGCAAGGGGTTCGAGTTCGAGAAGAAGTAAACCCGTGTTGCCGCGACGCGACAGCGGAGCGGGGATCCACCAGGGCGGCCGACCCACCGCGGACCCGGCCGCCCGTTTTACGCCCAGACCCCCGTCAACCCGACCTTTCCCGGAGTAGCTGGCCATGACCCGCCGAGTGCTGCTGGCCGCCGTCGTCACGACCGCGGTCCTGCCCGCCTTCGCCCGCGCCGCCGACGTGAAGCCGGCCGCGAGCAAGGTGGTTCACGTCACCGTCTACCAGAACACCGCCCTCGTCACCCGCGAGGTGACCGCCCCGGAAGCGGCCGGGCAGGCCGAGATCGTCGTCTCGCCGCTGCCGCCGGCGACGCAGGAGACGTCCCTCTACGCGGAAGGCAGCGACGGCATCCGCGTGATGACGGCCCGCTACCGCACCCGGGCGATTCAACAGGACAACCGCGAGGAAGTCCGCACGCTGAACGCCCGCATCCGAGAACTCGCCCAGAAACTGCAACTGCTCCAGGCCGAACTCAACACGCTGCAGCAGAACTCCGCGTTCCTCACGAAGCTGGAAGGGTTCACCGCCTCCACGCTGACGCACCTCACGGACAAGGGCCAACTCGACAGCGAGAAGACGATCGCCCTGGTGAACTACATCCGCGACACCCGCACGAAGGCGTCCAAGGAAGAGATCGGCCTGAAGCAGCAGATCGCCGCGCTGCAAGAGGACATCGAGTTCCAGAAGCGCGTCCTCGACGAGAAGGCCGGGGGCGTCGTCCGCACGGAGCGCGACGCGGTCATCGTCGTGGACAAGAAGGCCGGGGCGGGCACCGTGCGGCTGAACTACCTCGTGTCCGATGCGTCGTGGCGGCCGCAGTACAAGTTCCGCGGCAGCGTGAAGGACAAGGATCCGGTCGTGATCGAATACCTCGCCGCGGTCCGCCAGCAGACCGGCGAGGACTGGACCGGCGTCGACCTGACGCTGTCGACCGCCCAGCCGCTGCTGAACGCCGCCCCGCCGGACCTGACCTCGCTGGAAGTGTCGATCGCCGTCCCCGGCCACGCACCGAAGCCCGGTTACCCGGCCCCGGTCCCCACGGCCGGCCCGGGTGCCGACTCGATGGCCGCCCGCGGGGCGTACTTCCGCGAGCTCCAGAACGAGTCCGAGTCGCTGAAGCGGCGGGCCCAGGACAACCTCAACCGGCAGGACCTTGCCAAGGCCCAAAAGGAAGCGAACGACGCCGCGGCTTTGGAGCAGTTCCGCGACTTCGCCGCGACCCGCGAGGAGGTCTTCAAGATCTCCGCGGACATGCCGTCAGAAGTCGTTGCCGGCGGCCCGAGCGTGACGTACCACCTCAAGAACAAGCTGACGCTCCCGACCCGCAACGACGAACAGATCCTCGAAATCGCCCGGCTGGACGTGGCCCCGAAATTCTACTACAAGGCGCTTCCGGTGCTGACGACGAAGGTCTACCGCCTCGCGGACCTGACCAACACGACCGAGTACATCCTGCTCCCCGGCGACGCGACGGTGTACCTCGGCACGGACTTCGTCGGCCAGACGAAGCTGCCGCTGGTCGCGATCGGCAAGCCGTTCACCGTCGGGTTCGGGGCGGACCCGCAGCTGTCCGCCGGCCGCAAGCTCATCGACAAGGCCCGCACCACCCAGGGCGGGAACCAGGTGCTGACGTTCAAGTACCAGATCCTGCTCAACAGCTATAAGACGACGCCGGTGGAAGTCCAGGTGTGGGACCGGATGCCGCACGCGGAAGCGTCGAACGCCATCGAGGTGGTGCTGGTGAAGTCGAGCGTGGACCCGAGCAAGGACCCGCTGTACGTCCGCGACGAGAAGCCGAAGAACCTGCTCCGGTGGGACGTGAAGCTCGAACCGAAGCAGAACGGCGACAAGGCGCTGACGATCGACTACGAGTACCGGCTGGCCTTCGACCGGAACGTGAACATCGGCGCGTTCCTGGCGAAGTGATTTGTAGGGTGGGTCGAGCCGCTTCGGCGAAGACCCACCGAAGCGGCACTCGCTCGTTGCCATTCCGGTGGGTCTTCGCCGAAGGGGCAACGAGTGATTGCCAAAGCCGGTGGGTCTTCGCCGAAGCGGCTCGACCCACCCTACAAGAGTTTCGGTCAATCGTAACAGCCCCGGTCGTCGTCTATGCAGTAGGCTCCGAGTCCGGGAAGGGTCCAGCCATGCCGAAGGCGCGTGTCGTGGTCGTGGAAGACGAGCCGGCCATCCGCCGGGGGATCGTGGACGCTCTGAAGTTGACCGGGTACGACGTGACCGAGGCCGCCGACGGCCCCGCCGGGTTGAAGGAAGGCGTCGCCGGCGGGATCGACCTCGTGTTGCTCGATCTCATGCTGCCCAAACGGGATGGGATGGAAGTCCTCGCGGAGTTGCGGCGGGTCTGCCCCACCCGGCCGGTCATCATCCTGACCGCCCGCGGCAGCGAAGACGACCGCGTCCGCGGCCTGAAAATGGGGGCGGACGACTACGTCGTCAAGCCGTTCTCCGCCCGCGAACTGATCGCCCGGGTGGAAGCCGTCCTCCGGCGGACGCTGAAAAAGCCGGTCGAAGTCTGCGTCTGTCAGTTCGGCCGCAGTGAGATCGACCTCCAACGCCGGGAAGTCCGGTGGTCGGATCAGGATCGAACGGACCTGTCCGAGACGGAAGCCGCTCTGCTAAAATATCTGGTGTCGAACCGCGACCGGGCCGTGTCCCGGGAAGAGTTGCTGGGCCGCGTCTGGGGCATCGGCACCGCCGGCCTCGAAACGCGGGCCGTGGACATGCACATCGCCCGGCTCCGGGCGAAGCTGAAAGACCCCTCGGGGGAGGACCACCCCGAAGCCATCGTGACGGTGCGGGCCCACGGGTACATGGCCGGACCCGGACTCACCGTGAGAGAGGACTGACCCGTGATCCGCCGGCTGAACGGCCCCGCCGGGGCGTGTGGCGCGTTCCTGTTCGTCGCGGCCCTCGTCGCCGGCGGCCTCGGGTGGGTCACCCACGCCGCCCTGGAGGTGGAAACGTCCCGCATCGAGGCGGACAACCGGGCGGAACGCTCCAACAAGGAACGCCTCGCCCTCTGGCGGCTCGACGGGCAGATGCTCTTCGCCCTGGGCCTCGAAAACAACCGGCCGTTCGCCCACTACTCCCCCCTGCACGCCACCTACTCCGCCATCGACACCGGGGCCACCGGCCTCGAACTCGGCGTCGCCCGCAACCCGTCGCCGCTGCTGTCGACCGACGTCCCGCCGTGGATGTTGCTGCACTTCCAGATCGACCCGGAAACCGGCTGGGAATCGCCGCAGGTCCTCGAAACCGAGCTCGCCGAGCGGTTGCAGAACCCGCCGCTGAACTGGTCGACCGCGAACTGCACCCCCGCCCGCCGCGAGCGCCTGGCCGAGCTCGAAGCGAAGTTCCCCGCCCACGAACTGATCCCGACCCTGGCCGAGAGTGAACGCACGATCGCGGACGAGACCCCGTTCGCCGTGCAGTTCCCCCGGCTCGACGAGGCGTCCGCTGCCAAGCGTCCCGGCCGCGCTGCTGCCGTCTACGTCCCGCCCCCGGCGGAATCCGATACCGGGGAACCCTTCGCGTTCGAGCGCCCCGTCCGCCAGCCGCCCGTTCAGACGGCCGGGGCGGGCGTGATCCCGGCCAAGGGCGTCCCCCGGCCGACCATCGTTCGGGTGTCGCCCGGCCAGGTTCCCCCTGCTGCTGCGCCTCCCGTTGCCCCGCCCCCGATGACCGCGTCTCCGGCTGTCCCGAGCGTTCGGCCTGACGCGAACTCGGCCGAGCTCCAGGCCCAAACGGCCCCGATTCCTCGCCCGTCCGCCGGGGTATCCTCCAACAGCCGGGCGACGGCGTCCGACCCGGGGTGGTACTCCAACAAGGTGATGCAGAACGAGTATCAACAGCGAGAAGACCAGTCCCGGCTCGTCGAGTTCAACGGCCGGATGCAACTGGCCCAGCGGGTGTTCGAGGGTCGGGGCAGTTACGAGCCTCAGACGTTGTCCGGGAAGCCGGGGGCGAACGTTCTCTCCAACAACGACAAGCAGCAGGCGGACGGCAAGAACGACGCGAAACTCTCCGACGCCCAGCCTCCCGGTGTGGTGTTAACTGTCACCGGCGGGAAGGTGACCGTCGTCGGCGTTCCCCCGGAGCAGGACTCGAAGGCGAACGTCGAGAAGACCAAGGAAGCCGCCGAGGCCCTCCGGAAGTCGGCCAACGATGCGGCCGCCGCCCGGCAACTGGCCGCCGCCTACGACGAGGCGATGGCCCGCCTCCGCGGCGAGGCGAAGGACGCCGTGCAAAAGAATCTCGCCAAGGAGCAAGAGTCCGGTTCGAGCCGTGACCGCCGCTCCCTGGGCCGCCTCGACGATTTGGTGCGCGGGTCCGCCAAGCGGTCGCCGCTCGGCGACGACCGGTTCAAGTCCGAACCGAAACCCGGCGACACGCTCGGTCCGGTGCCCGCCGGCGTCCGCAAGCCCGGCCCCGGCTTCCGCGCCGTCCCCGTCCACGTCGGCCCGCTTCGCCCCCGCTGGCTGACCGCCGCCGACGGGACGGAAGTTCTCGTTCTCGTCCGCGCCGCCACCATCGAGGACAAGACCGTCTACCAGGGTGTGCTGCTCGACTGGCCCGGCCTTCGCGGCGAACTCGGCAAGAAAGTGTCCGACCTGTTCCCGGACGCGAGCCTGACCCCCGTCCGGCACGCCGAGGAACTCGTCCCCGAACGGGCGATGACCGCCCTGCCCGTGCAACTCGACCCCGGCCCGCTCCCGCCGCCGGCCGCCGCCGGGTGGACGCCCCTGCGAATGGGGTTGGCCCTCGCGTGGGCGGCGGCGCTCGTCGCACTCGTCGCCGTCGGTGTCGGCGGGTGGTCGCTGCTCAAGCTGTCCGAACGCCGCATCCGATTCGTTTCCGCGGTGACGCACGAACTTCGCACGCCGCTCACGTCGATGCGGCTGTACCTCGACCTGCTCACCAGCGGCATGATTCGCGACGAGGAGAAGCAGAAAGAATACCTCAACACGCTGGCCGCCGAGTCCGCCCGGCTGAACCAACTGGTCGAGAACGTCCTCGACTTCGCGAAGCTGGAAAAGCGGTCGGTGCGGGCGTGCCGGCAGGCGACGCCAGTGGCGGACCTCGTCGGGCAGGTGCGGGACACGTGGGCCGACCGCTGTGCCGCGGAGGGGAAGGAACTCGTCGTGGTCGCGACGGTCCCCGCCGAGCAGAAGGTTCACACAGACATGCGGATTGCCGCCCAGATCGTCGGGAATCTCGTGGACAACGCCCGCAAGTACGCCCGCGACGCCGCCGACCCGCGGATCTGGGTCTGGGCGAAGCCGGGGCAGCGCGGCCGGATCGTCTTCGAGGTGGAGGACCGCGGACCGGGCGTCCCGCCGCGCGAACGCGGCAGCATTTTCCGGGCGTTCCGCCGCGGCAAGGAGTCGAACGCTCACACCGGCGGGGCCGGCCTCGGCCTCGCTCTCGCGAAGCAGTGGGCCGACATGCTCGGCGGCACCCTCAGCTACCGCCCCGCCGACGGCGGCGTCGGCGCGTGCTTCCGCCTGGAACTGCCGGGGGCGTGATGAAATTCGTAATGCTTACCTATCCTGAAGTCGAAGACGCAAAGATCGTGTGGAGCGAAGCTTCACCGAAGTCCCCGGAGTTAGTGGCCGCAGCGATGAAGGCTGGCTTCACCGAATCGGAAGTTTTGGAATCACCTCTTGGCGTGCTACAAGAAGAGTTTCCATATGGGAAATTCGCTCATTTCCGAGTCGGTTCGTGTGCGTTCATTGGCATGAATGGCTGTGCGCTGCTTGAAGTTCCGGAATCCATTCCATGACCGACCCCGACAGAGACGAAATCTTCGCCGCTCTCGCTGAGTTAGCTCGTCGCTACCCCCACTGGCGGATCGGGCAACTGGTGGCCAACGTCGCCGGTTGGGCCGATGTCGAAGTGTGGGACGTCGAGGATCAGCAGTTAGTAGCTGCCGTCCGAGCTCATCTCGAACAGCGGCAAGCTGTCATTGTGGAATCGGACCCAGTTCATGCCCACTGACACCCTCCTGTCACTGCTCGCCGATCCGTCCGTGCAAACCGTTTCGCTCGGAGCGGGCGGGCTCGGGGCCGTCACCGGGGCGGTCGGCACGTTCGCCGTCGTGCGGAGGCAAAGCCTCGTCGGGGATGCGGTTTCGCACGCGGCGCTGCCGGGGGTGGCGGTCGCGTTCTTGCTCGGGGTGCGCGAGCCGGCCGTGCTCGCCGTCGGGGCGGCGGTCGCCGGGTGGGTCGCGATGGCTACCGTGACCGGCATCGTCCGGCGGACGCGGGTCCCGTTCGACACGGCCCTTGCCGGGGCACTCGCCGTCTTCTTCGGCTTCGGCATCCTGCTGATGACCTACATCAAAAAACACGTCCCCGGCGCGGCGAACCACGGGCTCGAGCGCTACCTGTTCGGCCAGGCCGCCATCATGCGGGCCGACGACCTGTGGGCCATCGCCGGGTTCGGCGGGTTCGCGGTACTCGTCCTCGCGCTGTACTGGAAGGAACTCAAGGTCGTCGCGTTCGACCCGGACTTCGCCGCGAGCCTCGGCCTTCCCGCCCGCCGGCTCGACTTGCTGCTGACGACGCTCGTGGTCGTCGGCGTGGTCGTCGGATTGCAAGCCGTCGGCGTCGTGTTGATGAGTGCCCTCGTGGTCGCCCCCGCGGTCGCGGCCCGGCAGTGGTCGGACCGGCTGGGGCGGGTCACGGGTCTCGCGTCCGTGTTCGGCGCGTCCGCGGGCGTGGCGGGAACGCTGCTCAGTCACGTCCTCAGCGACCGCGGCCGGCCGGTTCCGACGGGGCCGACGATCGTCCTCTGTGCGACGGCGTTCGTCGTCGTGTCCCTGCTGGTCGCCCCCCGCCGCGGGGTGTTGTGGAATCTCAGATCGCGAAAGATTGCCCCGCCGCCGGAAGTGGCGGCCGGTTGACTGGCCTCCGGATTTCACCACAAAGGCAAAAAGATCCACAACGGTTCACAGAGAAATCCATCCCGAGCTTTGACAGGATGAACAGGATCAGCACGATTTGAATACTTGATCCGTGTGAATCCTGTTCATCCTGTCAAAGATTCTTTTCTGTGCCGCACCTCCGGAGCCACGTCATGCGATTGCTACTGGCCTGCGTCCTCGTTGCGTTCGCTTCCACTTCCCAGGCGCAGGAGTTCGACCCGAAAACCGTCGACGAGGAAGTCGAACGCGCCCGAAAATTCTTCGAAGTGCCGGGGGTGTCGTTCGCGATCGTGAGGGACGACAAGGTCGCGTATCTGAAAGGCTTCGGCACCCGGTCTCTGGGCGGAAGGGAAGTGACGCCGGATACCCTGTTCCCGATCGCGTCGTGCTCGAAGGCGTTCACCGCGACGGCGGCGGCGGCCCTGGTCGCGGAGGGGAAGATGGGCTGGGACGACCCCGTCCGCAAGCACGTGCCGTCGTTCCGCCTCGACGACGGCACGGCCGACCGCGAGGTGACGATCCGCGACCTGCTGACGCACCGAACCGGGTTGCCCCGGCACGACCTGCTCTGGCACAACCGCGACTGGAACCGCGAGGAACTCGTCCGGCGGTCGGCGTTCGTGCCGCACACGAGGGGGTTTCGCGCGGAGTGGCAGTACAACAACCTCATGTTCATCGCGGCCGGGCTCGCCGTCGGGAACGCGGCCGGGGCCGAGTGGGAGGACGTGGTCCGCACCCGGATTCTCGACCCGCTCGGGATGAAGGACTCGAACTTCCGGGTCGCGGAATCGCAGAAGTCCGAGAACTTTGCCAAGCCGCACGTGCGCAAGCCGGACGGCAAGGTCGAGGAGATCCCGTTCTTCCCGCTCGACGCGACGGCCCCGGCCGGGGGCATCAACTCGACGGCCCGCGACCTGACTCAGTGGGTCCGGTTCCAGCTCGCGGGCGGCAAGCTCGGCGACAAGCGCATCCTGAACCCCGCGGTTCACGCCCAGACGCACGCCCCGGTGTCGGTCGCGGTGCCGCTGCCGATCCGCGCGGTGACGGACGACTTCACCGTTCAAGGCACCTACGCCCTCGGGTGGTTCGTCGCGGACTATCGCGGGTTGAAACTCGTCCACCACGGCGGCTCGATCGACGGGTTCACCTCGTTCGTGCTGCTCGTCCCGAAGTCGAACCTCGGCATCGTGGTGCTGAACAACCGCCACCGGTCTCCGCTGCCGTTCGCGCTGGGTTATCGCATCGTGGACCTGCTCCACGGGTTGCCGGATGTGGACTGGAACCGCCGGCACCAGGACGCGGTCGAGGGGCTGGAAAAACTGCTCGACGGCGAGAACGAGAAGCGGCTCGCGAAGCGAAAGAAGGGGACGACCCCGAGCGTCCCCGCGAAGTCGGTGGCCGGCGTCTACGAGCACCCCGGATACGGCAAGGTGACGTTCGCGGCGGACGGCGACAAGCTCGTCATGAATTACGCCGTGTATACCGAAGTGATGGAGCACTTCCATTACGACACTTATCACATTCCGAAACAGACCGGACTGTGGCCGTACATGTGGCAAGACGGGCAGGCGACGTTCCGCCTCGCGGCCGACGGCTCGGTGAGCGGCGTCGAGTTCCAGGGAGTGGAGTTCAAGCGGATGAGGTGACGAGATTCTTGTAGGT
>CAYUHJ010000229.1:0-9946 GCA_964444365.1 uncultured Alcaligenaceae bacterium | reverse complement strand
GGGGTGAACCGACCGCCCCGATCCGCGATTGCAAGTGGAGGAAGCGAATCCCCTCACCCCCGACCCCTCTCCCCGGCGGGGAGAGGGGAGACAGAATCAAGAATCCACTCGATTCGAGATCAGTCTTCGCCGGTGCTCGGGTTGAGGATGGCGTTCGCCCGCCGGCGGACGTCCTCGTCCGGGTGGTCCAGCAGGCCGCGGACGAACTCGGCGCACGCGGGCAGCGAGTCTTCCAGCGCATTCTCCGCTCCGCCCGCAACGACCGGGTTCGGGTCGGACAGCGCTTCGGCGAGCACGGGGTACACGTCCGGGGTGCCGATCTGTTTGAGGACTTCGGGCAGGAACATCCGCTGGTCCATCTCGCCGAGGGCTTCGATTTGCTCCATCGGCATGAGGATCATGCCCATCACCGTGAACCGCTTTCGGGTGTCCGTGCGGACGTCGCCCCACGCGGGGTCGCGGAGCGCCCGGGCCAGCGCCGGAACGGCCGGGGCCGCGACCTCGCCCAAGGCTCCGAGCGACTGGGCGGCGGCGAGCCGGTCGTAGCCGTTGGGGGCCGCCAACTTCTGCACCAGGTCGTCGACCACGACGCCGGCGGCTTCTGCCGCCCCGAGTTGGGCCAACGCCTCGGCCGCCGCCCGGCGGAGATCCTCGTCGTCGTCGGTGAGGAGCCGCGTCAGTTCGGGCACGGCGACCGCGGCGGCCGGGCCGAAGCTGCCGATGGCTTCGACCGTGCTCTGCCGCACCCCGTCTTCGGTGTCGTCCAGGTGCGGGAGCAACGCGGGGACGACCGTTGCGGCGTCGCCGATCTTCGCCAGCGCGGCGATCGCGGGGATCCGCACTTCTCCGGTGTGCAACAGCAACGGGATCAGGTCCGGCACCGCGGCGGCCGCCTCCGACCCCAGTGCCGCGATCCCCTCCAGCGACTGCTTCACCACGTCGGTGTCGTCGTCACGGAGGGCCGTCAGGAAGTGCGGCAGCTTCGCCGACGCGGGCACGTCGAGAATCGCGAGCGCCTCGATGACAGACTTCCGAAGGTAATGGTCCGCGCCGGCGTACACCCGGACGAGCGGGTCGAGCACGTCCGCGGGCACCGGCGCGACCGTCGCCGCGGCGGTGACGGCGTGCCATCGAACACCGAAGTACTCGTCGTCGAACAGTTCCAGCAACCGGGGGAGCGCGGCCGACGCCGCGGGCTTGCCGATCTTCTGGAGCAGTTGCACGGCCTGCTGTCGGACAAGGTCTTCCGGGTCCGACAGGAGGTCGATCGTAACGCCGACCAGCGGCGTCAAATCCATGTCTGACCGATTCCACCAGTACCCCGAGAGGATGTCGTACCGCCGGGCCGGCAGGGTTTCGAGCCGCCGCACGAGGTAGGGAATCGCCGCGTCGCCGATCTCGACGAGCGGCCAGGCCATCTCCTGCTCCTCGGTTTCGTCGAAGACGGCGAACACCTCCGCGAGCACGTCCGGGTCGGTGATCTTGAGCTTGGCGAGGCTCGTGGCGGCGGTCACGCGGTCGGCGGCGTCTTCCGCCGTGCGGATCGTGTTGCGGAAGTGGGCGATCAGTTCCGGCGTCGGCTCGGTGGCCTTGCCCATGAGCGTCGCCGCGGCACGGGCGACGTACGGGTCGGGGTCGGTGAGCCGGGCGAAGACGGCCGCGGCGTGTTCCGGGTAGAGTCGGCCCCACTCCAGCAACCCGTGCGCGGCCGCGTGGCGGACCTCCTCGCTCTCGTCCGCCAGGGCGGCGAGCAGCGCCCCGAGCATCCGCGGCTCCTCGTGCTGCATCCCGTCGACGGTCCGCGTCGCGGCGATGCGGACGGCTTCCACCGGGTCGCGCATCGCGACGAGCAGTTCCGGCACCGCCGGGGCCGCGGCCGACTTCACCTGGGCGAGCACGTCCGCGGCCGAAGTGCGAACGCGCGGGTCCGGGTCGGCGAGGAGGGGGCGGAGCGGTTCGACGACGTCTTCGGAACTGCTGCTGGCGAAGTGACCCAGCACGCGCAGGCTGGCGAGCCGAACCGCCGGGTCCGGGCTCGCCAGTTGCTCGATCACCTCGGGAACCTGACCGTCGCCGGCGATTTCGGCCAGTGCGCGGACGGCGGACTCCTGCACGCCGTAACTGTCCGACCGCTGCAAAACCTCCCGGATGGCGGGAACCGCTTGAAAGGCGGTCGGCCCCATCTCTCGTAGCGAGTCCAGAATGAGTTCCTGAACCGGCTCGGCTTCCGTTCGGAGCGCGGCCGCCATGTGCGGGACCACCGCTGTTGGCGCAATTAGACCCAGGGCGAGCAACGCGACCGTGCGCCTCGCCCCCGGCGGCTCGTCCAGGGCCGCCGTGAGCCGCGGGACCGCCGCCTCGCCGTACAGCCCGAGAACTCGTGAGTAGTCGCCGACGCGCTCGTCGTCCAGGCGATTCAAGGCGTCGAAAACGCGATCGAGGGTGTGCGAGCCGATCGCGACGAGGGCGGGGCCGTGTGCGTGGAGCGCGTCGTACCGATCCTCCAGTAGCAGCTCGATAAGCCGGGGCACGGCCGGTCCCGCCGCGGGGCCGATGGCCCGTGCGAACGCCGCGAGCGTGCCGCCGGGGATGTGATGGATTCGTTCCGCTTCGAGGATGTGCGGCAACGCCGGGGCCGCGGCGGGGCCGATCTTCGTCAAGGCTTCGCACGCGATGGACGTGGTCAGCGGCAAGAGTCGGATGAATTCGTCAACGTGCGGCGCGAGCAGGTCGCCGTCGAATCGCGCCAGCGCCTCGCCGGCTTTCGCCATGTCGGAGGTGCGGACCTCGCCCCGACACAGTTCCAGCAGCGGGGCAACGGCCGGCTCGCCGACCCGAACGAACAGCTCCTGGGCTCTGTACCAGGCGAGCTTCTCGTCCTCGACCTCGTCCGATTGGAGCGCGACCAGCAGTGCCGGCAACGGGCTGTCGACGCCCGGACCCATGTACCGGGCCAACTCCCCGTCGCGCATCCAGGCGGCGCGGGGGTCGTCGCGTTCGTCGAGCCAGTCGGCGAACACGAGCCGGGGCAGGTCGTCGGCCGGGTTCTCCGCGATCTTGGCCCAGAACGCGGCCTCTTCGGGCGGGGTCATCGCGGCGGCTCCAATCTTTCCAGTCTTGGGGGGGCGGCGGGAGGGACGGTGCTGTCATTTACCGAATCGGCTGCGGAAAGGCGAACCGCCCGGCGTGTGGGGATGCCGGTGGCTGTGCCTCTTTCACTCCCACTGCCACGGCTCGTCCAGTGAAAGCCGTGACAGTGTCAGATGTGGCCAAAATCGGGAGGCACACGCGATGCCGGTTTTTCGGCACTGGCCTTGTTGGCGGCCGGCCTCGCGGGGTGCGGCAAGACCGGGCCGAAGCCGAGGGTTCGCGAACGCCCCGCCGCCGTTCGCGAACGGGCTCAGGGATTGTCGTCGCCGGCCGGCCGATCCGTGAGAAGCGGCCGGAGGCACCCCGCCACCTCCGCCGCCAGCCGCGCGTTCGCGACGATCAGCGCCCGGTTCGCGGCGAGGGTGCGGTTCCCGGTCCGTTCCGCGATGCGGGCGAGCAGGAACGGGGTCGACCGCGGGCCGGAAATCCCGGCCGCGACGGCGTCGGCCTCGGCGTGCTGCAACGCGGCGGCGAACTCGTCCGCCGGGACGGCCTGTTCCGGCGGGAGCGGGTTCGCCAGCACCGCCCCGGCCCCGCCGGCGCGGACGTGCGCGGCGAACACGGCGGCCGCCTCCGCGGGCGTTTCGACCCGGCACGACACCTCCCCGCCCCCGCCGCGGGTGTAGAACGCGGGGAACTCGTCCGTCCGGAACCCGATCACCGGCACGCCCAGGGTTTCCAGAGCTTCCAGCGTTTGCGGCAAGTCCAGGATGCTCTTCGCCCCCGCGGACACGACCAGCACCGGCGTCCGGGCCAGTTCCACCAGGTCCGCGGACACGTCGAACGGGTCGGCCGGCGCGGTCCGCCGGTGCGCGCCGCCGATGCCGCCGGTGGCGAACACCCGGACGCCGGCGGCGCGGGCGAGCGCCATCGTGGCGGACACGGTCGTCCCGGCGGTGCGGCCCAGCGCGACGGCAGCCCCGAGGTCCCGGCGGCTGGCCTTGAACGTCCCCTTCGCCTGGGCGAACGCCGTCAGTTCCGCCTCGCTCAGCCCGACGGTCGGGGTTCCCGCCAGCACAGCGATCGTGGCGGGGACGGCCCCCCCGTCCCGGACGGCGGTCTCGGCGGCGCGGGCGGTGTCGAGGTTCGCCGGCCACGGCAGCCCGTGCGACACCAGAGTCGATTCGAGGGCGACGACCGGGTGCCCGGCTCGCAGCGCGGCGGCGACGTCGGCGGACAGGGTGAGCATGGGTCGTTCTCGCGGTGCGGGTCGGGGTGGTATACGGACCGCGGAACTTTCGCCCGGCGGCTTGCGTTCGCCGGCCCGGGCTGCCAGACTGACCGGTGCCTCTCCCGCGTCGGGCTCCGGAGCCGCGATGGACTTGACCCCGACCGACCCCCCGTTCAGCGAGTCCGGCCCGGGCGCGGGGTCCGACACGCCGGCCGCCGGCATTCCCGTCGCCAAACTCCTTCCGCCGTTGCCGGCCGACGACGTCCCGACGCTGACGCCGCTACCGGTCGAAGCCCCGCTGTTCGAGAACCCGTTCGCGTTCGACGACCCGCCGGCGTGGGCGACCCCCCGCCGCGCCGCCCCGGACCCGCCCGCCGAACCCGCCCCGCCGCCCCCGCCCCCGATCGGTCCGCTGCTCGTCGTGATGGCGTTCTACGCGGTGCAGACGCTGATCCTGTTCGTCACCCTGGGCGCGACGGTCGTGCTCCCGTCGGACCCGACGTGGGAGCCGGACTCGGCGATCCGGGAGCGGATGATCCGGGACCTGAAGGCGGTGGAACTGGTCGACACGGTTCTCGTCCTGCTCGCGGTTCTGCTCGCGGGCCGGCCGCCGCGGCCGGGGGAGCCGACGGCGTGGGGCCGCGGGCTGGCGTGGTTGGCGTCGGTGCCGGGGTTCCTGGTGCTGTTCGGGTTCAACGTCGCGTACCACTCCGCCCTGCAACTGGTCCTCCGGCCGGACGGGAACGCGACCGTCGGGATCGGGCTGGGCGACGGCCTGTGGGCGATCGTGCTGGTCTGCGTCCAGCCGGCGGTCGTGGAGGAGTTCTTCTTCCGCTACCTGCTGCTCGGCCACCTCCGCCCCCACCTCGGGACGCACGGCGCGGTGTGGGTGTCGGCGGTGGTGTTCGGCATGGCCCACGTCGGCGGCGTGGTGTCGTGGCCGGTGCTCGTGCTCCTCGGGGCGGGACTCGGCTACGTGCGGGTCGGCACCGGCCGGCTGGCCCTGCCGATCCTGCTCCACTTCCTGCACAACTTCGCGGTGTTACTGGTCGAACACGTGGGGAAGTAACGGGCGACTTCAGGAGCCGCGAACGGCAGTGAGTGGTTCGAATCCCTGCCGCTGTCATTGTCCGGACCCCGCCCGCCTGTTCGGGTCGGGACGACCTCTGGGTTTCGGGTCGGTTCACTCCTTGCGAAACCGCTGCCCGTCGCCGCTCTCGTCCACCGCCCACGGGTCGCCGCGCATGTGGTAGCCGCCGTTGGCCCAGCTCTCCCAGAAGCCGGGGCGGTCGGCGGCCATGAACTCGACCCCGCGGACCCACTTCGCGCTCTTCCAGGCGAACAGCTTCGGCACGACCAGCCGCACCGGGCAGCCGTGGTCCGGGGTCAGGTCCTGGCCGTTGTGCGCCAGCGCGAACAGGCAGTCGTCGCCGAAGAAGTCGTCGACCGGCAGGTTCGTCGTGAACCCGTGCTCGCAGTGGACCATGACGAACTTCGCGGCCGGCGACGGCGTGACGTGCTTGAGCAGTTCCCGCGTGGGGACGCCTTCCCACATGTTGTCGAGCTTCGACCACCGCGTGACGCAGTGCATGTCCGCGAACACCTTGACCCGCGGCAGCGCCCGGAACTGGTCCCAGGAGAACCGGGTCACCTTCGACACGAACGGCACCGGGAAGACGGTAAAATCCCACTTCGCGGCGTCGAACTTCGGCACCTGCCCGGCGTGCAGCACCGGCCACTTGTGCGTCAGCACCTGCCGCGGGGGGAGCCGTTCGGCCCGTTGCGTGTCGGGGGAGATGATCGGGTCGGACATGAGAACTGCCTCACGACTTCGACGAGACTTCCATGCGGTCTGGGGCCGCAGCCCGACCACCCAGCAAGCCGACCAAGGCACCGAGCGTCACCTTCAAGGTGAAGTCACACGCATCGGCAAACTTCGATTGGTGTGCCGTCGGCGGATCCTTGCCGAACAACGCGAGCACACCCAGCCCGAGTAACGAGACGGCGAACGCGGCCGTCACAATCAGGATCAGCCCGGCGAACATGCGGTTTTGCGTGATGACAGGGAGTGTTTTTCGCCCTTGAGAAACCGAACCACTCGTCGACGGTTCGGTGTCGGTTGCCGGCTTGTCCTTGGCCACGATGAGATCCTTCGGAACAACTACGACCGGTACAGAACCCGCCCGGTGCTGAGGTCGATCGTCGTTTCGGAAAGCGGGTGTCGAATCGCGGACCAGAATAGATTCGTCATCGCGAGAAGATAGGCCAGCGGTGGAATTCGGACGACGAACACCGCCGATTCCGTGTCACTCTGCTCCCCAAGCGGGAGGCGGTCGTCGATTCTCGGAATCGCTGGCTTCAACGGTGTGGCCATGGGGCTATGCTCCGAGACGCGATTCTGGCGGACCAAACCCGCACTAATATCGTAACCCGTCCTTCCGCACGTGGGTAGTCGGCTTCCCCTCGTGCTGGACGGCCCCGCCGACGACGCGGGCCAGGATGAGGGCGTGGTCCCCGGCGTCGAACCGGCCCGTCACGCGGCAGTCGACCCAGGCGAGGGCTGCACCAAGAACCGCGGCAGAATCGCCGGAACGAGTGACTTCCAGCCCCTCGAACGCGGGTTCGCCGGGGTCGAACCCCTTGCCGAAGTGGGCGACGAGGCCCTTGCCGCCCTCGGGGACGACGTTCACGGCGACCGGGGTGCCGTCGGTCAGCCAGTCGAGGAGGTAACGGCCCTTCCGCACGGCGACGGTCAGTTGCGGCGGGTCGAACGAGCACTGCTGGACCCAGCTGGCGAGCATCCCGGTCTCGCCGTGGGGGGAGCGGACCGTGACGACGAACAGCCCGCTCGGGATGCGTCCGAGGGCCGCGGCCCAGGGTGGGGGTTCGGTCCGCGTCGTCATGCCGTGCCGCCTCGGTCGTCGGGAAGGGACACCGTCATGGTAGGCGGCCGGAACGCGGAACGAACACCCCCGCCGCGGTGTGACCCGCGGCGGGGGCGTCGTCAGCGGAAGGGCCGGGCGACACACCCGGCCCGATCTGGGGATGCGGCAAAGTGGGCGACTTGCGCGGGCTGTTTACTTCGGCGGTTCGAACCCCTTCGCGTCGACCGGCGCGCCGAACTCGGCGGACAGGAGCTTCCACTCCGCGATCGGCGAGCCGTCGATCTTCACGACCCGCTCGTCCGGCAGGAGCACCCCGTTCGGCAACGTGAAGACGGCCCCCTTCTTGTAGACGAACTCCTTCGTCACGTCCTTCCCGTTCTCGCGGCCGAGGACCGTCACCTGGGCGAGCCGCTTCGTGTCCGCCTCGAAGTGCAGCGCGGCGGGGGGTAACAGCGGGGACCACACCCGGACGCCGACCGTCGGGCGGTCGAGTGCGTCGGCCGGCGGGTACGGGCCGACGACGACCGACGGGTCCGTCAGGCACCCGAGAAAGCCGAGCCATTCGCCGGGGGTGTCGGTGATCAGGTCGCGGGCCTTCTCGGGCTCGGCGAGGTTCTTCTCGCCGCCCTTGGTTTCGAACCACACCGCGTCCCCGCTGCGGACCTGGGAGTACGCGACCTGCGGGCCGAGCTGCCAGTTCGCCCGGAACTTGCCCGGCCATTCCATCTTCACTTCGAGCGTCGCGGCGGTCGGGGTCCGGGGGGTGACGACGCCGTCGAGCTTGTACGAGGTCGACTTCCACCCGGCGAGCAACTCGGGCTTGCCGCCGGTGTGGGCCTTGAGGGCGGCCTCGACGACGGCGACCGACGCGGGGTCCGACTTCGCCGGGGCCGGCGTCTTTTCCAGTTTCACCGCGGCGGGCGTCGGGTCCGTTTCGATCGGCCTTGCGACCTGGATCGGCGGCGGCGTCTTGGTACAGCCCCCCGCCACCGCGACCGCCAGCAACCCGATTCCGAGACGAGTCATGTTCCCGCCCTCCCGTGCGTGTCCCGGTAGTCGTTCTACCACGGGGCCGAACGCGCGGTGAGGGCGAACCCCCGGATGCGGCCGCGGGGCGGGGCACGGGTCACGCTACAGTCGGGCGAACCGCGTCAATCCAGCAACCCGGCCGCCTCCTGCCGGAGCCGGTGCAGCACCCGGGACTTCGCGATCCACACCGCGTTCGGCGAGATGCCGAGTTCCGCCGCCACGTCCGCCGCCGCCGCCCCGTCGAACATGACCCGGCGGAACGCCCGCCACGTGGTCGGCTCGAAGTCGCGTTCGATCACGTCCAGGAATTTCGCGACGACGTGCCTGTCGTGGTCCGCGTCCCACTGCCGGCTGAGGTCGCTGGCGGCGTCTTCGAGCCGGGCGAGGTCGTCCATCAGGCCGGGGCTCGGGGCGGATTGCTTCGCCCGCCAGAAGTTGCGGACCCGGTGGACGGCGACGACCCGCAGCCAGTGGCGGAACGCCCCGGTCCGGCCGTTGTGCCGGAACGCGGGGAGTTCGCGGACGAGCACGCCGAGGACGTCTTGCACGAGGTCGTCCGCGTCGGCGGGCTGGAGGTGGTAGCGGGCGAGCCAGCCGCGGACGACGGGGGCGTACACGTCCACGAGTCGCCGCCAGTCGGCGTCGGACGCGGCGGTTTGGAGGCGCATCAGCAAGCTGTTCGACGTGATCGACATCGCGGCTCAGCGTATCCCGCCGGTGCCGCGAGTCAACAACGAGAGCCGCGACCGAGCGGGAGCGGCCGCTTCACGGGTGAGAGCACACCATCTCAGGGCAAACGGTTCGCCCGACGATGGTCGATCTCACCCGTGGAACGGCCGCTCCGTTGCCGTCGCGGCTGTCGCGTTACTTCACCAGAGCTTCGGCCCACGCCCGGACCGCGGTCACGTCCATCCCGTGCGGGAACCCGAGCCGGTCGAGCAGCACGAGGACGAGGACCACGTCCGCGACGCCGAGCAGGTACGGGACGACCCGGCCGTTCCAGTTCCGGAGCTTCGCCACGACGGCGGCGACCTTCTCCGCCTTGCCCTGGCAGGTCAGGAACTTGGCCTCGAGCCGGTCGCGGTGCTCGACCACGCGGCCGAGTTCGTACTGCCGCTTGGCCTGGGCGAACGTGTCGGCGTGGCCCGGCGCGCCCGGCTTCGTCTGCAGTTCCCGCGCGAGCTTCTCGGCGTCGAGCGCGGCGCGGGTGTACTTCTTCTCCGTCCGGGCGGCGCGGCCGGCGAGCGCCCACTTCACCCCGGCCAGGGCCGTCAACATCAGCGTGTAAAGCGGGACCATCGGTGTAACTCTCCCAGGTGCGACGAGGGGAATCCTTCAATGCATCCGATTCGCATCCAACCACGCCGGCGTCGTCGCCCCGACCCGTCGGACATGATCGCGTGCTTGCGGAGGAGGGACAGCCGCGGGACGGACGGGGTTCGCGGATTCGCCCGGAAATGCCGCGATGGGAGACGAGATCGCCGGTTGGGATGCGACTACGGAATCGCCGAGATCAGTGATTCATGCCGTTATAATCCCGGTACAGAATCGCACCGTGCATGGACCCTCTCCCCGTGGGGGAGAGGGTGGCCGTCAGGCCGGGTAAGGGGAAGGCCCACGAGAATTGACCCTTCAAATATGGGCGTGAAGCTTCATGCGGCATCAAGCCCTTCCCCTCACCCCCAACCCCTCTCCCCCAAGGGGAGAGAGG